>DAOTAV010000147.1:0-6665 GCA_035382785.1 Salinivirgaceae bacterium | reverse complement strand
GACGATATTTTTGAAGCCGAAATCAGAAAACAGGTAACCATAGCCATTGAGCAATCCGATGCCATTCTTTTTTTGATCGATGGCCAAACCGGAATCACGGATTACGACAAGGGTGTAAATGATATTCTCCGGAAATATTCTCACAAAAAGAAATTTTTGGTCGTAAACAAAGTTGATAATAACGAGATATTGTTAGAAGCCTATGAAGCCTATTCATTGGGATATGATAAAATCTATCCGATTTCAGCCATAAGCGGTTCAGGCACGGGTGATCTTTTAGACGATTTAGTAGCCGTTCTACCCGAAAGCAATGAAGATATAGATGAAAACGAGTTACCACGAATCGCGGTTGTAGGACGACCCAATGTGGGAAAATCATCGTTTGTAAATTTATTACTTGAGGACGAGCGTTCGATTGTAACCCCTATTGCCGGAACCACTCGCGATGCCATTCACTCCCGATTCAATAAATTTGGACATGATTTTCTACTTATCGATACTGCCGGATTAAGACGCAAAGCAAAAGTTAACGAAGATGTGGAGTTTTACTCCGTAATGCGCACTATTCGAGCCATTGAAGACAGCGATGTTTGTGTATTGATGCTCGACGCAACTATTGGCATTGAAGCGCAGGATCTATCAATAATCCAATTAATTCGAAAAAACCGCAAAGGATTAGTAGTCCTTGTAAACAAATGGGATTTGGTGGAAAAAGAGAAAAACATCACGGTTGAATACGAAAAAATTCTCCGGGGACGTACCGCCCCATTCATCGATTACCCCATTCATTTTGTTTCGGTGCTCAACAAACAAAGGGTGCTAAAAGCTCTCGACTCTATTGTTCAAGTATATAAAAACAGATCGCAGCGCGTTCCCACTTCACAACTCAACGAACTTATTTTGCCCGAAATCGAAAATTATCCTCCACCAGCTTATAAAGGCAAATTCATTAAAATAAAATATATCACACAATTACCCACCAAAACACCGCAATTTGTATTTTTCTGTAATCTGCCCCAATACGTAAAAGAGCCTTACAAGCGTTTTCTGGAAAACAAAATACGACACCATTTTAATTTTAATGGAGTTCCGATTGAAATCTACATGCGAAAAAAATAAACTATGGAACAAATCTTTGATATAGTACGTTGGATTTTGCCTTCCTTTATGGTATTCATAGCAATGTGGTTGGTCATGGCAAAGTTTCAAATCATTGAAAGACAGAAACAACTTCACGAGCAACAAAAAAAAGATTCCCAAACCCTACTACCCATTCGTCTTCGAGCCCACGAAAGAATGCTTTTGTTTTTGGAACGCATCGATCCGGAGGCCATGGTCATGAGAATGCAACGACCCAATATAACGGTACAAGAGTTTCACTCTCAAATGTTAAGAGAAATACGCCAAGAATGGAACCACAACGTAACTCAACAGCTTTATCTCTCCGATAAAACATGGATAATTATTAAGAATGCCAAAGAAAACGTAGTAAAAATCATCAATACAGAAGCCGGAAAGCTTAAACCCGGGGATCCATCGATAAAACTGAGTCAGGTTTTGCTTGAAAATTTCAGCCGTAATGATTCTCCTACCAAAGAAGCTATTGATGCCTTGAAAAACGATAT
Organism: Salinivirgaceae bacterium; assembly: GCA_035382785.1. Lineage (GTDB taxonomy): Bacteria > Bacteroidota > Bacteroidia > Bacteroidales > Salinivirgaceae > JAAYQU01. Next base: position 5,040 of record DAOTAV010000147.1, on the reverse strand, counting down.
TCGCCAACTTTTCTGAAGAATAATCCTATGAATATCAATGGATTTCATGTCGATAACATTCTGAATATAACACCAAAAGAAGCATATCGGTTATGCATAGAAGAAGGTGCTGCCATTATTGATGTGCGCGAACCAGAACTCCGTGAGTATAAACAATTTGATATTCCAAAAGTATTCTACTTTCGGCTTAAAGATATTGTAAATCAAAACGTGACCTTCCCCTCCGAACCACTATTGATTTTTGCCGATGCAACTGGGCTACGTTCAAAACAAGCGGCCGCCTACGCTAAAAATGCCGGTCTGCAAAACATTGCCAACATGGCCGGAGGAATCATCGAATGGGATCGAGATGGTTTGCCTCTTAAGGTGGACCATGACAAGCGAATGTCCGACAAAAAACTGCATGAGATTAAACAAGAAATTCGACAAAAATATTCAAAGGACGAATGATGTACAGTTCACGATTACTTACCTTGCTCGACATTGAAGTCCCTGTGATCTTGGCTCCCATGTACTTGGTAACCAATGAGCAAATGATTGTTGAAGCCTGTAATTATGGAGCTACAGGGGCAATTCCGGCCATGAATTGGGCAACCCCCGAACTGATGAGAACCGGAATCCGAACCATTAAAGAGAAAACATCAAAACCCTTTGGCATCAATATCATTTCGCACAAATCAAACGCTTCACTTGAAGCACAACTTTCTGTTTGCATTGAAGAGAAAGTCGCATTTATCATTACCTCACTTGGCAATCCCGAATATGTTATTCAACGGTGTAAACCACATGGCATAAAAGTTTTTTGTGATGTTGTTGACACCCGTCATGTGGTGCGCTTGGAAAAAGCCGGAGCAGATGCCCTTATTGCTGTTTCAAAATTTGCCGGCGGACATGCTGGTCAATTCAGTCACGAAGAGTTAATTCCTGCAATTAAAAGTCTGATTTCAATTCCTGTTATTGCAGCCGGAGGAATCACAAACGCCACAAAAGTTGCGGATGTTTTGTCCCTGGGAGCAGAAGGAGTATCTTGTGGCACAATTTTTATTGCAACACACGAATGCAACGTGTCATCTGATTATAAAAATGCTTTAATTCAATACAGAGCCTCCGATATCGTACTCACCGATAAGTTATCGGGGGTTCCCTTTTCTGTTATTAACACTCCCTATGTTCAAAAAATTGGTACCCGGCAAAATCGTTTAGAACGTTGGCTCAACAATCATAAGCAAATTAAACGTTGGGTTAAACAATTCGCATTCTCACGCGGAATGAGGATATTACGCAAAGCTGCCTTCTCCGCTACTTATCAAACCGTTTGGTGTGCCGGACATTCCATTGAAGATATTCATGAAATTGTGAGCGTTAAAGAACGACTAGATACTTTAAGCAAAGGATTGTCTGTAAAGAAGATATAAAAAAAGGTGCCCATCGGCACCTTTATATTAACTACGCATCTTCTTCCTCCTCAAAATAATCCCAAATGCTTTCAGATTTCTTCCGATGATTGATTGGCTCTTCGGAATCCTCTTCAAACTCATCATAAATAGAGTAATTTTTCTTTTTCTTAGAGGTTGGAATTGACTTGCGTCCTTTGAAGGAACGATCGAATTCATCATTGTACAATCGCTCCCTTGGGGATTCGTTTTTTGCCTTTTTCATTGGTAAAAAAATTATTCAACACTTTTATGGTTTTGAGTTTAATGCCATATCTCCTAAAAGCGAATTTACTTTTTTTTTTATTCAGAAACAAGATTTCAGCCCAATTTTTCAAAAAATACTTTTACCGGTAATTGTGGTAAAATGCTCTAGAAACAATGAACCGGCATAAGAATTTCCAGAGCGCTCAAGTCCCGGCGACCAAACCGCCAGAACCATTTCATTAGGAATTACAGCCACAATACCACCACCAACTCCACTTTTTGCCGGCAAGCCTACTTTGTAAGCAAAGTTTCCTACGGCATCGTATGTGCCGCAGGTTAGCAATAAAGCATTTACTTTTTTGTTTTGTCGATACGATAGGATCGACTTCCCGGAGCTATGCTGACCATTTCTACTTAAAAAGTCGAAGGTGCGTACCAAATCAAGACAACTCATTTCGAGCGAGCAATGAGTAAAGTAACAATTCAACACACGTTCGCATTCATTATCAATATTTCCATAACTCTTCATAAAATTTACCAGCGCCACATTGCGAAAGCCTGTTGCTTTTTCAGAATCGCGCACTTCAAGGTTATAATTAAGATTAGAATTGCCGGAAAGCATTCTGGCAAAAATGAGTATCTCTTTTTCCGGATCACTATAATGGGAAATCAATGAATCGGTTATCACAAGTGCTCCTGCGTTAATAAAAGGATTCCTGGGAATTCCGTTTTCATACTCAAGTTGGACTAATGAATTGAATGGATTTCCGGAAGGCTCAATCCCCACACGCGTTGTTAAGATAGAATCGTCTTTTTCCAGGCATAAAACAAGTGTCAATAATTTACTAATACTCTGAATGCTAAATGGTTGTTCTGCGTCGCCAAGCATAAATTCCTCGCCATTGTTAGTTCGCATGGCAAATCCGAAAGAATTTATATCGGCTTTGGCAAGCGCGGGGATGTAATCCGCCACTTTACCAAGCCCAATACTCGATTGTATCTCAAGAAATGCCTTTAAAGCCGCTTGACTATAGCTTAGATTCATTGTTAAAAACGATAGGTGGCACCCAGTTTTAATCCTCCAAGAGTGGTGGCGAATTCAAGCTCAGCATTGATTGCCCATTGATTTGAAAAATAATAGCGACTTCCGAAATGCAAACCAAGGTATAGCCCGCTATCTCTTTTTCCTGAGTAAGCAGAACTTGATCCAACAGAGGCAGATGTGTTAACAAAGATAAAACCTAACGACGCTCCACCATAGAGATCCCAAAAGGCAGGCAATTCAATTAAATGGTCGAAATAATAATTACTAATTGCGCCTAAAGCCACCATATTGTGCTTATATTCTACAGCATGTATAGTTTCGTTACTAAATCGTAGGCTTATTTCGCCACCCAAAGAGAGTTCCCGATAAAGCATCTGTTCATATTGTCCATACAAAGGAATACCCCAACCTGAGGCTCCAACCCCAAAATTCACATGACGATCGCCTTGTTTATTATCTGAATTTCCGCGAGGGACCTGACCATATACCACGGAAGCGGTTACTAACAAAATTACGGTTAACGGTCTTCTTATATTCATAGTTCTACAATTTGCTTCTGATTTCATTTGTGCGCAAAGATGCAAAAATCTTTTATTTCTTTAAAGATTTAACCTACTCTTTCATAATTTTGCCTCTCAAAACTTAGATTATGGAATGCAAAATTAAAGAAAACAAAAATCGCTGTAACTGCACCTATCCATGCCCTCGCCATGGTTTGTGTTGTGAATGTCTGGCCTATCATCGCAGTAAAGGACAATTGCCTGCATGTTACTTTTCTGCTGAAGATGAACGTACTTATGATCGTTCCATGGAGTTTTACCTCTCTCGCCGTGGGAAAAAATAGTTATCGAAGATTGTTTCATTGTCCGTGTTAGGATTAAACTAACATACATGCGCCAACGGTGTTGTTCGATCCCTCTTCGATGATGATGGCACTCCCCGTTATTCGATTTTTTGAATAACTGTCGAAAATCAAAGGTTCGGTAGTTTTGAATTCTATTTCAGCAATATCGTTCAATCCGATTTGTTTTCTTTCATAATCTTTATCGAGAGTATTAATATCGAGTATGTAGTTTATGTTCGTCACAATACAACGAACATCGTGGGTTGTGTGTTTTAAATAATATCGTTGACCGAGAATAAGCGGTTTTGTACTAAGCCAACAAATTTTGGAAGTGATGGTTTGTTCCATTCGCGGAGTGGTGTTTTTAACAATCATGTTTCCGCGACTGATATCGATATCGTCTTCCAATTGCATGGCGATAGACATTGGGGGAAACGCTTTTTCGAGCTTCTTATCGGCAAGTTCGATCGATTTTATCCGACTGGTCAATCCTGAAGGATAAGCCGTTACTGTATCTCCCGGTCGAAATACACCACCTGCAACGCGTCCGGCATAACCTCTATAATCATGAAATTTATCGGAAATGGGACGAATAACGTATTGAACAGGAAAACGCCCGTCTTCAAAATCACGATCGCCTTTAATTTCTATCGTTTCTAGCAAATGCAACAACGATTGCTCGGTGTACCATGGCATATTTTGACTCTTCTCAACCACATTGTCGCCGAGCTTGGCACTGATCGGGACAAATCGAATATCGTTAATTTCCAATTTTGGAGCAACGTTTTTCAAATAATCGTCTTTAATATTTTCAAAGACGTTTTGATCGTAGTTTACTAAATCCATCTTATTGACACAGATCACAACATGGGGTATTCGCAAAAGGCTAGCAATATAACTGTGGCGACGGGTTTGTTCCAAAACGCCGTTTCGAGCATCAACGAGAATCAACGCAAGATTTGCGGTTGACGCGCCCGTAACCATATTGCGGGTGTATTGAATATGTCCAGGGGTGTCGGCAATAATAAATTTTCGCTTTGGGGTAGCAAAATACCGATAAGCCACATCAATGGTAATTCCTTGTTCACGCTCAGCTCTAAGACCATCGGTAAGCAGAGCAAGATTTACCTCTTCCCCACCCATGCGTGCGCTTGCTCGTTCGATGCTTTCTAGTTGATCTTCAAAGATTGCTTTTGAATCGTAAAGAAGCCTTCCTATCAAGGTGCTTTTTCCATCATCAACGCTTCCGGCGGTGGTAAAGCGGAGAAGTTCCATATCTAAATATCCGCCTGTTGTCTCTTTTATAGATTGAGTTTCTGCCATATCAATTTTTTATTACCATCAATTAAAAATATCCTTCTTTTTTACGGTCTTCCATGGCCGATTCGCTTCGCTTATCATCGGCTCGACTTCCCCGCTCGGTGATTCTTGTGGAAGCAACTTCTGAAATAATGTCTTCCAACGAACTTGCTTTGCTTAAAGTAAGACCTGTGCAAGTGATATCTCCAATA
>DAOTAV010000146.1:0-6695 GCA_035382785.1 Salinivirgaceae bacterium | reverse complement strand
GTCACACACAAAGATATTTTCTCTCGGACAGAAGAATTCAAAACGTTCTACTGTTTGTTGAAGTAGTGTTTTTCCGGTATTTAAAATATCAAGGAATTGTTTTGGTTTGGATGTTCGACTGATTGGCCAAAAACGGCTTCCGATACCTCCGGCCATTATCACGCAATAGTTGTTCTTCGGCTGCATTTCTTTTTTTAGGGCAAAGGTAACGTTTTTTTCAACAATTAACACAGATCAACCCGAAGGTCAATCTGTGTTAATTTTGATGATATGAGAACTCCTGTTATTGCTTAATAACTTTCACCTTATGGTAGGTCTCTCCATCGTAAACTACGACCAGATATACACCAGTTTGATAATTTGACATATCAATCTGATAGTCTCCTGCATCGTGTAAATTACTTATAGATAAGACTTTCGAACCAGTGATATTATAAACTTCGATTGATTGTGGTTTAACCGAAGATTTGACGGTAAGAATGCCGGTAGTTGGGTTTGGATAGGCGTTGATGGCTTCTACCAGTTCTCCTAATACAACCTCATCATCATGATTTGCTACCGGTGCTCCGCTAAAAGTTGTGATAGTTAATCGCAGATTGGGACGATAGCTATTCACAGTTCCTTTTCCGGTTGGTGCGCTATTATCGGCACGAAGATACATATGACGACTTGTGGAGCTTGTGTAGTAAATAGCCGGACCGGTGCTTGTTCCAGCTCCTGTTCCGCCATAATTGGTTTCCACAAGAACCAACAAGTTGTTTGATCCTCCAGTATAATTAAACGCTGTTGAAAGGGTGAATTCTTTCCAGGTATTTGCAGTGATTCCGGCCATTGTGCCACTGTACACTAAAGTTGCGCCCGAGATCATAGTTGCCCAAGTGCTGGAGCTAATAGTGGTAGCGGTTGTTTGTTTGAGATAAATTTTTACAGGAACATTGTAGGATTGAGTAACTGTTGGATACCATCCTAATTTAGTTATTGACCCTACTTTTCCAATTTCTGCAGCAGTATAGAGAGCTGCGCTTCGTTCATAACCATAGTAGCAATTCAATGGAAAACCTTGCTTTGATGTTCCGGTACCTATTGAAACGGTAGTTGAAGTTCCTCCACTACTAGTGGTTGTGAAAGATATTTGAGCCCCATAAGCTGTCCCGGCAGAATTTATCGCATAAGCGCGGGCATAATAGGTAGTGTTGGCAGCCAAACCACTTAGAGTAACACTGTATGAACCGGTTCCCGAACCGCTAGCCACTTTTGAATTAGAGGTAGTTGGATTTTGTGTGGTTGCATAAACAATTCCCCGCTCGGTTACAGTTGCTCCGCCATCGGCTGTTACATTCCCTCCAACAACAGCTGAGTTGGCTGTAATGCTGCTTGCTGACGAGGTTGTAACGGTTGCCAGTGTTGGAGCTGAACTTCCACCCATAAAGGCAAAGGTAACAGTCTTAGCAGTGGTATTTTGGGTAATGTTAGTAATTGGGGCATTAGTATTTGCGCCTGCCCAAGATTTCATGCTTGGAGTAGTAGCATCAGTGAATTGGTTTTTGGTACCTGAAGCTCCTGTCCATGCACAAGTGGAAGAATTTATTGAACCATAAGAGGATGCGGTACTAGTTGGTGTAGCCACCGTTGCATTTTGTGCAACAGGATACATTTTTTGCGGATGGGTAGCATTTATATTGTTGCTGCTTGCAGCTGACATTACTCCGCTGTGTACATGGTAAATCAACAAACCACTACCGGGAATATATGCATCGAATTTATGCTTTTGACGGTTTTCAATTAAATAGTATTCGCCGGAAGTAGTGGTGTTTATACGATAGAAACTCTTATTTTCAGCAGCGTTATAAACTGTAACTGTCTGGGCTGTGCTTAAAGTAGTAGCGGTTGCCCAATTATAGATGTAAATTTTAGTAAAGGCATTATGGTGAGCCGGAGTTTTTCCATTATTATTCCATGAGCCAGCTGCCATCATATCCCAATTGCCTGTACCATCGTATTGTCCTCCGGTACTATAATTTGTATCATAATAATCAGGAGCTCCTAACACATGTCCAAATTCATGACAGATGACTCCGATACCGGTGATGGTAGTTCCTGAATTTCCTGTTAACTCAGCAGAACAACTATATTTTGATAAGGTTTTTCCATCACGGGTAATGGTTGTAATGTTCCATGCATGGGCCCATATGCAATTTGCGCCACCCCCGGCTTCTTCACCATATCCGGCATAAATAACATAAACACCGTCAACACTGCCGTCACCATCGTTATCGTAGTTGGCATAATTAGCCTGTGGATCAGCAAGATTTATCGCCTCAGTCACCAATTCCCGCGGGCGAACATCATTACCGTATGAATCGTTTGCTCCATAGTACGACATATTTTGGCTAGCTGTGTATGGCCCAAACACATCAACTGTCAAGTTGAATTGATTCCATGAGTTTTCCAAATAATAATCCTTAACACTTCCGGTAGCTCCTCCGGCATTGTAACCAACCTGATTGAATAGATTATTAAAATCTGCTTGTGTTTTTGTGAACGCTTTATCTTTAAAACCTATCAGGATACAAACCAGTTTGCGGTTGCCTGTGGTCGGAAACACTTTCGCTCCTTTTTCACTCTCTTGAATATTCCAAATCTGTTTGATTATTGCAACTTGATCCGGGCTGTAGGTGATTTGCTTTGCTACGTTCGATAGGAATAATTGTTCTGATGCATTTCTATTTTCGGCATCTTTGGCTAAGATTCCCGATGGAACCATATCGCCTCGATTGTCTAATACAGAGTACTCCAAATCGCCTTTAGCATTGTACATTACGGTAAAACCATCGAGTGTTTCTGCCCAACGAACCTTTTCATCGCCTTTCATGGTAACCGTTACAACGGTGCCATCGGATTGTTTGAATTTCACAGGATACGGATAAGCCGGAACCGCAAAGGTTTGACTTGTCATGATCATTGCGAAGAACATCGCAACAAAAATTCGGGTAATGATTCTTTTCATGTTACTCCATTTTTGATTGTTAAAACTTTATTTCAGTTTATGGTTGGTTTTTGTCCCTTTCCCGGCAGCTAATATAAACCGAAATTATATAGGTGTTTATACCGAGTTCCAAATAAAATGTGTTTTCACACTTCATCTAATTTGAAATAAATTTTATATTTCACTGTTTTTATTTGATTTATATATATTTATATTGTTTGTATATATGTTTATATCTTGTTGATAACTATTGAAAATTATAGCATTAAAAATTCAAAAATAGCCTATAAATAACGCTTATGATTGCTTTAAATATTTTATATTATATTATTATTGTGTTGTTTAAATATATTTTATATTTTATACTCTTATTTTTATCTCATTTGTCTATCCTCTATCCTTTGTTAGTCTATTCATACCTTTTGTTAATCCATATTGCGAAAAATTCATTGCAAATGAATTCCTGAAAATTTAGAAAAAGCCGAAAAATGATTCAATAAAGAATCAGAATCAATGAATTTCGACCAAGTTTTTCAGATTTTAATGAACCCGCTGTAGAGTAGCGTGAGGAAGCAATGCTTGCCTTGAAAAATCGAATCCGGTGATAAGATTCACTCCGGGAGTTTTACCCAAATCGAAGCTACCTAAACGATCTTCCAAACCAAGAGCTTTGGCTCCGTTGATTGTAGCCCAAGGAAGAACATCTGTGAACAAAAAAGGAGAATGTTGGGTTAAAAAAAGTAGCTCCCGAAAGACCGACAAATCGAAGTTTGATGCTAAACTATCGGTTCCTATACAAATTGGAAGATCCTTTGGCCAAGTTGAATAATCAGGAATTTTGCCGTGGATAAACATGTTAGAACGAGGGCAAGTCACGAGAAAAAGCTCTAAATTCCGGATTTGAGCTATATTTTGTGCAACTTGCCAATCAACCATACCGCTCGTCAGATTATGAACCAACAACACTTTCCGATTAAAAAAAGGTGTCAATAAATAGTGGTATGGATGGTCGTGATTCTCAAAATTAGATTCGATAGCTAACTCATGAAAAAATCTTAAAAAAGAATTCTCTTGCTTAGTAAGCTTTTCACATTCAATAGGATTTTCAAGAGTATGAATGCTTAAGACCCCATCCTGTTGAAATGAAGCAATTCGCTCAAGCAGATCGCGATGCACCGAATAAGCTGCATGGGGTGTCACCGAAGCTGCTAACCCATGACTCTGAAATTCTTCATAAAGAGAAACTGCTGCCTTATATCGTTCCGGCGTGTATCGCTCATCTAAGCCTAAAACCTCGACAAAGGTGTGATAAATAATTGGGCTTGCTCTTTTTATATCCAGAGTAATATTCGTGTTAGAAATATCACCGACGGCCACAATTCCTGCAAGTTGCATGAATCTGTCGCTGCGTTTTGCATACAGTATTTGGGTTTCATAATCAGCCTTTCGCATCATCACATTTTGTAGAAACTCCTTCATACCCATGTTTTGTGGAATTTTCCCAAACAAATGCGATAATTCTAAATGGCAATGAGCATTAATCAATCCAGGGACTAGCACTCCGTTGTAAAATTCACATCGTTCGGTTTCTGTCAGTTTTCCACCTCTGTCAAGAATATCTACTAACTTTTGATCTTCAAAAACCAACACACCATTTTTAATGGGCGGTGCTGTTACCGGGAATATCAGATTTGCGGCTATTTTTCGGATCTTTTTCATACTCATAAATGAAATTCACCATCTGCGTGGCGTTTGTTGGTGATTTTACTTTTTGACGCCTGCCGATTTTTAATCCACATTCCGGGCAAATTTCAAAGTATTGAACATTCGGATATCCACATCCCGGACAAGTGTTTTGATTGGTCATCCATTGCAAGTTTTCCTCTGTGGCTAACTCGGGTAAATAAAAATAGGATTCCGGAAGCATCTTTTCCACCACTTTTCGTAAAATCCGATCGTAATAAATTTTCACTCCAAGGAACACAAGAAATGTTAATGCAACAAAAATAGCTAATTGCCAAAAAGTTAAAAAAACGATAGAAAGACCAAATACGACGACAAGAATAAGTAAATAAGCAAAATATTCGGGTAAAACAACTTTATATTTAACCCCATTCGATGTGAGTTTCAGATGTATTGGATGGAAAAATGCCCCGGAAACAATGGTTGTTTGGTTTTGTAAACTACATTCGAATCCGTGTTTAACACAGAGTTCTTCAATATCTTTATATTTTGGCTCGTGCTGGGTTGCTATAAAACCTCCCAAGATCATGCCTTTATCGATTAATGAAATATCGTTTTAAAACCATGTAAGAAAAAGGCACAACCGTATCGGTTCCAATATTGATTTCGCGACGTATCATTCCTACATCGGGAGCATAGGATTCGCGGTAGATCCAACGCACATGATTTCCGGAGCCAAGATACTCAACCACAGTGATTACTGAATCGAGTATCGTTGTTTGGTTGTCGATCGTTAATGTGTCGGAAGTATTGAATTTTTCAATTCTACGATAAACATCTACCCCTTCCCAGTTATCAACTATCCATTCGGTGGGGCTGCCAACTTTCAATAGTGTTCGCAACGGGATAATCGGATTATTTTGGGTGATACTATATTTGTAAACGTAGTGTTGATCGATTTTAGGAACCAACATATAGTCGGTTTGCTTATTCGATCCCAGGTCGGGATAATAATTGTGTTTATGATATCCCGGATCGACCTTGATGGTAACCCCATTGGAATAAACCCAGTAACTTTCGGGAAATGCCGGGAAATATCTCTCGGGAAACACAACCGGATATTCAGTTTCCTCGCACGAGCTAAGAAAAACAATTGTTAATAAAACAAAGAGTGCATTTCTCATAATTTGTTTCGATTTTGGTCGCTATTTTCGGTTCGTATTAAATAACTTTTCTTGTAAAATAAGAAAATTATTAAACCTAAACCAAAAATTATGAATGGTAAACTCAACCATTGGCCCATATTTAAGCTCATCTCGGTTTCGAAAGGCACTTGAGGCTCTTTAATATACTCTATTAGAAAGCGCATGGTAAAAAGAGAAACTAAAAACATACCAAACACCAAACCATCGGGGAATCGTTTGTAATATTTGATAAAGAATTTATGCAATGAAAAAAAGATAATTAAAGCAATCAGCGCTTCATAAATTTGGGTTGGATGCTTTGGAACTGTTTCACCTTTTTGGGCAAATATCACACCCCATGGCATCGATGTGTTATAGCCATAGATTTCACTATTAAAAAAATTTCCCATTCGTATAAAAAAACCACCTAGAGCCACAACGATCACAACTCTGTCGAGAATTTTCAACAATGGAATTTTTGTCTTTCGTGAATAAAAATAGAGGGCTAAAATAATTCCTATTGCAGCTCCGTGACTTGCCAAGCCGCCATGCCACACTTTCAGGATTTCCACCGGATTTTGAAGATAAAAGTCCGGTTCATAGAAAAAACAATGACCCAAGCGCGCACCAACTAAGGTCCCTATGAATACATAGGTTGTTAGCATATCAAGGCGTTCTATGGGCAATTTATCCATGGCAAAATATCGTTTCATGATAATATAGCCAAACACAAACGCAAGGGCAAACAACAGTCCGTAATATCGAACCGAAAATGGCCCTAACGCAAAGATTTCAGGGTCAACATTCCAAATGATTGCTTCCATAGGATTTTGATTTGAGCA
>DAOTAV010000145.1:0-6735 GCA_035382785.1 Salinivirgaceae bacterium | reverse complement strand
AGGCAGACTATCCCGTAGTTTCTCCCAAAGAAACACAACTTATGGATGTTGCCCCCAACCAAATTGCCTCGATAGCGGCATCGCTCATTCCATTCCTGGAGCATGACGACGCAAACCGTGCATTGATGGGCTCAAACATGATGAGGCAGGCTGTTCCTCTATTACGTCCGGAACGCCCGATTGTGGGAACCGGTATTGAAGGGAAAGTAGCGCAAGACTCAAGAGTTTTAATCACAGCCGAAGGTGATGGAGTTGTCGAATATGTAGATGCCGAAGAAATCATCATTCGATATGAAATTTCAGAAGAAGAAAAATTGGTAAATTTCGATTCTGAAACAAAACGATACATTCTACCGAAGTTTCTCAAAACCAATCAAGATACCTGCATTAATCTAAAACCCATCGTTAAGGTTGGAGAAAAAGTAACTAAAGGACAGATTATAACCGAAGGTTATGCCACCGAAAAAGGAGAATTAGCCCTTGGACGCAACCTTATGGTGGCATATATGCCATGGAAAGGATATAATTTTGAGGACGCTATCGTAATATCGGAACGGGTAGTTCGCGAAGATTTCTTTACGAGTATTCACATCGATGAGCACATTCTTGAGGTGCGTGAAACCAAACTTGGACCGGAAGAGTTGACCAGCGATATTCCTAACGTCAGCGAAGAGGCCACAAAAGACCTTGATGAAAATGGAATGATTCGTATTGGAGCCCACATTAAACCGGGTGATATCTTAGTTGGAAAAATTACTCCCAAAGGAGCTTCAGATCCAACTCCCGAAGAAAAACTCCTCCGTGCAATTTTTGGTGATAAAGCCGGGGATGTAAAAGATGCCTCGTTAAAAGCGGGACCTTCGCTTTTTGGAGTTGTTATCGATAAAAAGCTTTTCTCAAGAACTGCTAAGGATAGGAAAGTTAAATCGGCCGAAAAATCATTACTCGAGAAATTAGACAACGAAGAGAATCAAAAGCTTCAATCTCTAAAAGAAGTATTGGTAGATAAACTTACCTCAATCCTTAACGGAAAAACCTCCGCTGGAGTGTATAATATTCTTAACGAAGAAGTTATAGCCAAAGGTTCAAAATTCAGCCATAAAAATCTTTCTGAAATATCCGACTATCTCTCCGTAAATCCACAAAACTGGACATCGGACGAACACAAGAACAACTTGGTAGATAAACTTCTTCACAACTACTCATTAAAATATCGCGAAATCCAAGCAGAATTTAAACGTAAACGCTATGCCATCAGTGTTGGAGATGAACTTCCCAACGGAATTATCCAATTAGCAAAAGTTTACATTGCTAAAAAACGGAAAATCAAAGTTGGAGATAAAATGGCAGGACGTCACGGGAACAAAGGTATAGTTGCCAAAGTCGTACGTCCGGAAGATATGCCCTTCCTAGCGGATGGAACTCCCGTTGACATAGTTCTCAATCCTTTGGGAGTACCTTCGCGTATGAACCTTGGACAAATTTATGAAACCGTACTTGGTTGGGCTGGGAAAAAACTCGGTCTATATTTTGCCTCTCCTATTTTTGACGGTGCCTCGTTGGATGAAATTACCGAATACACCAATAAAGCAGGTCTTCCTAAATTTGGACAAACCTATCTATACGATGGGGAAACCGGTGAACGTTTTGACCAACCGGCTACCGTAGGAATTATCTATATGATGAAACTCGGACACATGGTTGACGACAAGATGCATGCCCGATCCATTGGACCCTATTCGCTCATTACGCAACAACCCCTTGGCGGTAAAGCACAATTCGGAGGTCAGCGTTTTGGGGAAATGGAAGTTTGGGCACTCGAAGCCTTTGGTGCTTCAAATATTCTCCAAGAGATCTTGACAGTAAAATCCGACGATGTGCAAGGTCGTACCAAGACTTATGAAGCAATAGTAAAAGGAGATCCACTCCCACGCCCGGGCGTACCCGAATCGTTTAACGTATTGCTTCACGAATTGCGTGGATTAGGCTTAAGCATTGAGTTAGAATAACAATCAAAAACAAATCAATTATGGCTTATCGCAAAGACCCAAAAATAACACCGGATTTTTCAAAGATTACTATCAGTCTTGCTTCTCCAGAACAGATTTTAGAACAATCAAGCGGAGAAGTCCTGAAACCGGAAACCGTAAATTATCGTACCTATAAGCCCGAACGCGATGGTTTGTTCTGTGAGCGCATCTTTGGACCGGTAAAAGATTATGAATGCCATTGCGGAAAATACAAACGCATCCGATATAAAGGCATCGTTTGCGACCGATGTGGTGTTGAAGTAACGGAGAAAAAAGTTCGCCGTGAACGAATGGGACACATCAATCTGGTAGTTCCCATCGCTCATATTTGGTATTTCAAATCGTTACCCAACAAAATTGGCTATTTACTTGGCATGCCGGCTAAAAAACTGGAATCGATCATATATTACGAAAAGTACGTAGTTATTCAACCCGGAATTAAACAATCCGACGGTATCGATTATTTAGATCTATTATCAGAAGAGGAATATCTCACGATTGTAGAATCCCTGCCAAGAGAAAATCAATACCTTGAAGACACAGATCCCAACAAATTCATCGCAAAAATGGGCGGTGAAGCTCTTTATGACCTACTTCAACGAGTTGACTTAGATGCCCTCTCCTATAACTTAAGAGACCAGGCAAATAGCGAAACATCTATTCAACGTAAAAATGAAGCTTTAAAGCGATTGCAGGTTGTTGAAGCCTTTCGTTTGTCAAAAGATGTTAACAAGCCTGAATGGATGGTATTAAGAGTAATTCCGGTAATTCCACCCGAGTTAAGACCATTAGTACCACTCGATGGAGGGCGTTTCGCAACAAACGATGTCAATGAGTTGTATCGGAGAGTAATAATCCGTAACAACAGATTAAAACGATTGATTGAAATCAAAGCACCTGAGGTTATTCTTCGCAACGAAAAGCGAATGCTCCAAGAGGCAGTGGATTCTCTGTTTGATAATTCGCGCAAAGCAAACGCAGTAAAAACAGAATCGAACCGACCATTAAAATCGCTCAGCGATAGTTTAAAAGGGAAGCAAGGGCGATTCCGTCAGAATTTGCTTGGAAAACGCGTTGACTTCTCTGCTCGTTCAGTTATCGTGGTTGGTCCCGAGTTGAAAATGCATGAATGCGGACTACCCAAAGACATGGCCGCTGAGCTATATAAGCCATTTATAATAAGAAAATTAATTGAGCGTGGCATTGTAAAAACCGTTAAATCGGCAAAAAAAATTGTCGATCGACGCGATCCGGTAGTTTGGGATATTCTTGAAAATGTATTGAAATCACATCCTGTTCTACTTAACCGTGCCCCGACTCTGCACCGATTAGGTATTCAGGCATTTCAACCTAAACTTATCGAAGGAAATGCCATTCAATTGCATCCCCTATCGTGTACTGCATTCAACGCCGACTTTGACGGTGACCAAATGGCGGTTCACCTTCCACTAGGGAATGCTGCTATCCTAGAGGCACAACTTCTTATGCTAGGAAGTCACAACATTCTTAACCCGGCAAACGGAGCACCGATCACTGTCCCATCCCAAGACATGGTACTGGGACTTTATTATATGACAAAAGCCCGCAAAGATGCCAAAGGGTCGGGAATGACTTTCTATTCTCCCGAAGAGGTTCAAATTGCTTATAATGAAAAAGCTGTTAGCCTGAACGCTGTCATAAAAGTTCGTCTTGAAATACTACAACCGGATGGTCAATATCGAAAAGAAATTGTTGAAACCACCGTTGGTAGAGTCTTATTCAATAAGGTGGTACCCAAAGAAATGGGCTACATCAACGAACTTTTAACGAAAAAATCACTTCGCGATATCATTGGAAACATCTATAAAAAGTGCGGTATTAAAAAGACTGCGCAATTCCTTGACGATGTAAAAGATTTGGGTTATCGAATGGCTTTTAAAGGAGGTTTGTCGTTCAATTTAGCCGATGTTATCGTACCGGAAGAAAAAGAAAGATTGGTTAAAGAAGGATATGAAAAAGTTGATGAAATCACCTTTAACTATAATAATGGTTTTATCACCAATAATGAACGATACAACCAGGTTGTCGATACATGGACCCATGTCAACTCGCGGTTAACGGAGATTTTGATGAAAAAGTTAGCATCAGACAATCAGGGATTTAACTCCATTTATATGATGCTCGATTCCGGAGCACGGGGTTCAAAAGACCAGATTCATCAGTTATGCGGAATGCGGGGGTTGATGGCAAAACCACAAAAAAGCGGTTCCACCGGAAACGATATTATTGAAAACCCGATTTTGGCAAACTTCAAAGAAGGGCTTTCCGTTTTGGAATACTTTATATCAACTCACGGGGCAAGAAAAGGTTTGGCTGACACAGCTTTAAAAACTGCCGACGCAGGATATCTAACTCGTCGTTTGGTTGATGTTTCACAAGACGTTATCATCACCGAAGAAGATTGCGGAACATTGCGCGGTCTTCCCGCTACAGAAATACGTAAAGGAGACGAAGTGGTTGAAACCCTTTACGAAAGAATCTTAGGTCGATGTGCAGTTGACGATGTGTATAACCCATTGACCGGAGAACTTATCGTTAAAGCCGGAGAGATGATTAATGAAGATATTGCCCAAATCATCGAGCTTTCGCCTATTGAGAAAGTTGAAATACAATCGGTGTTAACCTGTGAATCAAAGAATGGAGTTTGTGCGAAATGTTACGGTCGAAACCTAGCCAATAATAAAATGGTGCAAGTTGGAGAAGCCGTGGGAGTAATCGCTGCACAATCTATCGGAGAACCAGGAACTCAGCTCACGCTACGAACCTTCCATGCCGGTGGTATCGCATCAAACATTGCATCCCAATCAGGTATTACGGCAAACTATACCGGTATTGTTGAATTTGATGAACTAAAAGCGGTTGATTACACCGATGATTCAGGACTTAGTTATCAGGTGGTAGTAAGTCGGTTGGCAGAGATGAAGATTATTGACCCCAAAACCCACCTACCCCTTTCAACGAGTGCCATTCCCTATGGTGCTAAACTCTATGTAAAACAAGGCGACGAAGTGCAAAAAGGAACCCGAATTTGCGAATGGGACCCGTATAACGCTATCATTATTGCAGAAACCAACGGGAAAGTCATTTTCCACAACATAATTGAAGGAGTTACCTATCGCGAAGAATCGGACGATCAAACCGGATTTAAAGAGAAAGTGATTATAGAATCGCGAGATAAAACCAAAAAACCTGAAATTAAGATTGTTAATGAACTGGGAGAAGAAATTAGATCATACAACCTTCCTGTTCGTGCCCACATCACTGTAGGGGAAAACAGCCAAGTTAAACAGGGTGATATTCTGGTGAAAATTCCTCGCATCATTGGGAAGTCGGGAGATATCACCGGTGGTCTTCCTCGTGTTACCGAACTTTTTGAAGCCAGAAATCCGTCAAATCCGGCTATAGTTTCGGAAATTGATGGAGATATTGAATATGGAAAAATTAAACGCGGCAATAGAGAAATCATTGTAAAATCGCGGTCCGGAGACGTTAAAAAATACCTTATCCCCCTAAGTCGTCAGATCCTTGTTCAGGAAAACGACTATGTGAGAGCAGGAACACCTCTTTCTGATGGTGCGATATCTCCATCGGCAATTCTTGATATCAAAGGACCTACTGCTGTTCAGGACTATATTGTCAACGAAATTCAGGAAGTTTATCGAATGCAAGGAGTTAAAATCAATGACAAACATTTCGAAATCATTGTTCGTCAAATGATGAGAAAGGTAGAAATCATTGATCCGGGCGATACCACATTCCTTGAAGGCCAACAAGTTGACAAAAATGAACTCATCGAAGAAAACGATCGGATTTATGGAAAATTCCGAGTTGTCGATCCGGGCGATTCCTCTACCCTTAAAAAAGGTCAGATTGTATCATTGCATCAATTGCGCAGCGAAAATTCGTTACTAAAACGAAAAGACCAAAAAACTGTAACGGTAGAGCCAGCCAAAACTGCAACGGCCCGACAAATTCTTCAAGGAATTACCAAAGCCGCTCTTCAGACACGTTCATTTATCTCGGCCGCCTCGTTCCAAGAAACCACCAAGGTTCTGAGTGAAGCTGCCATCTATGGTAAGGAAGACACTCTAAACGGCCTAAAAGAAAACGTTATTGTTGGGCATCTAATTCCAGCAGGAACCGGTGTAAGAGACTACAACAATTATATTGTTGGAAGCAAGGACGAACTCGAGATGATTAGCTCATCATCAAAAAAAAGAACTGTCAAGAACTAAAAAATTCATTTCAGAGTTAATTATTTGTTAAAGCCGATTTTGTAATAAAAATCGGCTTTTTTTTTCTTAACTTTGTTCAAGAAAAATTAGATAATATGGAAAAAGAAAAACCAGGACAACTCAACATTCAACTTAGTGAAGAAATTGCCGAAGGAATCTATTCAAACCTAGCAATCATAAGTCACTCACCGGCAGAATTTGTAATCGACTTTATTAGGGTAATGCCCGGAATGCCAAAAGCACCGGTTAAATCGAGAATTATTTTATCTCCGGAACACGCAAAGCGTTTATTATTGGCTATTCAAGACAACATTGCCAAATATGAATCCATACATGGTACAATAAAAATTCCGGAAGGTTCCGCCCCAAATATCCCAATGAATTTCAATCCATCAACCGGTATGGCGTAACTCAAAACCAAATTTGATTTT
>DAOTAV010000144.1:0-6744 GCA_035382785.1 Salinivirgaceae bacterium | reverse complement strand
TATATTTGAAACCAAATTTAACTTACATTACACACTTTTAGGGATACTACCTAAAATTACTTAAAAAATAAAAAAGTTATTGATTTTTATGAAAATCATCGTTTTAGCTATTGCTTTTGGCTTTTTGATGTACTATTTTTGCAATTTGATAGTTCATGTTAACGAAAAGTTAATAGCCCGATGAGGGAAAACAAAGAGTCGAAAAGAAAATTGCAAACGTCGATTATAACCACCGTAATTTCAACATCGTTGGTTTTGTGGTTAATTGGTACGCTTTTATTCTTGGTTTATAATGCCAGGAAAGTTGCCGATTTTGTCAAAGAGAACATTGGGTTTTCGGTAATTATAAACGACAATGTAGCAGATGCAGATATTTACAAGTTACAAAAGATTTTTGATGCGCAAACTTTCACAAAATCAACCCGCATAATTAGCAAAGAAGAAGCCGCTGAAGAACTTAAAGAAGAACTAGGCGAAGATTTTGTTGAATTTTTAGGATATAATCCGCTACCAGCCTCCATTGAAGTTAAACTACAATCGACCTATGTCAACCCCGACTCCATAATTTGGATAGAACGAAACCTTAAGCGGTATCCTGAAATAAAGGATGTATGGTATCAAAAGAGCCTCGTTCATTACATAAACGATAACATCCGAAAAATCAGTCTAATTATTTTTGGTTTCGCGCTACTTTTGCTCATCATTTCGATTGTTCTTCTGAACAATACAATACGCCTGGCAATTCACTCAAAACGACTGATAATCAACACCATGAAATTGGTTGGAGCAACAAATTCATTCATTCGCACACCGTTTTTACGCTCCGGAGCTTTGCAAGGATTAGTAAGCGGAATTATTGCCACGGGTTTGCTTTATACCACCATATTTATTTTTAACCGAGAAATGCCCGATTTGAAAGTATTGGAATATACCGATACCATCTTAGAAATCTCCGGATTAATAATTTTGTTCGGATTTGTTATCACCATTCTTTCTACATTTTTCTCCGTGAATCGATACCTAAACATCAAAACAACTCGATTATTATATATTTAACACCTTTCAGCCATGGACGAAAAAGACTTTGCTATTTCAAAATCAAGTGCCCGCCTACTATTGGTTGGATTTGCCATAGTAATACTTGGATTCATCTTGATGATCGGCGGGGCTCCCGAATCACCGAACGTATGGTATCCTAATAATGATCCCAATCAAATCCCCGAAATGTTTTCATTTCAAAGGATTACACTTGCTCCCATTGTGGTAATTTTAGGTTTTGCATTTAACCTTTGGGTTTTGCTTCGAGAGCAAAAAGAAGATTAAGCGATATAATAGACAATGACCATCATAGAAACTATTATCCTGGGAATTATTCAAGGATTAACAGAGTTTATACCCGTATCAAGCAGCGGACATCTAAAAATTGGTGAAGCCATTCTTGGCGTACAAACGACCGAAAGTCTTCAGTTTACTATTGTTGTTCATGGTGCAACAGTATTGAGCACATTGATTGTCTTTAAGAAAGATATTGTTGAAATATTCCGGAATCTATTTACCAAATCGATCAACCCAACAACTCACTTTGCTCTAAAAATCGGTGTATCGATGATACCGATTGCTATAGTAGGTCTTTTTTTCAAAAATTCTATAGAAGCATTTTTCGATTCAATGCCGGTAAGTCTTGTTGGACTAATGCTTATGATTACCGGATTAATTTTGATGTTCGCATGGTTGAAGAAAAGTGGCAATGAAGACGTGAGTTACTGGAAAGCATTTATCATCGGCATAGCACAGGTAATAGCCATTATACCCGGAATCAGTCGAAGTGGTGCCACTATCGGAACTGCAATTTTATTGAAGATAGATCGCGAGAAAGCAGCTCGATTCTCGTTTTTAATGGTAATTGTTCCTATTCTTGGTGAAATGGTGCTCGATATAGCTAAAGGAGAATTTGTATCGGGTCAGATTTCAACGGTAGCAATGTTAGCCGGCTTTTTATCCGCTTTTCTCGCAGGATTATTTGCATGTCGATTTATGATCAATATCGTTAAGCATGGCAAGTTGATCTATTTTGCTATTTACTGTCTGCTTATTGGTGTTTTTTCTGTATTGATGGGCTAACGATCAATGTTTTGTTTAAACTTTATGTCAGAAAAATTAAGAACTACTAGCCCACACCCTTTGCAAGAAGGAGCTATCATAAGAATCTATAAACCCAAAGGATGGACATCGTTCGATGCTGTTAACAAAGTTAAATGGTTTATAAAAAATACTTTAAAATTAAAAAACATCAAAATAGGTCATGCCGGGACGTTAGACCCCTTAGCCGAAGGGCTTTTAATTGTATGCACCGGGAAAAAAACCAAGGAGATTGAACAAATTCAGAATCTTCCCAAAGAATATATCGCAACCATTGGTCTGGGAAAAACTACTCCATCGTACGATTTGGAAACCGAGTTCAATGCATCATTCCCCATCGAACACATAAATCAGGAAGATGTACAAAAAGTTCTTACAACATTTCATGGAAAAATATCTCAAACCCCACCCCTTTTTTCTGCAAAAAAAATTGGGGGTAAACGTGCTTATGTTTTGGCTCGCTCAGGGAAAAGCAGGACATTAGAACCCGTTACGATAACAATCTATGAAATTGAATTAATGGATTTTAAACCATCGGAAATAAAAATACGTATTCTTTGCAGCAAAGGAACCTATATCCGTTCATTGGCACACGATTTGGGACAAGCCTTAAACTCGGGAGGGTATTTAAAAGAGCTTGTTCGTACTCGAATAGGCGGATATACTATCGAAACAGCTTCTACACCGGAAGAAACTTGTTCTAGGTTGTTGCAAGATTATCGAAATTTATAATAAAAAAATAAACCAAACGACTTATGAAGTTATCACAATTTCATTACAATTTGCCTGAAAAGCTCATAGCCTTAAATCCGGCAAAAAACCGTGACGAATCGCGATTGATGGTTGTGAATCGATCAACCGGGAAATTCGAGCATCGTATTTTTAAAGAGATTGTTGACTATTTTTCGCCAAACGATGTGATTGTTTTTAACAACACAAAAGTTTTCCCCGCTCGTCTTTACGGCAATAAAGAAAAAACAGGGGCAAAAATCGAAGTATTTCTACTTCGGGAATTAAATCCCGAAACTCACTTATGGGATGTCTTGGTGGATCCTGCGCGAAAAATCCGTATTGGCAACAAACTCTATTTTGGCGAAGATGATTCGGTTGTTGCGGAAGTAATTGACAATACAACTTCTCGAGGAAGAACGCTTCGATTTCTTTATGACGGTCCATCCGACGAATTCAAAAAAACACTCTACTCCTTGGGAGAAACCCCGCTGCCGAAATTTATCAATCGTCCCGTAGAGCCTGAGGATGCAGAACGATATCAAACCATATATGCCTCCGAAGAAGGCGCAGTTGCCGCACCTACCGCTGGACTACATTTTAGTCGAGAACTTTTAAAACGACTTGATATTATTGGAGTGCAAAAAACCTTTATTACTCTCCATGCCGGGTTGGGAAATTTCAGAAATGTGGATGTGGAAGACCTGACCAAACACAAAATGGATTCCGAACAAATCAAAGTAACTCCGGAAACCGTTCAAATTATTAACAACGCTAAAGCCGAAAAAAGAAATATTTGTGCCGTTGGAACCACGGTTATGAAAACCCTTGAATCTGTTGCCATTACCAATGGAAAGATTAAAGTTTTTGAAGGTTGGACAAACAAATTCATTTTCCCGCCCTACGAATTTTCTGTAGCAAACCGAATGATCTCTAATTTTCATCTGCCTAAATCCACCCTGTTAATGATGGTTGCAGCCTTTGGAGGATACGATCTTATTATGAGCGCCTACGAGGAAGCCATTAAAGAAAAGTATCGGTTTGGCACCTATGGCGATGCCATGTTTATTCTATAAATAAAAAAGCCCCAACCAAGGGGCTTTTATTTTACAATTCCCGATTTTATCAAAACCTCCGAAGCTATGAGATAGTCCCGAAGTTCCTCATTTTGGCTTGTCAAAATGGTGTTTCGATCGCCTTCCCACCACTTTTGACCCTGATGTATGAATATAATCTTTTCTCCAATGCGCAATACCGAGTTTAGATCGTGGGTGTTAACTACAGTAGTGATTTTATATTCATGAGTAATTTCAAAAATCAAATGATCAATAACCGCTGAAGTTTGTGGGTCTAAACCGGAGTTCGGTTCGTCACAAAACAAATATTTGGGATTTAAAGAAATGGCTCTGGCAATGGCAACACGCTTTTGCATCCCGCCACTAAGTTCGGATGGCATAAGTTTGGCCGCGTGAAGAAGATTAACACGTTCCAGACAAAATGAAACTCGTATCTCTTTTTCTTTTTTAGTCCAATCGGTAAAAAAATCAAGCGGAAAACGGACATTTTCTTCCACCGTTGCCCAATCGAATAGTGCTCCACCCTGAAAAAGCATACCTATTTCCCGACGGATGTAACGCCGATTGGTGTTGTTTAGCTGAAAAAAGTTCCGACCGTTAAAGAGCACATCGCCTGAATCTGGGGTATGTAATCCCACGATGGTTTTTAATAAAACCGTCTTTCCCGATCCGCTTCGCCCAATAATCAGATTAACAATTCCGGGTTGAAAATCGGCCGTAATTTTTTTCAATACAGCAACTTCATTAAAACTTTTATTTATGTCTTTAACTTCAATCATGCCAACAAAAGTTGTGTCAGAATCAAATTAAAAATCAATATCAAAATGCTACTATAAACTACTGAACGTGTTCCTGCTCTTCCAACTTCAAGCGATCCTCCCTTAACATAAAATCCTTGAAATGCCGATACAGACGTAATGATAAATCCAAAAACTGTACTTTTTACCAAGGAATAGGTTACATAAAATGGAATAAACTCGGTTGTAACTCCATATAAGAAATCGTTTAATGGAATGACCGAAGTTGCCCAAACCGTGATATAACCACCTAAAATTCCAATAAATACGCTAAAAATATTAAGTACCGGCGACATGACTAACATCGCAACAATTTTTGGCATTACCAAAAAGGAGGCAGGATTCACCCCCATGGTTTCCAAGGCATCAATCTGTTCGGTCACTCTCATGGTACCAATTTCTCCCGCAATGCTCGACCCAATCTTGCCTGCCAAAATAAGGCTTACAATGGTGGAACTAAACTCCAAAATCATGCTATCGCGTGTTCCAAGGCCTATCAAATATAGAGGGAACAGGGGACTGGTAACATTGTAAGCCGTTTGCAATGTAATTACAGCTCCAATAAAAAAACTTATAATGGCAACAATACCAATTGAGCTAATTCCCAAATTCCACAACTCAGTAAAAATATTCTTAAGATAAAACTTTTGCTTTTCGGGCTTTGAAAAAACCCGTTTTAAAAAAACAAAGTAGAGCCCAGCAAGATAAAAAAAGTTCATGACTGTTTTTTACAAAAATAGTGATTTTTGATATTTTTTCCCTTTTTAACTGCAAAGATTCCGTTTAGGTATTCTATGGTAGAACCGTAAAAAAAAATTATTTTCGCATGATAATTTTATATAGAGCTATGCTGCAGAAAATCGAACAAATTATTACGGAGGTTGAAAACCAAAGCATCTCAAACCTTTCAGAGTTGGAGCATTATAAAAATCAATACCTAAGCAAAAAAGGGATTTTAAATCAACTTTTTGACGATTTTAAAAATGTTCCCTCATCTGATAAGAAAGAGGTTGGGATGGCTCTTAACCGATTAAAAAACTTTCTACAGGAACGTTACGACTCGCTTAAACAACAATTTTCACAAGAAAGTGAACAAGCAAACAAAACCGATTTAACGCGTCCAGCCACACCTTTGAAATGGGGAAGCCGTCATCCGATAAATGTTGTACGAAAAGAAATTATCGATATTTTTACCCGAATGGGCTACGTGGTTGCCGATGGTCCTGAAATTGAAGACGATTGGCATGTTTTCTCGGCATTAAATTTCCCTGAGGAACATCCTGCCAGGGATATGCAAGATACCTTTTTTATACATCATAGGCCCGATATCATTTTGCGCACACATACAAGCTCAATCCAGGTTCGGGTAATGGAAACCATGAAACCGCCAATTCGAGTAATCTGTCCCGGAAGAGTATTTCGTAACGAAGCCATTTCAGCCCGTGCTCATTGCATTTTTCACCAAATTGAAGGGCTATACATTGATAAAAACGTTTCGTTTGCTGACTTAAAACAAAATTTGTTAGTATTTGCCAGAGAACTTTTCGGCGAACAAACTCAAATTAGGCTACGTCCTTCCTATTTCCCGTTCACCGAACCTTCGGCAGAAATGGATGTAAGTTGTTCTATTTGCGGCGGAAAAGGGTGTAGTGTTTGTAAGCACTCCGGTTGGTTGGAAATCATGGGTTGCGGCATGGTCGATCCCAACGTATTGAAAGAAGTGAATATCGATCCGGAAGTTTACAGCGGTTTCGCGTTTGGTATGGGTATTGAACGAATAGCAATGCTAAAATATCAAATTAAAGACCTTCGCCATTTTTTCGAGAACGATTTGCGATTTTTGGAGCAGTTTCAATCGCAGATGTAGTTTTTAAATGAATATAAGGTATAGATTTTATAAATTCCTTCCTAAAAGTTGGGGTTTTTTGTTCTATTTTTAATATTCCTGTCGGTAGTATCCCTAAAAGTGTGTAATGTAAGTTAAATTTGGTTTCAAATATAAT
>DAOTAV010000143.1:2946-6751 GCA_035382785.1 Salinivirgaceae bacterium | reverse complement strand
TTTTTCTCTAATTTAAGAACTAACTCACTTTACACACTTTTTGGGACAGTATCCAAAGTTATAAATCAAAGAGAAAATGACAAAGAAAAATTTCCCCATTAAGTCACGGAATTTTCATTTTGTCGATAAAAACAGACGTTTCAAAAAAGAAAAGGCTGCTCTGATGATCAGCCTTTTCATAATTCATGCATCAACTATTTTTTGATGAATGACTTCAATGCTTGTTTGTCTTTTGAAATCAGACGAATGAAATGGTATCCGGGTTTTAACCCGCTTACGTTGATGGTTGAATTATTGTCGGTAATAACGCCAGATTGAACCTCTTGTCCCAGCAGATTGGTGATTATGTATTCTCCGAAACCATTCATGATCCAAAGTTCATTTTCAACCGGATTTGGATAGAGTACAACATCAGCAACAATCTGACCATTGATTGAGGTTAGGATTATTTGTCCATCGTAGGTTGACTCCAATTCGCCATCGTTGGCAACAATACGGAAATAAAGCGTTCCTACGGTAGTTTGCGGCGGTATAGTTGCCACATAAGTTGTTCCTAAGGTTCCTACCGGTACAAAATTAACCATATTCGACAAGTTGTTACTATCAAATCCATAATATAGCTTATTCACGAGATTTTCTTGTCCTCCGTCGTCGGTAATAGTAGCTCTCACATAAGCAGGTTGTCCGACGGTTGGCACATCGGGGAAGATTTCAATATTTGAAATCTGCGGTGGGAAGTTTTCTTGCGACTCAGTAACATCATCGGCATTGCGTGGTGCCATCTTGAATTGTCCGAAATCGTAAGTTACAGGTCCAACTATCGTATAAGTTTTACCTACCGTAGGCAAGAAATCGGTGTACATTTGACGGAAAACAAACAATGTATCGTTCGGTGCCGATGGTCTAACATATTTTGATGTCCAGAAATTTCCGGAACCGTTATGAACACATTCATAATTGCTAGCCATTACCAGAACTCCTTCAACCGATTCTCCGATTTGGTCTGCAGTAACTGAAATCGGGTCGGGCAAGGCATTCCCGGTTGAAATAACATTTATGGCTTCAATGTTTTTCAACTCAGTCAGTCCATAGTATTCGGCAACTTTGGCAGATATGGTTATTCTGCTTCCAATTTCCGGAATAGTCACCGCTTGTGTGCCTTTATAAACATAAATACCATTCCATTCTCCCTCACCGTCCTGTAGGTAGAAACCAACGGTACCATGAATAGCCGTTACCACTCCTGCGGTAGTTACTATTTGATCAACCAAGGGCGAGGCTCCACTTGGGTCAGTAGTATATTGTATTTGATAGATCGTGGTAAGCGCCAGAGTGGTTACATTGACTGTCCAAACCTTTTGTGTACCGTTTTGTGCAGTTACGGTATATTGTACAGGACTGGTAAAGTTTTGCGCAACACCGGATGCAGGAATGATGGTTGCACCGACACTAATGGTGATGGTGGGTACCAAAGCGGTTAAATTTGTACCGTAAGGCATGGTCACAGATACGGTTGCATTAGCAGAGTTGATTACCGATTGTCCAATTTGTCCGGGAATATCAAACGATACTATTTCTGCTTCTGAACTTGCACTGGTTGAAATAGTTACCGTTACAGTCCAATCCGCAAAATCAACACCGTTTTCTGCTACTACATGATAAACTACCGGGTTAGTAAAATCAACTGCCGAAACTCCTGAAATTTGTTGAACACCATTAACCGATGCCGTTGCTCCATAGGATAACGTAAAGGTTGGAACCAATGAGGTTACGTCAGTTCCATAGAGAACTTCAATCGATATCGTTTTATCGTTATTGTTAATGGTTGCAGCTCCGGTCTGTTGTGGCAGACTAAACGAAGTGATGTTTGCCTGGTTGTTTAAACCAAACATGTGTGTACCAAGGTTGGTGAAATTGTCAATGTTGTTAACAATCCATTCGCTATTATCGGCATTGGTTCCGGCTTGCGCTGTCCAATTGGTATTTCCTTGCGAAACAAACGGCTTGCGCACTAAGGTATGATCTGCTGTTGCCCCAGTAACTCCGGCAACGTCCCATGCTGTACCCGGGTCGAATCCTATGGTTCCGAACACGTCAATTAAAACGCCATTTTTGTACAGACCCAATGCATCGTCTCCATTAAAGAAAGTAACGTTTGAAGTATCGTTGGCAATTGCAAGAATTGCCGCATTAGCCGAGGCGTTTGCAATAACATAAACACTGTTTGCTGCGAGGGTTCCCGATAATGTTAATGTATTCGTAGCTGTACTGGAACCATTCGAATAAAGAATTACTGAATATTGGCTCAAATCAACCGGGAAAGGATTGGGGTTGTATATCTCAATAGCTTTATTGTTTGAACTTCCTTCAATGTATTCGCTGAAGAACAACTCGCCGGTTGCAGGAGGTGTAAAAATAAAGCTCACTGAACTGGTCACCGCCGGTGTGAGCGATTCATCGTTATCGTTAACCAATTCTAGGACAACAGTGTGGTTTCCTGCTCCTAAGCCTGTTATTTCAATAGCATTGGTTGTATAATGCATGGCAGGTGCTCCTCCATTAACCACATATTTAATGTGTCCGTCGGCACCGCTTCCTACCGCTCCTATAGTAAAATTGGTAACGTTGAACGTAATGGAGACGTTCTGAATAGGCATAATAGCACCGTTGGCCGGCGATGTGATGGTGAGTGTCGGGGCTGCTGAAACCGTGGTGAAAGTAGCCGATTGAACCGCACTTGCGTTATTCATGATATCCTGAACGGGCAAAACGCTGATGGTATAGCTTGTTGAGGGTTGTAATTGCGCACTCGGAGTGAGGGTGATCAGAGTTTTTTCATCATTGATGGTAGCTGTAAAACCTATCGGATTGTTGTTTTGATCAACGAAGGTTAAAATATTAGCAACATTTGTGTTGTTGATTTCTCCTCCACCAATATTGTAGATCGGTTCATTGAATGCAATAGTTGGAGTAACAGACCAAGCTACGTTTGTAGCTCCGTTTGCAGGAGTAAACGTTGCAACCGGTGGGAAAATATCAGCTTGTAGTTTTACGGCCTCTTCCCAAGTGCGTGCTACTCTGATAGCATCAAGCTTTTGAACAGAACCGTTGGCAGAACTTCCTTGACGTAAGGCAAAAGCATCTAATTTTGCGATATCATCACTAGTATCGGCAGCTCCTATGGCAATAGTCGGCGTAGGTTCGGCTGCTCCGATAGTAGGATTTATGAATAGGGATACCGAATCGTTTTTAACTCCATCGATAAATTTATATTTTAAAACCATTAAATAGGTGGTATTCATCGAATAGGTATAATCGGTCCAAACAGCAGAACTACCCAATGCACCCTTAGTCACCCCGAATGAAAGGTTGTTCGAAGCATCTTTTCTTACAAAGATTCTTCCACGGAAGGTTGTGGTTCCGGATGTCATAAAATGGGCAAAGTAGTCACCGGCAGTTACAGTACCGGCATCTTCAAAGTTAACCAGGAAGGCCGCATAAACTGTCCCTGAGGTTACGGTTACGTTGCTAAACGGTTTATTTACATCCTCTCCTGATTTTACAAAACGAACCGCATTTCCTACACCCGATCCTAAATAATTAGGATATTCCAATCCGGGTGAAACAACGATTATCGGATAGGTTCCGGAAGCACTATGGGCAACCCAACCATGATTAACAAGAGAATCTCCCACATTGTAATCAAAGTTTTCAACCATAAGAAGGATTGGGATGGACTCAAACTCCACAGTTACGGTGGTGTTTCCTGCTAAGGAATCAATGGTGTAATTATTAGTGGTATTAC
>DAOTAV010000143.1:0-2846 GCA_035382785.1 Salinivirgaceae bacterium | reverse complement strand
TGTTTCCGGTCAACGAAGCAATAGTGTAGCTGTTGGAAGTATTACCGGCTACCGGGGTTCCGTTGTTTATCCATTCTTTTACACGATATCCGGCATCGGGGGTAGCGGTAAACACAACCGATCTGCCTTCTAAAACTTGATCTCCGTTAGCAATTGCAGAACCATTAACCGTAGCGGAAAGAGTTCCGTTGCTGCCTACTACTGAGTAGTTCACCGTATATTTTGTACCTTCTTTAACCGCCTCTGCCCAAGTGGTTGCTATACGAATTCCATCTACGATAATACGCTGTGCAGCATTATATTGCCGCAAACCAACACTTCCAACATTTGTATATGTCAATGTTTCATCAAATACAATATTTGGAGTAGCAGGTTCTTCGGTGGGAAAGGTGTTAAATACGTATAGACTGGATTTTTTGGTTTCCCAAACATGTTTAACAACCACCAGCGTAGGAACACCGGGAGTTATATTTGCCCATGTGGAGGGTGCACTAATCCCCAGACTAAGTCCACTACCCGTTGCATTAACCCAAACTCTAGTAAAAAAAGTTGTCCCGATGGAAGTTTGTCCAAGGTGGAAAAAATAGCCTTGAGAATTTGAAGCTTCTGTTTTAACAATAAACGCGGCATAAACTGTTCCGGAAGTTTGCTCCGAAAATGTTCTATGAACATCTTCTCCGGTGTTATTAACCCCTGCTGCATTCCCAATGTTTGAACCGGCATATCCCAAGAAAGTCAATCCGGGTGAAACAACCTGAATAGGATTAGATCCGCTACTGTTATGTGCCGTCCACCCATTGGAAGTAAGAGTTGTCCCGGCTGTGTAATCAAAATCTTCAACCAATAAAGGCTGAGCTTTTGATAGTCCTACACTGAGAAAGACCATCAAAATGGTTAAAAGTAATGTTCGTATTCGCATAAGCTTAAAGTTTAATGTTTACTATGTAACCTACAAATATATATTAAAAAATCAAAATCAGGTTATCACGTCCCAATCTTAATAAAAATTTAATGCGGAATTGCTTTCTATAAAAAAATAAGTCACTGATTAACAAGTTGTTTAAAAAAAAACGGCGGTCTGTTCCGTAACCGCCGTTTACCATTTTTTTACATTTATTTCCCACATCCGTGTCTGAAGCCACCCTGCCCCCTATCACCTTTCCCTCCCGGGCATGGCTCGTTGGCATCGTTCATAAAGCCTCTTTTACCGAAATGGGGACAAGCATCAAAGTAAACTCGCTGCTCGGGAGTGAAAATTTCGCGTACCGCCAAACGATGGTTTGCTGTCTCTTTTTGCATGGCCACATATTGCTGCCCCATCTTCTCAATGATAGCATCAATAGCTTTTTTGTCGGGTTTCTCGGCAACCATCAGAGCATGTTTTTCGGCACGCAACTTTTCCATCTCGGCTTTTAGGGATGTCATCTTTTTAAGGTGTTCAACCTTCAACGTTTCCAGCTTGCTCTTTTGTTCTTCGGTTAAATTGGGGATGTTGTCTAAATTTCTGCAACATGCTCCGGGTTCGTGGGGTTGCGCTTTCGCTCCCATCATCCATACGCTCAGAAATAGCGTGGTCAATAAAATAGTCGGTTTCATAATCTGTTGTTTTTGTGATTTACATTCATAAGATTCCTAAAAAATCAAAAGGTTTAATGGCCTTGAAAAAAATTGAATCATAACCACAGATTGCTGCATCGTAACGCTTAAAAGTTGGATGATTCAAACTATGATGTTGTTTTCATGGGGCAGAATCATGGTGTGGGTAAGCCTCCGATAAAAACCGAAACCATCATCACGTCAGATTTCAATCAAATTCTAATCTTCATTCTATTTCAACCGAACTTTATACGTACTTTAACCGAACTTTATACGAACTTTATACGAATTAAGAACGTTTAAACCCAGTATTAAATTCGTATGACTAGGAATGTTAATTGCTTCGCAATAGAACGATGCTCGGTTGGGAAACGGAAGATTAAAGGAGCATGGCCGTCAACGCACCGCTCAATCGATGATATATTAAAGGAGTGGTTAAACTATTGCAACAAACGATTTTTTTTATCCGGTCCAAAAATCGTTTATCCAAACTCCATCCGACTATCATCGGAAACCGAAGCCATCATCGGTAGAAAAACGAATAGTATTCAAGAAAAGAGCGATTGCGGTAAAAAATGATATTTTTGTAAAAAAAATGCAGAAAATGTCGCAGCGCTATTTAACGACGGTTGAGCAAATAGAAGCGTTAAAACAACTCAATACGATAGAATTCTATGCCCGTCAGATTGTAGAAGGTTTTTTAACGGGCATTCATCGCAGTCCGTATCATGGATTTTCGGTTGAATTTGCCGAGCATCGAACCTATAATCCCGGGGAATCGACACGCTTTATCGACTGGAAGTTGTATGGCCGAACCGATAAACTCTACGTAAAGAAATTTGAAGCCGAAACCAATCTTCGCTGTCAACTGTTGCTTGATACAAGCAGCTCGATGCTATATCCGGTTGGCCAACGGGTGAACAAGCTGGGTTTTTCGGCTCTTTGTGCAGCGGCTATGGCTCATTTGCTATCAAAGCAACGCGATTCGGTGGGAATTACCACATTTACGCAGGCGATTGATACTCATTTGCCGTCGCGGTTATCGGCAGCTCACCAGAAAACCATTTTCGGAAAACTCAACGAACTTTTACTCCGCACGTTCGACACCAGTCAAACCTCAACGGGAGAAAGAACCTCCCTCGCTCCTGTGCTTCATCAGGTTGCGGAAATGTTGCCGAAACGCTCGTTGGTAGTTCTCTTTTCCGATATTTTTAGCGACGAACCATCGGATGAAATCTTTAATGGCTTTG
>DAOTAV010000142.1:0-6827 GCA_035382785.1 Salinivirgaceae bacterium | reverse complement strand
AAAATCCGAAAACAGATTCTAAAGAAGAAGACTGAACCCGAAGAAATTGAATATTATCTCTGTGGCCCTCCGGTGATGATTGATGCAGTTACCAATATGTTGCATAATCTTGGTGTGCCAAAAGAAAACATAGCTTATGACGATTTTGGCGGATAACCAATAAGTTTTATTGAAGATTGGTTTGGTTTGTGGGAGTAATTTTTCTAAAAATTGTACCTTTGTAGCCAAACCGATTTTATTATTACCAGGATGAAGAAACACAGTCTATTATTGATTTTATTTACGCTGTCATCAGTTACAGGTATTTTATCTCAGAACAAAGTGTCGTTTGGGATTGAAGTAACACCATCAGTGATTTGGAGTTCGTCGAATATAAAAAACACCAAATCAGCAGGAGCAGCTGTAGGTATAGGCTATGGAATTGCATACATGCAAATGGTAACCGAAAATTGGGGCTATAGCTCAGGAATTACCATGAATCACTATCCGTACAAAATAACCTATAATTCCAATTTTAATTTTGAAACCTACGATAGTTTATACCAAAATATTCCGGCAGGAGCAACCGTAGAATATAAGATTCAAGGGCTTAATATTCCCTTGGGGTTGTTGTTTCGTTCACGCCAAATAGGTTACACCAAAATTGTGGGGGAAGCCGGATTGTTGGCAGGTTACAATATTAAAACAAAAATCGATATTGAAGCCGTTGGAGTTGAGGGTGAAACCGCAAAAAAAGAAATAAAACCGGTGACCGCCGGCTATTACTTTGGTGCGGGAATCCATTACAGTCTTGGTGGCTCTACGGCGGTTAAATGTGTGTTAAGTTTCTCCAGCGGATTGACAGATTTAACTAACGATCGTAACCATCGAGATGACATTGTAACAAGTCATAGGGTTGGATTGTCGTTAGGTGTTCTTTTTTAATTAAGTTTGAAATATGAAAATTGCGATTGCTCAAATCAACACAATCGTTGGTGATTTTGAAGGTAATACACGAAAAATTATCGATCGAATTCAACAAGCTAAGAAGGGAAATGTTGATCTAATCGTATTTCCGGAATTGGTTGTTTGTGGCAATCCTCCAGGTGATTTGTTGCAGAACCGGTGGTTTTTAGACCGTACTATGAGAGCCATCAACGAGATTCAATTACATTGCACTGATATTGTTGTAATTATTGGATCTCCGTCCCAAAATCTCATGGAAGGTAAACAAATTTTTAATTCGGCCTACATAATAGAACACGGACAAATTTCAGCAACCATCAGCCAAAGTACATTTTCGCCTTTTGATTTGCAACACAAAAATCAATACTTCTCCCCGGGTCAGGAAATCAAACCAATAATAGTAAAAGGAAAAAAGATTGGAATTGTTGTGGGTGACGATTTGTCGCTTGATTATTCTTCGATGTCGGAACAAATCACTCCTGTTGATATCTTGGTGCAAGAAGGGGCGGAATTGCTTATTAATTTGTCGGCAAAACCGTTTATAGGTTATTTTGAAAACCGGAAAAACGACATATTTTCCCGTGTTGCTTTTAAATCCAGAACCCCAATTGTTTACGTGAATCAGGTGGGTGCTAACGGAGAATTGATTTTCGACGGACGATCGAAAGTTTTTAATGCTACGGGCGAAATGGTTCTACGTTGTAAGGCATTTGAAGAGGACTTTCAGGTTTTTCAAACTGATCATCTGGGGAAAATGGCCAGGATCGATCAATCGTTTAATCTGATTGAAAATATTTATCAAGCTTTAGTTCTTGGGATTCGAGACTTCTTTGAAAAAAACGGTTTTAAAAAAGCCGTATTGGGACTCAGTGGCGGAATTGATTCGGCTGTAGTAGCCTGCTTGGCAGTGAAGGCTTTGGGAAATCAGAATGTAACCGGGTTGCTTCTACCATCAGAGTTCAGTACTCAGCATTCTATCGATGACGCTCTTGCTTTGGCCAAAAAGCTGAAAATAGAACATCATATAGTGCCGATTAGAGATATTTATCAGGTTTCTAATCAGTTGTTGTCACAGCTTTTCAACGATAACTCATTTGGGTTGGCTCAGGAGAATTTGCAAGCGAGATTAAGAGCTGTGTTACTGATGGCATACAGTAATAAAAACGGGCATATTTTGCTCAACACCGGAAATAAAAGCGAGGCAGCCGTTGGTTATTCAACTCTGTATGGAGACTCGTGTGGAGCCTTGGCCGTTATCGGCGATGTTTACAAAACTGAAATCTACGAATTAGCCCAATATATCAATAGTCTAAGTGGAATCATTCCATCCAATATTCTTATAAAAGCCCCGTCAGCAGAGCTTCGTCCGGGTCAAAAAGACAGCGACTCTCTTCCCGATTATCCTATCTTAGATAAAATTCTTCATCAATTCATTGAAAAGCAAATGTCAGTTGAAGATTTGATCGATTCCGGTTTTGATTCCGAAACTGTCCGTCGGGTTTTTGCCATGATCAAAGAGGCAGAATATAAACGTCGGCAATCACCTTTTGTTTTATGCATTTCCCCCAAACCCCTGGGTTTAGCATTTAAATTGCCAACGGTTTGGAAATATTGTGATTAATATTCAGACCATTATGATGTAGATATCAATAAAGTTATTTGTTTTTTTTATAAATTTGCGGCGCCAAATCACTTTGAACTAAATTTTGAAAAGCCATGTTTGTAAAAAAAATTGCAACTTTATTGTTGCCAATGTGCCTACTATTTCAACTATCGGCACAACCCACTACAACATTTTGGACCCACAATTGTGAAACCTTTACCGGTTGGACAAATGCCGGAACAGGGAACTGGGCATTATCTACAAATTCCTATGCAGGAACTTATTCCTTTGAAACTAGCGGCTCAGCTAATTACACAAACAACACAAGCTATATTCTTGTATCTCCATCGATCGATATCAGCCAATATTCTGAATGTAAACTCACATTTTATGCCGCCATGAACACGGAAGATACCTACGATGGTGCATATATCGAGGCCTCGGCCAATGGTGGGACTACTTGGCAAAAATTGTATAATGTGGTTTTAAGTAAACCTTACGACGGAAAGCTTCCCTCGAGCAATATTTTAGGTGAGAATCTCGCATGGTATAATAGTTGCACCTGGCAGCAGATTGTTGTAGATTTGAAAGATTTTGAAGGAAGTACTTCTTTTCGTTTTCGAATATCTTTTGGTTCAGACAACTCTGTTGTGTATTCTGGAATGAGAATAGATGCGATAGCTATTTATGGATATGCCAAGACCTATATCTACAATTCGTCACCCACGGAACAAGTAGTGTTTGATAATTCCTATCTTTATTTAACCGACCCGAAATTTAGAGCGTCGAGTGATTTGTCAACTTCTTTTAACCGATTTAAGGTTGAAATCAATAAAAGTTCCACTTTTTCCGATATAGCTTATATACAGGAATTCGGTGGCAGTTATACCGGAGGTACTCAGTACACGCTCACTTGCAATCAATTAAATCCGCCGTTGAGTTTTGAGGATAATCAAACCTATTATGTTCGTGTAGCTGCTTCCAATAATAATGGAGTATCTTGGGGAAAATGGAGTAACACCATAAGTTTTACATGGAAGGCAACGCAATCTTCTATTCCACAATGGTATCAGGCTACTAACTATCAGTTTAATAGTGGTTCCTTGTCAGGAGTTACGGTGACCGACAATAAAGTTGGTTATCAATCTAACCTATCGTTGAGTACAAGTATCGCCTCCACAACCGATGATGCGCATGACGAAGGAACGACTTATTATGCAAGTTCATCTTACTGTCGCTTAGGATATAATAATAATGATGGAGTGATCTATACCACAGGCTTACGTTTTACTAATATTCAAATTCCTAAAAACGCTCAAATCAATAAAGCTTTTATCGTTATAGATTGCTATTATCCACATAATCCAGGATATGGAATTAACAATAATGTTGTTACGCGGATTTATGCTGAAGACGCTGATAATCCGGCAACATTTTCTAGTGGTTCTAGCCCACGTTCAAGAACTACCACCACTTCCTATGTAACCTGGAATCTCAATTCAGTATGGTATGACCATTCCTATTACGAAACACCAAGTTTAACAACACTTGTACAGTCGTTGGTGAATCGTTCAGGATGGACCTCGGGAAATTCGATGGTGTTTCTTATTAAAGACGATCCCACAAATTTGGATTATCGGGAGATTCGAACAATCGACAGCGATCCGAGTCATGCACCAAAGCTCTACATTGAATATCAAAATTCGGGAAACGGTACAATTACTTCTTCGGCTATTACGTTGGCAAGCATTCATGGAGCCACATCATGGGGGCGCTTGATCTGGGATGAAGAAGGAACAACCGGCGATTTTCGTGTTACCATTCAGCGATGGAATGGAAGCTCTTGGGTGAATACTGCTCTTAGCAACCTTGATTTTAATACAACAGGAATTGATCTTTCAAGTCTAGGAGCCGAAAGTAGAATTCGTTTGGTCGGGACATTTATTCCCGTCTCGGGGCAGGCTCCAATACTAAAAAGTTGGATGGTGACAACTACCCAACTTTCAGGAAACAGCGATCTGACTTTATCGTTAAACGCATCAAATTTGACCCCATGTAAAAGTAGCAAAGTTACATTTTCACTTCTTACCGCTAATAACGGTCCCGACGAAGCCTCCAATATTGTGATCAATTTTCCGATTCCAACAGGTCTTTCATTAAACAACCATTCCGTTTCAAAAGGTTCGTATGTGTCAGGCCAATGGAGAATTCCATTTCTTCAAAACGGAGAAACTGCAACTATGGATCTTACTGTTACGGTTGGGAACGATCAAGGAGGAAATGATATCAACGTTACAGCCTCCATTGCTTCTTTACTGCAAACCGATCCGAATCTCAGCAACAATAGTGTTGGATTGATATTATCGGTTTATAACAATACAGCACCGATTATTTCTACAATATTGGATCAACAAACATTGTTTAATACTCCATTCTCTACCATCAACTTCACGGTAACCGATGCCGAAACTTCTTCAGATGCTTTATCATACACAGCAAAAGCGGATAATTCGTTATTAATCCCCTCAAGTTCCATGATTTTTGGTGGAAGCGGGATCAACCGTACTTTAAGCATGACACCTGGTAACTATCAATATGGAACAACAACAGTAACCATAACGGTTGAAGATGGAATGTGTCCTGCAACAGTTAATTTTAATGCGCAAGTGGTCAGACATCAGTTTTCAAATATGGAGGCAGCAAAATTGGTGGTTGGACAGCCTGATTTTACAACTACGGAATCTGTCATCGACGCTTCACATTCACCTGGAGCATCTTCTTGCGTTATCGGGGCATTAGGTCATTTGGCTGTTGGGTCGCAACATACAACATCGTTTGGGGGGCATGATGGTCGCGTTATGGTTTGGAACTCGGCCCCAACAACAAACGGACAGAGTTGCAATGTTGTTGTTGGGAAATCCTCAACAACCAGTTCAACATCAGGATGTACACAAAGTTTGACCAGAGCAGTTGATGGCGTAGCATTCAGTGCCGATGGGACAAAACTATTGGTTTCTGATCGATCAAATAACCGAGTTTTAATCTGGAATACCATACCAACAACTACAGGACAACCTGCTGACGTAGTTATTGGACAAAACGATTTTGTTACTAACACTGTAGGTTGTGCTGCCAATAAGCTGAATGCCCCGAGAGGATTATTTGTTTCTTCCGATGGTAAACTCTTTATTGTTGACGGTGGAAATAACCGCGTTTTGATTTTCAATTCAATACCTACAACGAATGGAGCTTCTGCCAATATTGTTATCGGACAAGATGATTTTGTTACCAATACTCGCGGAAATTCAGCAAAGAAATTATATTCCCCTTGGTATTGTACCATGTCAACCGATGGAAAATTGCTCATAGCCGACACTGAAAATAACCGTGTTATGGTTTATAATTCGGTTCCTCAACAAAACGGAGCAGCCGCCGATTATGTCATCGGTCAGGAAGATTTTGGTATTTCAAGTGCAGGACTTGCGGCCAACAAACTAAATAGCCCGATAGGTGTCACCGTTTCTCCCAGCGGAATTTTAGCCATAGGAGAATATACAAACAATCGGGTTCTGATTTTTAATACCGTTCCTCAAACCAATGGAGCTTCAGCTGATAAGGTACTAGGTCAAAACAACTTTACTACTGGTGTTGTTTATAATGATGGTAGTGGGAACTCAGCCAGTGCTGCAAACAATAATTTGTATCATCCATACAACATCTACTTTGATATTAACGATCGTCTGTTTGTTAATGGTCGCGAAATGAATCGTGTTTTAGTTTTTGGCGAAACTCCGTCCGATCAATGCGATTTACAAGTTACAATAATCTCCGATACGGATACACCATGTATGGGAAATCCAGTGACCTACACCATTGAAGCAAAAAATAACGGGCCTCAAAACTCGACGAATGTTGTGGTTTATGCTGCCTTACCCAGTGGATTTTATTATTATGATCATTCAGCAGAAAGAGGCACCTATTCTCCTACAGGTGGGAATTGGCAAATTCCGGTATTAAATTCCGGTGAAACAGTATCGCTAGCCATTTCAGGGACGGTAAATTATAGCATGGGTGGAGCAACTATTCAGGCATTTGCTAGCGTCCGTTCTAACAATCAGGCAGAAACCAACTATGCCAATAATAGCGTTTCAAAAACCATGACTATTACTAATAACTACTCTCCGGTAGTTTCTCGCATAGCCGATCAGAAAAAAAATGTGGGAGAATCAACCGGAATTATCAATTTTACGGTTTTTGACGAAAATGGCGATCCAATCTC
>DAOTAV010000141.1:0-6832 GCA_035382785.1 Salinivirgaceae bacterium | reverse complement strand
AAGGTGAAATAGGCACAGCATGCGCCATGGCTTCGGCGGCTACAACACAACTTTTTGGCGGCACAATTTTTCAAGTGGAATACAGCGCAGAAATGGGACTTGAGCATCATTTAGGGCTTACATGCGACCCGGTGGCCGGTCTGGTTCAAATTCCTTGCATCGAACGAAATGCTTTTGCCGCAGCCCGTGCTCTTAACCACAATGTTTACTCAATTCTGGGAGACGGACGTCACCGCATAAGTTTCGACAAAGTGGTGGAAACCATGAAGCGAACCGGTCATGATTTGCCCAAAATCTACCGTGAAACATCGGAAGGCGGATTGGCGCGTTTCTCCGGACTTGCCGACGATTTTTAAAATTACCGGTTTAGCGTCGAAGAGTCACACTTACATTTTGAATCTTACCTCCGAGTGGTGGATTCATCTTTCGAATTTTTATACAAACATTCGATATCTTTTCAGGATAAACTGTATAAAGCCTGTCAACGATGCGACCTGCTACGTGCTCTAACAGCTTCGATTTTATTGCCATCTCATCTTTCACCAACCGATACACATCAAGATAACTGATGGTATCACTCAGATTGTCGGTTTTCATAGCTGTATTCACGTCCACATCAAAACGTAAATCAACCAGATAATAGTTTCCAACCACTTGTTCTTGCTCGTAACACCCGTGATACGAGAAAAATTCCATTTGTTCAAGTTCTATGGTTCCCATATGTAAATTATTTTATCGGATTACATTGCTATGGCTCGTAACATATGCCTTTTCCCCGGAGGGCCTTGAAGACGTTCGATGGAAAATCCGGCGGATAATAAATTTCGCTTCACTTCTCCTTTGGATGAATAGGTGGTTAGAACACCATTCCTGTTCATGGCTTCGTTGATTTTCCTGAAAACATCTACACTCCATAGTTCAGGAACCACCGACGGTGCAAATGCATCGAAGAAAACAATGTCGTAGTACCTGTCAAAGGAGAAAGTTTTGATATCGTCGCATATTTTATGTAGAATAAATCGCTGAAAATCAAATGGTTCATTCCACAAACAACGATGCATCCGGGAAAAAACCTGATCATATCGGGAAAGGTCATGCAATTTTGTAAAATTCAATTTATCAACCCACTCCGAGGAAATGGGAAATTTTTCTATAGCAGCGTAATAAAGCTCCAGATTATTCTTTATGGCATAGTCGTAAGTAAGAAGAGCATTCAATCCTGTTCCAAATCCCATCTCAAAAACCGAAACCGCCGTTTTCCCGGGATTGTTTTTTACCCAAAAATCGAGACCATTGCCAATAAACACATGAAGACTTTCCTGAACTGCTCCAAAGGTTGAATGGTAGGTTTCGTTCAATTCAGGAACATAAAGAGTATGACTTCCATCAGATGTTTCTCTAAGCTCCAACATTGCTAAAACAATTGATTTACAATATCTTTTAAATTAAACTTTGATTTGTTTTCTGACTGAATCAATTTCAATCGTTGGGAAATCGCCTCGGGATGATGTCTTTCACCGACGATAGCCTCAAGATAACCGGCCTCTTGATTGTTAACGATTACTCGAAAGATAATTCCATTACTAACTTCAAGTTCAACGATCAAATTACGACCGTTAACTTTTATAGTTCTTGTCAAATTATAATTCGCCGCATAAGCAAAATTCCATTGCCATGTTCTGAATTTTTCCTCCGCCAAATGTTCAATCGCCGTTTGGTCATTTTCCGACAGAAAAGCCGGATTTACTCGATAGGTACGCTGCATAAAATTTCCTAATGCATCCGCCAGATGGTCAATAGAGCGAAATTCCGGTAGCACTGATTTTAAGTTGACAACCGGCCAAGGTTTAGACAACACTCCTCGATGCTGATAATCTTTTTTTTGCGGGGTCAACACCTGCGATAAAAGCTCCAGATCGGAGTCAAAAAGGATAGTCCCGTGATGCATCACTCGATTTTTGTACACATGTTCAGCATTGCCCGAAAATTTTAATCCACGGTAAACTAAATTGTTGGCTCCGGCATACTCCACATCCAGCCCTTCCGAATTTAAAAATTCAACCACCGGCCTCGAATTGCGTTGAAAATCGACTTGTTGCCCTACTTCACGATTATAAATAAAACAAAAATTCAAATTTCCGTAATCGTGATAAACAGCTCCTCCGCCAGAAATACGGCGAAACACCCCAACCGAATGATCCATGGCAGATATAATATCGACTTCCGCCATGGCATTTTGATGCTTTCCAATGACTACCGATGGCTTGTTGACATACAGAAAACACCATTCATCTGAGCTATGTTTCAACAAATATTCTTCTGTTGCAAGATTAACTGAAGGATCGAAAACGTTTGATCGCAAATAATTCATCCCAAAAGATTGAAGCGACTAATCCAAAATAGTATTATCCCTATAACAAACAAAGAAAAAAGAAAATTTCTCGTACGAACCATTCGAACTTTAAGCATCAAATTTGTACTTCCCATGATTACCGACAGAATTCCAAAATAGGAGAAAGTGAGAGGCACGAATGGAACAAAAATAGCGATCACAAAAGATGTTAAAAATAAAACATTCAAAGCCTGAAAATATTTTCGCACTATGATTTTTTTTCGTTGAAGAGCAAAAAACTCACTTAAAAAACCAATTACAAGTGTTAATCCGATAATCATAATCGCTATTTGAAAACTAC
Source organism: Salinivirgaceae bacterium (assembly GCA_035382785.1). Classification (GTDB taxonomy): domain Bacteria; phylum Bacteroidota; class Bacteroidia; order Bacteroidales; family Salinivirgaceae; genus JAAYQU01. Next base: position 4,139 of record DAOTAV010000141.1, on the reverse strand, counting down.
GTGGATAGCTAATAAAACTCGGATAATCAACCAAGAGGGGGTGGATAGTGTTTATGAAGAATTCTAATTTATCAAAAGCAATCAAACCATAAAGCAATAGAAGCGATGAAACAAGAAAACCAAGAATAACGACTGCCAACGATCTAATATTGAAAGAATTAACAAAAAATGTCATCACCCAAAATATGGGTATCACAAAAATTACTTGCCAGAAAAACAAAGCCGCTACTAATAGCAGCATTCCAAGATTGAACATATTTAAAATGTTCACTTTGTATCCGGTGTTTTGAAAAATCATATTGATTCCTAACAGGACAAAAGTTCCCGACATTAAAACCCCAAAAAAATCAGGTGAACCCGTATAAAACAGTGAAACACCCAAAAACAGAAACATAGGCAAGTAGGTACGATGTTCAAGCAATAAAAATTTTTGCCCTATGAACACAATTAAAAGCGAATGTAGAAAAATGCCGATAAAAATTAACGTTGCTGTAAATAAAGGACTAATGGCGTGAATTGTTGCAAAAAACTCCGTGATAATCCAAAAACTGAATCGCTGAGGAACCACCGTAGTGGAATAAAATAAAGGGATGTACATCAGAATGGATAGAAAAATCGCCCAAAATAATTTGGGAACTGAAACACCCCTAAAAAGTTTATCGATCATAAAATTTTAAGTTTTTAAAGCAAATCCACCCCAATATCTTTTCGATAGTACATTGATTTCCAGGAAATAAGGCCACAATCTGCATATGCAAGCTGACGTGCATTTTCAATATTATAGGCCAGAGAAGTCACCGCCAAAACTCGCCCACCATTAGTAATTACAGTTTCTCCGGCAAGTTTTGTTCCTGCATGAAACACAAAACTGTTTTTAACCTTTTCAAATCCCGAAATAGGTTCACCTTTAGGATAGTTTTCGGGATATCCATGGCTTGCACAAACCACAGTGACCGCCGTTTTGGGTGAAGTAATAACTTTGTAGCTGTTTAATTGCTTTTGAGCCGCCGCTACAAACATTCCCGCTAAATCATTTTCCAAACGAGAAATTACCGACTGTGTCTCAGGATCGCCCATCCTACAGTTATATTCTATTACAAATGGCTCGCCAGAACAATTCATCAACCCAAAGAAAATAAACCCGCAATAGTCGATTCCCTCTCGCTGTAAACCTTGAATAGTAGGCTTTATGATTTTTTCTTCAACTTTACGAGAAAATTCCGGAGTACAAAATGGAACCGGCGATACCGAACCCATTCCTCCTGTGTTGAGTCCTGTGTTGTTTTCGCCAATTCGTTTGTAATCTTTTGCTTCCGGCAAAAGCACATACGATACCCCATCAGTGAGGACGAAATAGGAAACCTCAACTCCATGCAAAAATTCCTCAATTACTACCCGCTCTCCGGCTTGTCCGAATTTACCATTGAGTATATTAACTAACATTGATTTGGCTTCATCGAGCTGATCTAAAATCACTACGCCTTTTCCGGCAGCCAAACCATCGGCTTTTAGTACATAGGGTGGATTGAGCATCTCAAGATAATCCAATCCTTGCTTAAGATTGAACTTTTCTACGCTTAAATATCCGGCTGTGGGTATTTTATGCCGCAACATAAACTCCTTGGCAAAACTCTTTGAACCCTCCAGTTGAGCTCCTCTTTTTGAAGGCCCGATAATCATCAGATCGCTCAATTCTGGTTGCAATTTTAAATAATCGACAATTCCTCCAACCAATGGGTCTTCCGGACCTACCACAAGCATTTCTATCTTGTTAGTCACGATAAACCGTCTTATTTCTTCAAAATCGAGTGGGCTTATTTCAACATTTTTTCCGTGGTTTAAAGTGCCGGCATTCCCTGGTGCAATGTAGAGATTGTCAACCAAACTACTTTTTTGAATGCCCACCGCCAAAGCATGTTCGCGGCCTCCACTCCCTAAAATTAAAACATTCATAATATGGGTTTTACCATCAAAATTTTATTCTTTTTTGCGATTTTTCCCAAAATTTTGGTTCATCATCTGCAAAGATAATCCGATTGTCGAAAATGACACAATTATAGCGATTTATATTTTTTCCCTGACAACTAAGATTATTTCATAGCTGATATTCTTATACATTCAACAATTTTGATGCTTTGTTAAAGGCAACATCTTTTTTTACCAATTGAACGAACGTCTAAAAATAGATTTTGACCTGAATGGTGCCTGTGTGAATGGGCTTGATTCCATTGCCGGAACGCCCATGATATTGCAAATCCATGTTGACCTTCTCTGTCATACGAATCGAGGCATTGCTTTGCCACACAATGTTTCGTCCGATTTGTAAACCGTCGAGCAATTCATAAGTAGTCGGAGAGGTAATATCTCCTGAAAATTTCACAAGAACGTAACTTATCGATGCGTTCACAGTCCCGGTTTTTAAACGGCTATACTGAACACCACCTTTGATTTCATGTAAATAGGAACGCCCTAAATCGTATTGGTTCAATTTTTCTCCATATCGAGCCGAACCTTCAAAACGTAAAGCTTGTGTGTGAAGGTACTCTAGCCGACCTTCCCATTGTTTTGCTTCAATGGTAAAATCTTTGAATGAAAAAACATCAGATCGCAAATCGGAACGTGTTAAATCAAATTGATGATAAACATTTATTGATGCCAAGGGAGAAATTCGAAGCAACAGCGAACGTGTTTTTATGGTTCGGGTTTCAAATCCGGCACTTAAAATCCCCCGATTTTGGTTGTAACCGTAGGTAAAATCAATGCTCCCAAACGAAGAATTACGAGCAATACTGCTTGTGTTGCGAAACCCGACTTGATTTGATAATAGAGTTGTATCGTGATGCATCCAGTGCAACGGATTGGCATAAACATGGAAACGATCATCCGTCAAGCGTTGCCTTACGGTTATGCTATTTTGATTCGACAAATAGGATATTGCTCGCAACACCAGAAAATCGGAGGTTCGGAAACGATTAAAATTGATTTGATTGGAATTACTCCAGGTTGAATAATAAGCGTTAATAAAATCGTTGGTTGGAATAAAAATTCTGATGAAGTCGGCCTCCTGCGGAATGGTTGCTATCTCAAATTCCCAAAGCTCCTGTATTCCGTTTTGATTCACATCGCGCCAGACATGGGTTCCTTGTCCCGGAACCGTACGGATGAAAGCAAACTCCTTTTTTGATTCCATTCCGGTACCAACTTCAAAAAAACCGGAATTGGTTACAAGTCGCTTAAATACAGAAACACGGTTGGTAAGACGTCCACCGGCAACCGTTTCGGGACGAATGTTGGGAAACAACTCATTCTTTGGCACATCGATATTTTTTAAATTCAAAATCACACCCCAGGAATGGGTTGGTGAAAAATTCACCTCGCTTGAAAGCTGTAAATATTTTGCCGTTGTAAATGGCTCGATGCGAGACTGTGAAACTTTCCTGTCATCGCGATACCCAACCACCAATTCACTGTTTATTTTTTCTGTATTTGAGACATTCAAGAAAAGACCTGCATCGTAAAACTGATGAGAACGTGAATCGAAAAATCCGTTGGGCAAGTTTCGATGGTTATTCTCAGCTTCAAGCCTAACTCCGGCAGATAAACGATTATGTTCGTAAATCAATCGGGTTTGAGTTCGTGCAAACGTTGACTTGATTTCATCGGTAGATTTAAGTAACGATGTTTCAGTGTTGAATTTCCATGAGCCTAAACGTAATGTTGTTGTAAACAAATTTCGAAATCCACGATAATAATGATCAAACCAAAGCGCCTCCCATTGATATCCAACTCTTCCCAAAGACTTTTTGTTGAAACTTCCAAACGCTCCCAATTGCTGATGGTTCAACGATGTTGGAACTAATGATAAATTCCAATCCCTATCGAACTCAACCGGTAAAAACTGATCAAAGGTTGAAAAATCTTTAAAAATAAAACGATATCTCAGAGCGGCCTTCCATGTTGTAGTGTCATTTCCCGCTTCAATTCTTGTATCAAAAGCAGCTGAGTGGTTATCGTTATCGTCTAAATCAGAAAAAGTGTTTTTATCGAAATGAGAATACACAACCTCAGAGCTGATGCTAAAAAATGTACCTAGGTTTGATTTACTTCGAAATGCCACATTTTGTTTGCTTTGAGGAGGA
>DAOTAV010000140.1:0-6912 GCA_035382785.1 Salinivirgaceae bacterium | reverse complement strand
ATTATATTTGAAACCAAATTTAACTTACATTACACACTTTTAGGGATACTACCACTGAAAGCAGACGCATTTGATTCCAAACCCAATAGGGGGCTTCGTTATAAAAGGTTTGGTTTACATTACCATTAAATTCTATAAATGCTTCATGTTTAAGCTTCGCCCTGGCTCTTGAGAATGCTCCTTTGGTAGCAACTCGAATATTAAATTCACTTCCGGTAGCTTCTTTGTAGAACGAATCAAGTTCACGTTGAAGGGAACTCTTTACTCCTCTGCTAATAAACACAACTAACTTTTTGAAATTTAATTTTCGATCACGAATCAATACCCCTGGAAAGCCGTTTTTCGAACGGCAGTTATACTCTTCATCTTCAAGTAATTGTATTATGTTTGTAATTGAGTTTTCACGAAAGTCATTTTTTTCACAGGCTTTCTCAGTAAGGCCTATATTATACCCCTAAGATAACAAAAATGCTAATAACTCCTCTTTTCAAAGAACAGTATTATCTTTATTCCTTAAGTAAACGACATTGATTTATTGGGGAATAATTTTTATGGAGAAATTAGCGGGTAATGGATTTTCTTGAAGAGACTTTAATGTCGAAATTTTTCGAATGGTTTTTGCCACAAGCTCAGGATTGGGTTGTTTCAATCTGACCTGTTTTTTTTCAACCATATTCAAAAACTTGGCAGGTGTAAGTTTCTTAAGTCGAGAGTAAAGGGTATAATCGTTCATAGGCGCTTTTTTTTATAAAAACGCTCAGAACGATTAAAAATTTTTTCAGCGAGTAATTTTTTGATGATTCATTTCGTCTATATCAATTGTAACGAATGCTCATCAATCATTTTTCTTAGATTTATCAGGGCATATCGCATGCGTCCCAACGCTGTATTGATACTAACATTGGTAACCTCGGCAATTTCTTTGAAACTCATATCGAGATAATGACGCATAATGACTACCTCACGCTGTTCATCGGGCAATTGGTTTATCAATACTCTTACTTTTTTGGAAACTTGAGATGAGATAATGCTGTCTTCCACCGGAGTGTCGTATTGTTTCACTTTATTAAAAATATCGGGCTTGCCTTCCTCCTGAGTTACCAACTGCATGTTCTTTTTCCTGCGATAGTGATCGATAACTAAGTTGTGAGCTATCCGTAGAATCCAACCAATAAATCGGCCATCTTCCTGATAGCGTTGCTCGCGGAGCGATTTCACCACTTTATAAAATGTTTCCTGGAAAAGATCTTCGGCTAAGTCCTTATTTTTTGTCAACATTAGGAGGTATGTATAAACCTTATCCTTGTGCCGTTCAATAATTTCTTCAAAAGCAACCTCATTTCCTGAAAGATACAATCTTATCAGTTCATAATCTGTAAGCTGAGCAATATTCATATTTCCTTAATTTTAGATATGTTCAGCGTAGATATGTTCCGATAAGCGTTCCTCCTATTTTTTATGTTAACACTGCAAAAATATTAAAAAGGTTTAATTCTCCAAGAATGAATGATATTTTTATAATTTCATTAACATTTTTTGAAATGATACATCACAGAGTTCTGACCAATTGATCAATTTTTTCTGATGTATTGTTGTTTACAGGAACCAAAGGCAATCTCAAATTGTTTTGAACAAGGTTCAACGAATTCATCAATTTTTTAATTCCGGAAGGATTTCCATCTTCAAATATGGCCAACATAAGCGGCAATAGTTTGTAGTGGATTTTTCGAGCTTCAGAGAAATTACCTTCAAGGGCGGTGTGAACCAGTTTCGACATTTGATTCGGGAAGGCGTTTGCAATAACTGAAATAAGTCCATCAGCACCTGCTGCGAGCAATGGATAGGCTATGGAATCATCGCCCGAAAGGACTTGAAATCCGGATGGTTTCTGACGAATAATTTCCATAATTTGAGTCATAATTCCCGATGCCTCTTTAACTGCAACAATGTTCTTAAAATCATTGGCTAACCTTATCGTAGTTTGGGGCAACATGTTTACTGATGTTCTTCCCGGAACATTATACAAAATAATGGGTTTATCGGTTGAAAGTGCAATTTCGCGGTAATGTTGATAAAGTCCCTCTTGTGATGGCTTGTTATAATAAGGAGTTACAGACAAAATGCCATAAACATCCTTGGGTAATTCTTGGATAGTCTTTATAATTTCTCGTGTATTGTAACCTCCAACTCCAACAATTACCGGTATATGATTTTTTACTTCTTCTAATATAACTTCAACCACCTGAGTTCGTTCTTCTTTAGACAATGTAACCGACTCGCTCGTGGTTCCTAGTGCAACGATGTAGTCAACATTATTTTCTATCTGAAAACGAAGGTGCTTTTTAAGTGCTGGGTAATCAATGGACGAATCATCGTTGAATGGGGTTATGATAGCGGTTCCTAATCCGAATGGTTTATCGAAATACATAAATGTATCCTCCTTGCATCTACTTTATAAAGGTTGATTGATTATCTTAAGATATCGAACCGATTGTTCAATAAAAGTCTTTACATCGTTGATGGGTGATTGAATCAACAACGTTGCATAACGGTTATCCTCATGAATAGGAGCAATTACCATTTTTGCTTTGCAATGCGATCCAATCCATTGAGCGATAAAATGATTACTAAATTCTATGATAAAGACTACATCGAAAGATTTGTGGACATAACTTTCAACAACTTCACCTTTGGGAATTCCTGACCAAGTTAAATTTTCCTTTGAGATCATTGGATATTTATCCGAAGTCCAATTCCATTTATTCAGTCGTTTTTCGGAAAAAATTATAGGACTACATTGCTTATAGTGTTTGGCGAAAGCCTCCACGATAGAATCTATTTCTCTTTGTGATGAAAAGCAAGTTATATCGCAAGCTAAGCCAATAGTGGAAATGTTATCCCAATGCAGAAATTCCCTTGTAGTTTCCAATCTCTTCAAAGAATGCTCAAGGGCAGATTGAGCAATTTTTCTTTTTAACTTAGTAAACATGTTTATCCGAGGTTTTTTCCATGACAATTTTTATATTTTTTCCCACTTCCACATGGACAAGGCTCATTTCGACCAACTCGCTGTTCTGCGTGAATCGGGGCTTGGGGTTTCCGTGGACCTAAGTCACTTCGTCCTTCGTTAAGTTTACTGTGATCGAGACGTCGTTGTTGAGCTTCCCTGACGTTTTCGGGCTGTTGATTGGGGATGTTGGCCTTGAGCAAAATGGAAACTACCTCTCGATTAATCTTGTCAAGGAGTTTTTTAAATAATTCAAACGACTCAAATTTATAAATCAACAGCGGATCCTTCTGCTCGTAAGTAGCGTTTTGAACTGAGGTTTTGAGATCGTCCATTTCGCGAAGATGCTCTTTCCAGTTTTCATCGATGACCAGCAGGGTGACAAACTTTTCAATGGAGCGCATCACTTCAGCTCCGTTTGTTTTGACACTCTTTTCAAGATTAGTAATTATCTGATATATTCTATATCCGTCGGTAATGGGAATGATAATATTTTTGTATTGCTGACCTTGCTTTTCGTACACATCTTTGATCACATGTAAAGTTTGTGCGATAATTTGCTGTTCTTTTCGACGATATTTTTCAAAAAGTGCCTCTTCTAATTTGTTAATAATTTTTGATGTTGACTCTTTGAGATAAAATTCTTCGTCGAAATTAGGCTCGATGGTTAAAGTCCTCATCAATTCAAAACTAAATTCCTGATAATCAAGAGTTTCATAATTGGTTTCCACAAAATCTTCGCATAACGCTTTCATCATAGAAACCACATCGAGTTGGATTCGCTCCCCGAACAATGCATGACGACGTTTGGTATAGATCAATTCACGTTGAGAGTTCATAACGTCGTCGTACTCCAACAAGCGTTTACGAATACCGAAGTTGTTTTCTTCCACTTTCTTTTGTGCCCGCTCAATGGATTTTGTTATCATGCTGTGTTGAATCACTTCGCCTTCCTGAATCCCTAAGCGGTCCATCATACGGGCAATGCGGTCAGAGCCGAAAAGCCTCATTAAATCGTCTTCGAGCGAAACAAAAAATTGCGACGATCCCGGATCCCCTTGACGTCCTGAACGACCTCGCAGCTGGCGGTCAACTCGACGCGATTCGTGACGCTCAGTACCAATGATGGCCAAACCGCCTGCTTGTCTTACCTCTTCCGATAGTTTGATATCGGTACCCCGACCCGCCATATTGGTGGCTATGGTTACTGTTTTGGATTTCCCCGCTTCAGCAACAATTTCGGCTTCTTTCTGGTGTAATTTTGCATTTAGCACATTGTGCCGAATCCCTCTTAACTTCAACATCCGGCTAATCAACTCCGAAACCTCTACCGATGTTGTACCCACAAGGACCGGACGTCCTGCATCGCGTAATCGAACTATCTCTTCAATAACAGCATTATATTTTTCTCGTTTGGTTTTGTAAACCAAATCTTCCAAATCTTTACGTATTACCGGTTTATTGGTAGGAATGACAACAACATCGAGTTTATAGATGTCCCAAAATTCACCAGCTTCAGTTTCGGCCGTACCGGTCATACCTGCCAACTTTTTATACATCCTGAAATAATTCTGAAGGGTGATGGTGGCAAAAGTTTGTGTTGCGGCCTCAACTTTTACATTTTCCTTTGCCTCAATGGCTTGATGCAGTCCATCGCTGTAGCGACGACCTTCCATGATGCGTCCGGTTTGTTCATCAACAATTTTCACTTTGTTGTCGATAATAACGTATTCCACATCTTTTTCGAAGAGTGTGTAGGCTTTGAGTAATTGGTTTACAGTATGAACGCGTTCGGATTTAATGCTGAAATCTTGCATTAATTTGTCTTTACGCTCTAATTTTTCTTGGGTAGAAATATTGGAATGATCAATTTCAGCTATCTCACTGCCAACATCGGGCAGAATAAAGAATTTATTATCCGAAACCAAACTGGCCAAGAAATCTAGACCTTTATCGGTAAGCTCAATGGAGTTTATTTTTTCGTCAATAATAAAGTAAAGTTCATCGGTTACTACATGCATATTCCGATTATTGTCTTGCATATAGTAATTTTCTGTTTTTAAGAGCAGTGCTTTAATTCCGGGTTCCGATAGATATTTGATCAACGGTTTATATTTGGGTAATCCTTTGTAGGCTCTTAGCAAAAGCAAACCGCCTTTTTCGTTGACGCCATCGGAAATGTGCTTGCGTGCATCGGTAAGGATTTGAGTAACTAGATTTCTTTGGGCGTTGTAGAGTTTCTCAACAACGGGTTTAAATTCGTTGAAAAGCTGATCGTCGCCTTTGGGAACCGGACCTGATATAATGAGTGGTGTTCGGGCATCATCAATCAAAACAGAGTCAACTTCGTCAACTATTGCATAATTATGTTTTCGTTGGACAAGCTCCTCCGGACTTAACGCCATATTGTCGCGCAAATAATCGAACCCAAACTCATTATTGGTACCAAAAGTGATGTCGCATTCATAAGCCCTTCTGCGTTCGGGAGTATGTGGCTGATAACGGTCAATACAATCAACTGAAAGTCCGTGAAACATATACAATGGTCCCATCCACTCAGAGTCACGTTTCGCAAGATAATCGTTTACCGTAACTACATGAACTCCTTTACCGGTCAATGCATTCAGAAACACAGGTAGAGTAGCCACCAATGTTTTCCCTTCACCGGTGGCCATTTCGGCAATTTTCCCTTTATGTAAAGCAACCCCTCCAATCAATTGAACATCGTAATGAACCATGTCCCACTTCTGAAGGTTTCCACCTGCCATCCACTCATTTCGATATAGTGCCTTTTCTCCTTCAATTTTAACGAAGTCTTTGTTAACGGCTAATATTCGATCAAAATCATTAGCGGTTACTTCTATGATTTCGTTTTCCTTGAAACGTCGTGCGGTTTCTTTGATAATGGCGAAGGCTTCAGGAAGCGATTTGTCAAGTATCTCTTCGTATTTTTTGTCAATTATTTTCTCTAACTCATCAATACGGTTGTAATACTCTTCTCGAGTATGCATTTCGATGTTAGGATCTTCGATCAATTCTTGAAGTTTTTCAATTTCTTCTTTTTCATTTTTTACGAAATCGTTAACAGATTGACGAAGCCTTGCGCTTCTTTCACGAAGCTGATCGTTTGTTAAGTCAGTTAAGGTCGCGTATATTTCTTTGGTTTGATGAACGTAGGGTGCAATCTCTTCTAAATCGCGTTTTGCCTTTGAGCCAATAAATAACTCAATAACTTTTGTTAATAATGCCATAATTTTATTGATTTCGTATTTTAACTTTAGTTTTTATCGCGCGAATTTAGCAATAATCTACCAAAATCGTTTCCATTTTGTAAAAATATGCTTCTTTTGTACATTTGACAAGATTTATAAACTTGACTTCTGGCTATGAATACGTGCAAGGTAACCGATCAATTTTCGCCATGGTTGTTGATAACCGCCGTAACCTTCATGGTTTTAATCGTGACGAAAAAGCTTCCAATGTCAAGTAGCACACTTTGGGCAATCTGGTTCTATCTGTTTTTTGTTTTTACGATTTTCTGGTCGATATTTTATCGTTTTTTGCGTTGGTCAATTTTGTATCCCGAAGGAAAAACTGTTCGATCTCATCGTAAATTATCGCATTTAGTTCATGGGGCATTCTTCTTCACGTGCATTATTTCAGCACTAAGTTCATCATTAGATTTATGCTTTACTGAGTTCGTTTGGACTAATGCCCTTGGACTATTGATGCTTTTGGATGCCATTATTCTGACTACTGCTTCACAATATTTGTTTTCGAAGTATTTTCGTAATAATACTACCCCGATATTAATCACCAAAGGAATTTACCGGTTTAACCGTCATCCTTATTACCTTGGTTTATTTGAGTTGTCGCTAAGTTGCTCATTTATTTTTCATTCCTAC
>DAOTAV010000139.1:2206-6912 GCA_035382785.1 Salinivirgaceae bacterium | reverse complement strand
ATCCCGGTGCCATATCGAACGGAACTACCCCTGCATTGGCCGACACCACTACATTCATTGACGAGTGACTAATCCACATACGTTTCCCAAACCCCGCAAGATCATGGGTAAATGTTCCAAAACGAAACGCATCGTGTTTCTGAAGATTTATCATTGCGGCCGTTACGGCAAAAAGATGTCTGCGATTCGGATCGAAAGAATAATCCCAGCGGACAGGTTTCGCACTCATTCGACTCCCACCGTAGTGAATCGAATAATCGTAGCCCAATTCTCCAAATTGCCATAACATTTTTGGTCCGGGAATTCCGAATAAAAGCACATGAGCCATTTCCATACGACGTAACGCTGTCAATGTATCACGAACATTGTAACCGTCGGAAGAGTTGCCATAGTTGTATGCCTCATACATTTGACGCTCTTCGTCGTGGCTCTCCATGTAAGCAACCAGATTAGGGTAAGTCCATCCGCGTGTACTGTGATAAGCCCAGCTGAAGTCCGAATTATCCTGATATCCTAAAATAACTTGCTTAAATTGATCATCCATATTTCCCCATAATAGCAAGCCGGTATTAGCCAAAACTGTTTCTTCGTCATTATTGGCAAGATGCTCCAATATCACGTAAGCATTGGGATTAACCGATTTTATGTGATTGTAATAATCGGTAAGAATATTGATTCGACTTTGATCGTAGCTACTCCATTGCCCGACATTCTCACCGCTGAAGCTTTGTGTCAATCCTTTCGACAGATCGAGTCGGAACCCATCAACTTTATATTCAGTGAGCCAATATTCAAACACCCGTTTGAAAAAATTACGTGTATGTTGACTTTCATGATTAAAATCGTAACCTACACTGAATGGATGTGGCGCGGTTGGGTTAAACCATGGATTTTGCGATGTTGGTTGTCCGTGCTCTCCTGCATTTTTATCAAAATACATCATTACCATCGGATTATGCCCAAAAGCGTGATTTGGTACTATATCCAAAATTACGGCTATGTTTCGTTGATGACATTCATCGATGAACCTTTTATAATCATTTTTTGTACCGTAATACTTATCTGGAGCGAAGAAAAAATTGGGGGCATAACCCCAACTTTCGTTACCATCAAACTCAATGATAGGCATCAGCTCAATGGCATTAACACCTAATCGTACAAAATAGTCAAGCGAGTCGATAACGTCACGAATTCGTTTTGATTCAACAAAATCACGAATCAAAAGCTCATAGATCACAAGATCTTGTTGAGTGCTGTTGACTGCCGGTGGTGTGAAATTCGAAATCTGCCAATTGTATGGCTGCTGATTGGTCTGGAACACGCTGACTATACCTGTGGTTTGATCGTAGGGATAACGCTTAAGGTTTGGATATGTTTGTGTCGAAATCCATGGATCATTCCAAGGATCGAGAATTTTATCGCAATATGGATCCGCAATCTTTAATGATGCATCGATATAGTATTGATAAGCATATTCCCGACCTGAAACCAAATTGTTTAAGGTTATCCAAAAATATTTTCCATCGGGAGTACGTTTCATGTATGTTTGATCGGTAGGTTGCCACTGTGAAAAATCCCCGATTACAAAAGCAAATTGCTTTAACCCGACAGGATCGTGTAAAACTAATGTAACGCTGGTTGAACTGTTGTAGTTAATACCGGGGTTCACGTTTGCCGGCAAGGGTTCAACCACCACTTGTCCTCGCATATAAACCTGCAAAGAATCGGTTACGGTTTGCCCCTGATTGTTAGACGCTTTGGCCTTAATCCAGTGAGTTCCGGGAGTTACCTGATTGGGCATTAAAGCATAGGTTACCGAAGATGCATCGATCGAATGAATTTCCTGATTATCAAGATATAGTTTGATGTTTGAATTTTCCATAGCCTCAACGCAGATTGCCGTGGGTTGAGTTACAGGCAATAACATGTTACGCCGCGATGGACTTACGATTTTTACCTGAAGGCTTCGCGCATAAACATCAACAAAAATATCGCTACCATCGGCGTTCTTTCCTTCGCGATAATTATTTCCTGAAACAGGGACATCGCTTCGGAATACCATGGCCAATTTTTGTATGGTTTCATTAGCCGGCACACCATAGTAATTTCGAATGGAAGTTATATCCAAACGATAAAGATTTGAATCTACTTTCACCATCCGCGTTTCGGGAGTGTTTTGTCCCCATTGGGTTTTCACATATCGCCAATCGTTTCCAGAAGTGCTTAGTGATGTGATAACACCTGTATGAATGTAAACATTTCCGCTGTAGTTTATCAAACCTCCGTTTCCAAGTTCTGCATTAAAAAAGATTGTAACTGCCTCATCGGCTAACGGAAATGCAGGTTGCGAAGTAACCACTTCAATCTGAGAGCCACAAGTTACCGTAAACCCAACCCGATAGCCATAATTTTGATTCTCGTTGTTGTTAATTTTTAAAGTCAGATAATCAACGTCCGCAATTGATGGCGAAGATTGATTGGATGTGAAAACATAATAAGAAACCTCAGTATCAAGGGGAAAACCGGGGATAGTGGCTTTGTAAGTAGTTCCCGAATGCAGCGTCAACGGGACTATTGTTGATGTAGTCCAATTAGTTGTGGAATAACGCAAGAAGCCATATTCTCCATTATTTAACGGCGATGCGGTTACTACCGTAATTTCAACGCTTTGATTTGCATCAACAACATAGGTGTTTGGAGTAACCGACTGAATATCAACGGGTAAATAGTTTGTTTCCAGAATCGAGAAATCATTATTGGCAGACGAATTATCGCCAATCACAAAAGTATAATACCGACCGTTTACTATTGATACTTCCAAATCGCGATCCCAACCTCCACCTGTATAAACAAAGGCCGCATCAGCCCCGGTAAGTCTCTGATTCACTGTTCGTTGATAATTAGTAGTACTGCCTACCCATTTGGGGTTCCATACTCCCGGAGCAACATTGAATAAAAACTTAGCATTGTTTTTTGTTACTGTAGCTTGAATAGGGGAAGTTGCACGAACTACTCCCCGATTTATCATTGCAACATCAACAAACGAAGTGTTGGTCTGAGTAGTTAAATCTCCAAACCAATTGGCCGGTTGACCATAAATTTGAATTCCCGAAAATGCAATCCAGAGAACAATAACCAATATTAAATTTTTGTTATGCATAGACTTACATTTTTATAAAAAAAGTGGTGGCTAAGAAATTCACTTAGCCACCTTCCTTGATATTAATTTGATTTTAATACTTTTCCATAAAGAACCTCGGATTCGGTGACAATCTTAACGATATACAATCCATTTACAAGATGAGAAAGCCTAATTTCACTTTCGTTTGTCCTGCCTAATAGATTGCCGTTGAAATCGAAAACTTCAATGCTTTCAAGTTTACTTTTTGTAGAAACAATCAAGAGATCTGAAACAGGATTGGGAAAGAACCGAATCTCTGCTCCTAGATCGTTTATTCCGGTGGTTTGTGATACTGTGAAACCGGCAGAGTAATTATTGCCATTGTTGTTATCTACAAAAGTATAAATTGCTGTTTGATCTCCAATTTTGTAGTAAGCCTCAAAATAAATTTCTATTTGATATTGGCCGGGAGCCAGTCCGTTGATTAAATTTATATTTTGTTCTGCTTCTTCCCAAACCTGTTGGCCTGCTTCAGGAAGATTTTCTTTCCATGGCAAATTGACAACCTGATAGCTTCCTGTCGCATTGCCAACCGGATGAACCCGATAGAATATTGAGGCTCCTGTTATATCATAAATACCCTCCTTGAAAGTTTTCAAACCTGCTCCTTTCAAAATCAACGATTGATTTGTATTAAACGCACCAAGTTGGGAACCGTTAAACTCGCTTCCTCCAACGTAAACAACCTGACTACCCTGATAAATTATCCATCGATCAAGAATTGATGCATTCCCCGTTCCTCCACCTTGAACCGTATAACTTGTTTGTCCGGTAATAACACCTGTTGCGCTTACACTAAACGTCAGATTCTGCGAGGAAGGTAACAACCACACTTGATTTTGATCGGTTATTCCCCATTCATAATTTCCTGCAGGTATGTTGAAGGTTTTAGTCCACTGATTGCCCCCAGAGTTTTCCATCGCTACCTCTGTCCATCCATTAAAACTACCTTTGATGTATATCATCGTCACCGCAGGATTTTCGTTGGTCACCGTGAAAGTTACCGGGAACGTTTGAATTTGCTGTTGAAGAGTCAAAACACCGCTTACATTGTTCGTGCCGTCCCAATATCCACCGCCGGTGGAACTGTATCCCCCGTAAACATATTCTCCATTACCCAATTTAAAACGGCTGGCGTAATAATACATACCTTCAGCCATCCCTGTAGTGTTCAGCGTGTATTTGTATTCCGGACGATTGCTATACATTCCTAAACCATTCCATGTGGCCAAATTCCATTGCGTCCATCCCGAAGGATTGGTGTTTTCCGTATGAATCCCAACCCATACCTGCATGCCTTCAACACCATTGCTACCAATCGTTGCATTTTCAACTGTAACTTGTGAATAGATATCTACCGAAGCACCTATTTCTACCGTTGCACTGCCCGGATATTGTATATTAGCAAAGGTAATGGTCGGCTGAGGTCCCATGACCGTATAACTTATTTGTCCACTGATAACACCTACCGCGCTTACACTAAACGTCAGATTCTGCGAGGAAGGTAACAACCACACTTGATTTT
>DAOTAV010000139.1:0-2106 GCA_035382785.1 Salinivirgaceae bacterium | reverse complement strand
GCATTTTCAACTGTAACTTGTGAATAGATATCTACCGAAGCACCTATTTCTACCGCAGTCGATGAAGGCCATTCTAAGTTAGCAAAGGTGATTCTTCTATTGTAAACATCATTAATTGTGTTTGTCCCAGCCACAACAGTATAGAAACGATTATCTCCGGAAGGAAATTCTGAGGTAGCCCAAGAGCCATTGATCCGATATTTATAACTGATAACTTCTCCTTCTTCAAAAATTGCTGATGTTTGGAGGGAATAGATATTATTTCCTTGAGAAACCATAGCGCCTCCACCACTCCAGTTGTTAAAATTAGCCCCAATATCCACAGAATCCGTTGCCGGATTAAATTGGTTTGCAGCAACGGCGGGCGTCATATCCACATTAAAAGTGACGCTGTATTTTGGAGGAGATACCGTAACAGTAACTGTCCACATTTTTGTTGTAATTCCATCCTGCGCTGTGACAGTATATTGAACAGGATTTGAAAAATTTTGAGGCTGACCGCTTGCGGGCGAAATTGTAGCACCTGCCGAAACAGTAATTGAGGGGGTAAGAGCTGTCAAACTAGTTCCATGAACCACCGAAATTGTTACTGTGGAGTTTGCGCTATTAATTGTGGCAGGTGCTGATTGCTCTGCAAGTACAAATGATAGAATTTCAGCAGCAGAGCTCACAGTTGGAATTTCGAAAATTGCAGAAAATGGTCCGTTCTCCGTAATTCCCGGGACACCGGTTCCGGTAATTGAAAAGAGAATTTTTACATTATAGATTCCTCCGACCAAACCAGTAGTAATCTCAATGGGGGACCCAAAATTCGCCCACGTCTGTAAAACATATGTTCCTTCCTCATCATTCGAACTCCAACCGATATTTCTGACTACATATTCATCGGGTTCAGCATTCCCCTGTTTCCATACTTTATACTTAAACTGCGCTCCGGTAACATCACCACCTGCGGTTTTCCAAACTTTGATGGAGGCTCCTCGAAACTCAAAATTTTGAATTACCCCAAAATTTTTACCATTAAACTGAGCCCCTTTTTCAGTGATATTACTTGCTTGCTCACTGTACCAGTAGGTAACCGTTGGAAGATTAACTCCACCATCGTCACGCATGCCATAATTTTGGGCTTGAGCGGGATTAACAAAAATTAACAAACAAAACAATCCTATGAACGAGGAGAATCGCCTCAAATTAGGAAAGGCAAATGAAGGACAAGCCTGTTCTGAAGAATTCAGCAGCCAATAGCCAATACTGACTATTTTTTTTAGTCTCAGAGGCCTTAAGCGAAATGAAAAGTTTAAGTGTTTCATGGATATGTGGTTTTAAATGATATCAATCTTACTGATTAAACAACTTAAACATCTAATAGTTTGAATCTCAGTAGCAATATTATTCTATTGGATTATTCCCTATCGGATAATAATAGCTTTTTCCAAGTATCTAAGATAATAAATGCTCGATGCAATTGCAAATTGAAAAATCAGGTAGTTAATTCTAAAACATTTGCACCTAATACCTATAAATAACTGAAAACATGAATTTTAAATCCAATAAGACTCTATTTTTCCCAAGAAACAGAATAAAATGCTACCAACCGAAATCCTTTCCGCAATCGATTGCGAGAAGAAACATTGCATAAGAAAATTTAGGAACCCAATAAACCACCAATTGCGAAAATGTTTTAGATTTGTAAATGAACAACCAACAAAAAAACCACCATGAAACCTTTTAAATTTTTAACTCTCACAACCACAATAATCACGTACTTTTTAAATGCAAACTCACAATCACCTGTAATTACTCCAGAAGAATTGTTGCACATGCCCCTAGAGGAATTGATAAAAATTGAAATCACTTCAGTGTCAAAACGATCAGAGTCAATATTCGAAACCCCTCTTTCGTCAAACGTAATCACTGCCGAAGAAATCATTCGGAGTGGAGTTACAACCATTCCAGAAGCAATTCGTTTAATTCCCGGGGTAATAGTCAGAGAACAAACCAACGGAGTTTATGATGTACATATCCGAGGATTCGACTACCTCAACGTGGGCACCTATTCAAACACTGTTAACACAATTACCCTAGTAATGATCGACGGACGTCCGG
>DAOTAV010000138.1:0-6949 GCA_035382785.1 Salinivirgaceae bacterium | reverse complement strand
TTTGTGCAGCCATTTTTGTTACTTGCTGATGAGTAACCACTTCATCGGGTAACGACCAATAAAACAAGATGGTTGTTGCTCGGTCAAGATATTCTCTTAGATAAAGGTTATCCCAAATTTTTTGAGAGTTCATTTGTCTTGTATCCGGGTTCATTTCCCGGCTTTGCCTGAGAATACTTTTTCGCAACGTATCCTTGTTCATGTTCTATCGTGGTAGATATTTTGATTTCTGAAGAATTTGATGATTATCTTTAATCTTCATCAGTTGTTCAATGGAAATATCAGAATTATGTTTCATGAAGCTGCGGACAATTTGCCATCCCATCCATGCTCCGATTCTTCCGGGACTATCGTTTCCAAAGGTTGCTACAAAAGGTGCATCACCCGTATATTTTTTTATTTCCATGGGCGATTTATTGAAAAGCATCTTTTCTTGTATCCAATACGTCCAAATATGACGTTCACTATTTATTGCCCAAGTGATTTCATCATCGCTGAAACTGATTTTGACCGCATCCGACAATTTAGGAAACGCAGCGTCCATCAGATATAAAACCTTTCCATGTTGAATAATCTCGCTCACAAGGTCGTACACAGAATCTTGGTTGGGATATTCAGTGATTAGCCAATTTCTTACGATTTCAACCGCAAGAAGATCGGGTTGCGCTCGTTGACGTAAATATCGAGGCATGCCAATCTTTTGATAGAAGAAACTTTTACTTCCTAGAAACTTATCTAGCCCGACAATCACTGCATCGTCGGCCATTACCAACGATTCATTGAAACCCGATATGGTGAGATATATTTTAGGAATTTTCACATCCGGAACATGAGTTTTTACTAATGAAAAAGCTCTCTCCAACACTTTTTTATGTTTTGAGAAATCGCCAAAAATTGCTTTAACACTATCGTAACTGTCGCGTATATCCGGATGGCGAAGAAATAAATCGAGATATTCCATAAAATAACGCGATTGAGGATTTCCCAACCGAAGGATACGTTCGGTATAGATTTCGAAAACATCCGGATAAAGCTCGAAATATTGCAATATAGTCTGCTTAACTTTTTCCGGTTTGGGTTCAAACATAGCGGTATCGAGCCGCACTATCTCGATTGAAATTGTTTCTTTAGGACTAATATCGAACTTATTCCTACTGCACGAGCCAATAAGAATTGCAACTGCAAAAAAACGTAATACAAAGAAAATCAACTTCTGTGTTGCAGGGTATTTGTCCATGGTTTGTGTTTATTAGTTCGAATTTTATCGCTGAATTATCAATTTGGTTCTGGATTGTTGTTGATGCGTATGAATAGTAAGCACATATAGACCGTCAGGGAGTTGAGCTAAGTCAACATCAAGACTGTTACCTTCCCAAAAGAGTTTTTTCCACTGACGCCCATTTATATCGGTAATTATAAGATACCCTGAAGTGTCGAATGTGTTACCGAAAACGACGCTTATTCTATCTGACGCCGGATTAGGATTGATGGTCAAAGCTGAAACCACGTCATTGGGTAATCCTACATTTTGAAAATCGACAAAAACCGGATTGTTTACAACCGACTCGCCACCGTTGGCGTACACCACAGCAATTTTAATCCAAAATGGTGATAAAATGGTAGCAGGCAAAGGAAGAGTAGCTGTTAATTCAGCTTCGGAGCTTACAATTTGGGTCAAATATTGAAAATTTGAATCTGGATGATGGGAATAATAAATCTTGTATCCTACCACATGATTAAAGGTGCGGAGTGTGACACTGTCGATTTTTAATGCAAATTGATTGGTGCTGTTATGATGTATGAAAGCAATGCTGGCAGTATCGAGTTGTGATTGAGTAAGGTCCACCATTCTTCTCTGCCAAGAAATGTTTTGTGCGGTCAATCTTTCAGAAAACAACACATTGAAAGCCGTAAAATTAACAGGATTCTGTCCAACAGCCAAAGAGTAATTTTCTCCCGGGTAATTCTGATTGAGTGTCGCCACGTACCATGATAAAATAACGGAATGTCCGCCATAAATCGGAAAGGCTTTTGAAACTGCCCAATTGTTTGGATGCAACTGATTTCCATTAAACCAAGAATAACTGGCCATAGATTGAGACCCATGATAAGCTGCTGTCGCTGTATGTTTTTCCCACATTTCTCCGTCTTGGTCAAGGTCATACAATGACCAATTGCTCAAGTCAGTAGGGGATTTAAAACTTTCGGTCAATAACGTTTTTTCAACAAATAAATTCGGGTTATGGATGGATAAAACCAATCCTAATTCGTTCGATGCAATAGCAGCTATCTGGCTTTGATTCAGTGCGGGATACCAATCGTAAAACATCACCGAAGCAGATTGACTTGGAACACTCGAACCACCATCGTCATAATTAGCAATGATACGATAAGAGATAACACCTTCGACGGTTAGTGTATCGAAAAAAGAATTTTCACTGGTACCAAAAGTTCTATAGTTCTGGAATGCGGATTGATTGGGTAGCTTACGTTGTAGAGTGTATCCGGTTAAAGTCAATTTTTGTTTTGGGAAAACACCAACAGTTATATCATCAAGTTTAATAGCAAACACATTGGTGCTGTTGTTATGAACAAAGGCTAATCTTACCGTTGCTCCGGCAAAGGCAGTTAAATCGATCGTACGGTTTTGCCATGTGTTGGAGTTGTGAGGCAAAGTTTCATCATGGAGAATAACGGAGAAATCGGCTGTGTTTGTTCCACCTGTAGAAAGTCGCACCTGATAATGTTCATGAGAATAGGTTGAAGAAATTGCTGATATCCAAAAATTAAGCGAAGCATTGTTGGGCAAAGTCATCGTTGGAGTAATAAGCCAATTGTTGGGCGTCAAAGCTGTTCCATTAAACCAACTATAGCTGGCTACACTATAATTTCCCGAATGAGCGGGACTCCAAGACGAAGGATGCATTTCCCAATTATTCTGGTCGCCATCAACATCAAGCACTATCCACCCGTTAGGAATAATCCCCGCTTCAAAACCCTCATATAAAATGGTTTGTGAAGCTACTTCAGGAGCTTGCCAATGAATGGAAGCAACGTTATAGGAATTCATCGTAACATTGAATTGTTGAACCTGTGGATACTGAGCCACACACAACACCCCTAATAAAAGGAACGAAAGTAAATAGAAAACGCGCATAATTTTTTTTCGCAAAGATAATGTTAGATTTTGTTTTAGAAATAAGCAGCATCCCCTAATAAAATATCTAAAAAGATGTAATTTTGAATGTTTTTTTGAATTCAGATTTATGGCTCGAAAAAATGTGCCTCTTGGCCAAAAGAAAATCATTTTTGTGCATACGAAGAACGACTTTGGAGGGACTTCGTTAATTCTTTCAGAAATAATTCAGGGCGTAACAGAACATGAATATCAGGTAGAAATATTCATGGGACGTTCGAAAACCGAAGGCTTTCTATCTTCATTCGTGAATATTCCGATATATACCTATCCTTTTTATGAAAGCAAAAAAGCATGGCTTGAGGGTATCTATCTAATAATATTTCAAATATATCTATTTTTCAAGCTTTTACGATATGCACGACAGGATGTTGCTTTCTATGTTAACACCATAAAACCTTGGGGGGCTGGATTAGCAGGTTGGGTATTAAAAAAACGAGTTTTGTATCACATTCATGAAATATCGTTTACCCCAAAAGTTTTAGACACCTTTTGTCGATTCTTTGTAAAACTATCGGCACACGATATAATCTTTGTTTCAAATTTCATACGACGAAAAAAAAATATCGATGTTTCGCGTAAACACGTTGTTCACAATGCCTTATCGCCAGGGTTCATTGCCAAAACCATTCCACCCACCCCCAAAGATACTTTTACCATTCTCATGCTCTGCAATCTAAAGGTTTACAAAGGGGTGATAGAATTTGTGCACATAGCTCGACGACTTCCACAATATCACTTTGAATTGGTTTTAAATGCCACCGACGATGAAATAAATGCGTTTTTTAAAAAAATACGATTCAGTGAAAACTTAACCGTCCACAGTTCACAACCAAGCGTACATCGATTCTATGCCCGTGCAAGTTTAGTTGTAAATTTATCGCATCCCGACAAGTGGCTTGAATCATTCGGGATGACCATTCTCGAAGCGATGAATTACGGCCTTCCGGTTATTGTTCCGCCAATCGGAGGAATTTCAGAGTTGGTAATCGACAACTATAATGGATTTCACATTTCTTATAATGACACAGATAAACTAATTTCAACCATAATCAAAATAGCCGAAGATCCTGAACTATATTTAAGACTTTCAACCGGAGCCTTAGAGATGGTAAAAAAATTCAGCTACAACACTATGATTAACAATATTATTTCCATTATCAAAACCGGACAAAGCCTACCTGATGATAGTTTAACACAGCAAAATTGAATTTTCTTATTAAAACACAAATAAGCCCCATTCACAAAAAAAAAATGCGAAACTCAACAAAAAGTCAAACAATGAAATAAAAAATTAAACTTATTTTTGTAATATTGCACCATTTGATGATATACACATGTGAATCATTATCGGAATTAAAGCCTATGAGATCAAAAACCGACAAAAGATATTTGCCCCTATCCCACTCTCTGAAAACTTTTATTTTCATTTTTTTCATCTGTAATTTCTCGGTCAAGGCTCAACAAAATGTTGAAATCGAGCTTGCCCGAAAATATGCAGAACACGCCTTCAAAGAAAAAGATTATGATTTTGCCCTAGAAAACTATCTCAAACTTTATGAACTCGACAAAAAAGACATTAATCTGAATTTCAGGATTGGAGTTTGCTATACAGAAACCAACAGAAACAAAACCGGAGGAATTCCCCATCTTGAATTTGTAACTTCACATAACAACTTTCCTAGGGAAGCCCTATTTTATCTTGGGAAATCGTATATGTACAACTATCAATTCACCGAAGCGGTAGAAGCACTCTACGATTTTAAATATTACGGTAGAGACGAGAATCTCTTAGCCATGACCGAACGACTGATTGACATGGCATACAATGCAAAAGAGCTTATCAACCAACCCCAGCCGGTACGCTTTGAGTTGCTTGACACCACAATAAACTCTACCATGAACGATTTCAGACCACTTGTTACAACCAACGAAAAAAGCCTTTTTTTCACAAGCAACCGTCGATATCTTGATCCTCCCGGAACTTATGTAACCGATATATATTATTCGGAAGCTTCAGGGAAAAATTGGTCAAAAGCTCAAATGATCAATATTTCCACCCCTGACTACGAAGAAATTGTGGGTATATCACCCAATGGAGACAGACTAATGGTTTATACCAAAGGAGAATTTAAAGCCCCAAAAATTATCATGGCAGAACGTCGAAGGGGAAAGTTCCAATATTTGGAAGATAAAGAAATCCCTGCCGAACTCAATTCTACCAGTTTAGAATACGGGGCTTGTATTAATAACGAAGGAACATTAATAATCTTTGCCAGCAACCGAATTGGTGGATATGGCGGAATGGATCTCTACAAAATTGTAAAAATCGACAAACATACCTGGAGTAAACCCATAAATCTCGGTAGCCAAATCAATAGTCCATTCGATGAAAATTTTCCAAGCTTATCAGACAATGGTAAGAAATTGCATTTTTCATCAAACGGGCACTCATCTATTGGTGGTTACGACCTTTTCTACTCGATCTTTAATCAAGCCGACTCATCGTTCCAACGTCCAATAAACCATGGCTTCCCAATCAGTACGCCGTTTGACGATATCTCCATTTCCTTTAATGCAAACGAAACAGTAGCCTATTTAGCAAGCACTCGCAATGAAGGAATTGGGAATCTCGACATATATAAAATGTATATCGAAAAATCGTCAAAACAAATCATCGTAGTAGGTCTAGTAATGATCGGGACAGAACAAAACTCAGTACCCTATTCAACCGATTTTTTGAAAGTTTACGCCACGGTTTATGACGAACAAGGAAACCTATTCTCTCGCTACGACTTAGATGAGAGCGGACAATTTTTTGCAACCCTCTATCCTGGAAAATATATTCTCGACGTTCGTTTCGATAAGGCAGAAAAAGGATATCGCGAAAACCTGATTCTCAAGGAAGGCGATGATGAAGAACCAATATTAAAAACCATTTATCTTAAGCAGTAAACGGATATGCTTCAGCGACTTATCGTTCTGAATGTTTTTTTGTTTTATTCGATAACAATATTTGGCCAAGCCCCTGAAAAAATTGCCAACGACTATTACCAAATCAGCAATTACGAAATGGCATTACCCATTTACGAAAAGCTTTATAGTAAAGACACTAATAATGTTGAATACGTTTATCGCCTGGGAGTTTGCCATGTGATGCTCAATCGCGACAGGGCAAAAGCCATTCCCTTTTTGGAAAAAGCTTCAAAAATGCCAAAGGTACCTGATTATGTATGGCTTGATCTTGGCTCTGCCTATCGATATGCCGGACAGTTGAATAAGGCGGAAGAGTGCCTTAACAAATTTATCGCAATAAGTAAAAACCAAACCGAAAAGGAGAATGCCAGGATAATGTTAAATCAGTTGAAAAATGCCTACACTCTGATGTCAAACCCCATAAACGTTGATTTTATAAATCTTGGCGATAAAATAAATTCTTCTTACGACGACTTTTTCCCCGTTGTTGATCGCAAAAACACGTGGATTTACTACAATTCGGCTAGAATATTCAACAAACTAGAAGAAACCTATGTAGTCAATGTTCACTTTTCAACCTACAAAAAAAATCGATGGAAAAGTGCATCAAGAGCTCCGGTAGTTAACACTGCTGAAGACAATTTTATCGTAGGGAAAAGTTTAAATGATGAATACTTATTCATCAAACCACAGCAATATGAGATTTTTGATGACATACTTATGTCCCCCCTTAATAAAGAAACGATATCAGGAAAAGCAATTTCGTTTCCTGAACCT
>DAOTAV010000137.1:0-6962 GCA_035382785.1 Salinivirgaceae bacterium | reverse complement strand
TTTTATTACTAAATTTGTTAAATCAAAAAGTTGCATTTATAACTTGAATTCAGCAATAAAAATCTAACGATATGCAAAAAATTAAGGAAAACGTTCGACAATATTGGCACAAACATCCGTTAAGATTTGTTCTGATCTTGGGTTTTGTGTTGCGTCTCACGGCTGCGATTTTTAGTGGCGGATATGGAATGCACGACGATCATTTTTTGGTTATCGAAACTGCCCAATCATGGGTCGATGGTACCGATTATAACAATTGGTTGCCGCAAAGTCAATTAAAAGATGACCCAACCAAAGAACCTAAACCCGATGGACACAGCTTGTTTTATCCGGGATTAAATTACCTTTTCTTTTATGCTCTTGATGCAATCGGGATGACCGATTTTTCTACCAAAATGGTCTTTTTACGATTGCTCCATGCCCTTTTTTCACTATTGGTGATCTATGCCGGATTTCGTATTGCTCAGATTTTGAGCGATATCAATACAGCTCGTTTTGTGGGATTATTGCTCGCTACATTTTGGTGGATGCCATTTTTTGCCGTAAGAAATTTGGTTGAAGTTGTCGCTATCCCCTTTGTAATGATGGGATTTTTGTGGTTGCTCGAAGCTGAACGAACTCTTTCTTGGGCAAAATTCTTTTGGGGAAGTTTTATTCTAGGATTAGCATTCAATATTCGTTTCCAGACCATAATTCTTGCCGGAGGACTTGGTTTGTATTTCCTATATCGCCAGCAATGGCGACAACTTTTTATGGTTGCATTTTCGTACCTGTTGGCTATAGTGATTGTTCAAGCCGGAATCGATTTTTTTATTTGGAAGCGACCGTTTGCCGAATTAGTCGAGTATGTGCTTTATAATATGGAGCATAAATACGATTATGGATCAAACCGATATTCCATGTATTTTCTTGTTTTAATAGGATTTATGCTTCCCCCAATCGGCATCATGTGGTTTTACGGATGGTTACGGAGTTACAAACACTCACTTATGCTTTGGTTAGCAACCGTAAGTTTTTTCCTTTTCCATACTCTTTTCCCGAATAAACAGGAGCGATTCATAATAACCATTGCACCAATGGTTTTGGTTTTAGGCGTGATTGCCTGGGAGGATTATCGAAAAAAATCTGCCTTTTGGCAGAGAAAATCATCTCTTCATAAGGGATTTATGAAAACGTTCTGGATCTTGAACATCGTTTTGTTAATCCCTCTAACCTTAACTTTTTCAAAACGTTCGCGAGTAGTTTCGTTTGAGTATTTATCAAGCTTCAAAGATCAAATTCATTCGATATTGATAGAAGACACTAATCGAAATTCAGTACCTTTTTTCCCTTTAGCTTATCTTGAAAAATGGGTTCCGGTTTATAATCTTGCTGAAGCCGATACTACAAAAGATCGTACTAGTATCGAAAAACGAGCTACCTGGAATTTCCAGATTTATTCAGCCGAATATTTTTCATCAACACAAAAACCATTTCCCGATTTTGTTCTCTTCATGGGAAATAAAAATTTAGAGCAACGGGTGAAGTCAATGCAAGCTTATTGCGATTTGGAATTTATGACCGAAATAAAAGCAGGTTTTGTTGACCGCATCATGGCAACTCTTAATCCGAAGAACGTCAACGAGTCGGTATTTATTTATCGTGTTAAAAAAGCTTCGGAAATAAAGGTAAAACCAAAATGTTGTAGATAAAGGAATGAGTAGGGTGTTAAAAGGAAAAATCATGACGTTTTTTTTCAAGACTGCAGCTTCAATTGTGGTGATTCTTTTCATTGTATCGTGCGAAAATATTTTTCCCGGGGAAGGAAAACTGCAAACTCAGGAATACAGTTTCAGTTGCATAAAAAAACTTGTTATTGACGATATTTTTAACGTAACCATTATACCGGATACTTTAACCCGAGTAACAATAACAGCAGGAGAAAATCAATTAGAAACTGTTTCGATAGAATTTGACACAATTTCAGAAACGTTGAATTTATCGAATACTGTTCGAATGCGGATGTTGCAAGGCTATGCTCCCATTGAGGTAAAGGTTCATACTTCTACTTTGAATGAAATTGCTGTAACTCTTGCTTCCACAGTTAGTTTTTCCGACACACTTTATGCCGATGTTTTTAAATTCATCTCCAATGGAGATATTTCGAATGCCAAAATTTTGATAAATGCTCACATGGTAGAAATAAAAAACATCGACATTACCGGGAAAATAATTATTGAAGGGAAAGCACAGAAACTTGCAATCATCAATCGAGGACTTTCAGGAATCGACGGGCGCAATTTTAAAGTAAAGGAGATACAATGCGAACAATATTCCATGGGAGATTGTCATTTAGTTGCCGATAGTGCATTACGTTGGAGTATATTTCGCAACGGGAATATTTATCAATACAAGGCAATTCCTGTTTTACATGGACAGCGATGGGGGAGCGGGCAACTTTTTATCATCGAATAAATGGCGTAACCATGATTTTTCACAGAACTACTCTTTGGGGAATATTGTGTTTACTATCGTTTAACCTTATTGGACAACCCTCTGACACTATTAGAACGGCAAATTATTGGCAAGTTGGAGGATTCTCAGGTTTTATCTATGCACATCATCGGTCCATGGGGTATTATTTGAACGAATATCCATGGGGAGCGCAAATAAAATACGGGAAAAAATTTTTTGGATCCGTAGATTGGCATCAAGCCTTTCGTCATCCGGAAGCAGGAGCCGCATTTTTAATGGTTGATTTTGGAAATAAGGCCGTATTAGGGAATGGTTACGCCACCTATGGTTACCTTGACATTCCCGTATTTGAAAGAAGAAGGTTTACCTGGAATTATGAAATGGGAGCAGGAATTGGCTATATCACAAAAATATTCAATATCGACAACAATTACAACAATCAAGCAATCGGGTCGCATCTCAATGCTTTTTTGTTGATATCTACAGGAATAAAATATCGTATCACATCAAAATTTTTACTTGCTGCCGATTGGGGGCTTCATCATTTTTCAAACGGAAATGCTACAGAACCCAACCAAGGACTCAATACTTTTTATTCCATGATTGGGATGCGATATTCAATCAACAATAAAACCCAAACCATTCCAACGATTAAAAATGATAACATAAGACAAAACGCTTGGCAATGCCTGCTTCATATATCGTCGGGATTTAAAGAAGAGCGTCCCATTGATCATACAAAGTATCCGATTGTTGACATACACACAACGTTTCGACGCAAAATAAGTCCGACAAACAGTTGGGGATTTGGAGTCGATTTGATGTATGATCGAAGTATTTCAAAGGTTTTAAAGAATGATTTTGGGAATGGCTACCTAGTTCACGATTCAATCTATAATCCGTCGGAATGGAAAAATTTTACTCCAGCCATGCACGCCAATTGGTCGATGCTTTTCGGGAGAATTACTTTTAGCATACAAGCAGGGGTTTATCTTTATAGTGCTCTTGATCGAGTGATTTTTAATCGTTGGCTATTAGAAGTAGCTATCAATGATAAAATAAGCATTGCAGGAGGATTAAAGTCGCATTTTGCATCGGCCGACTACATCGAATATGGTCTTGTTTGGAAAATAATTCGCTAAGCTATTGCGAGTTCTAAGAAAAAAAATATAACTTTAGCGAACAAAAAGGAAAAATAGACATAAACTATGGGGGCAAATATAAATTTTATTAAAACCGTTCTTTCTCTACACGATGAAATGGTTTCAAACGGATTTTCGTTGGTATATGAAGGAGTTTTCAGCCACGATATTATGAAAATGTTCACTTCAATGGCTGAAAACAATATGGATAAACAGAATGAAGATAAATCGGTACGGCGAAAAGTATTTCATGTAATGGTGGAGTGTTTGCAAAATATGACCAAGCACTCTGACGATTACGATGAGAATGACCGTATCGGAAACGGAATGTTCATTGTAGGCAAAAAAGAAGGTTTTTGGAATATCATAACTGCCAACAAAATTCATAAAGATAAAATTGAAAATCTACGAAAGGCGATTGAAAAAATCAATTCATTGTCACCTGAAGAATTAAAAGACCTTTACAAAAAGCAAATTAAAGAGGGAACACTATCGGAAAAAGGAGGAGCAGGTTTAGGATTAATTGACATTGCTCGTAAAACCGGACGAAAACTCGATTATCAATTTCTCCCGCTCGACGACAACGAAAACTATTTTTTCCTTTTAAAAGTTAAAATTGCCAGTGTAAAAGAAGGTTCTGACTCCGATTAAGCAACACTAATCAAAAGTAGCCTTTCTTTTGAGAGGCTTTTTTTGTTTGATAACATCTCTATGCGTCGAATTTGGGTAATATTGTTGTTAGTCACTTGTATCCTTCCTTCGCTTTTCAGTCAACGATACAATTTTTCGCAGTATTTTATCGACCGAGGACTTTCACAGTCGCAGATCAATGATCTCAAAATCGATAAGTATAACTATTTGTGGATTGCTACAGATGGAGGAGGAATTGATATTTTTGACGGCAATAAATTTTCCAATATCGGTATAGAACAAGGACTCCCGTACGGGCGCATACAGACCTTGTATGTTTCCGATCGAAACTATGTAATTTGTGGAGTCCGTCAGCATTTTTTCTCAATAATTCTTCCCGATACCATTCTGAATTTTAATATTGATCCCACCTATAGGAACTCAACGGTAACTGCAATACATGGCGATTCGTCAGGCCGGATTTGGATGGCAACCGACGGCGGTAGTTTATTGGAACTTCGCTCCGATTATGAGGTTGTTCCTATCGCGTCTTTTGAGAGTCCGATTCAATCAATCTGGGTTGTTGATTCATCTCAAATTTTTGTTGGGACAACTAAGGGACTTTATATTAAAAGGGGTGGAAACTTTTATAAAGAACCCTTCTTCAAAGATGAAATTATTAACAGCATTACCCAATTCTCGGATAAAACCATATGGGTGGCAACAGCGGCAGGAGTAGCCTGTTTGCAGCAAAACAAATGGATTTGGCAAGAGGTGCTGAATCACATGTTAAATGCGCAGGTTACCCAGTTGGTTGAAGGCAGTGAATCCGAAGTATGGATTTCTACTTTTGGGGATGGAATTATTCTATGGAATCATAATTTTCCTCTGTTCTTGAACGATCGGCACGGATTACCCAATAATTTTTGTAAAACCATGGTTTACGACCAAAGCGGCAACCTATGGATAGGGACTGACGGTGGAGGACTTATTAAATACAGTGGCGATCGTTTTTACCATTTTTTCAAAACCGACAAAACATACTTCGATCCCGTAATGAGTATTTGCCAGACACAAGACCAGCGAATCTGGGTTGCAACCTTTGGCAGTGGAATTATTACTATCGATAAGTCCGGAGAAAGCAGACCTTTTGTTAACAACCATTTACTATCGACCAAAATAATTTATACGCTGCTGCCGCTGAATGAGCGTCATTTACTTGTTGGGTCAAAATACGCCAATACCCTTTTAATAGATATTGTCAACAATAATGTTCAAACCTTATTCGATAAAAACCGAAAACCTATTTTCGGTGCAACCTTTGCCATTAGCGATTCTCTTGGCAGAATTTGGATTGGGACCAATGGTGACGGATTGTATGTGTTCAAAGATAAAAAGCAAATTCATCTAACTACCCAATTACCGAGTCAAAAAATAACCACGCTGTCGGCCTCTGATCTTAAAAGAATTTGGATCGGGACAGAAGATATGGGAGCTTTTTCCATTGAAACAATTCAAATCGATAACGCACTTAATAGGATAATTCCCGAAGAAGAAGTTTCATTTACTCCGGCACCGTTACATACCAATATGATGGTAACCGGAATAGCTGTTGATTTTTTAGGGGGCGTTTGGTTTGGTACCTATGGACAAGGATTATTCAGTCTGAAATCGGATGGAAAGGTGGAGCATTACACAAAATCAACAGGTTTACAATCGAACAATATTTACAGTGTTCTATCCGATGGAGAAAGAAATTTATGGATAGGAACCGATCGGGGATTAAATAGAATAAACATTAAATCGAAAGATACGCTTTCATTTTTATCGTATGATTCCTATACCGGATTTCCAGGTTTGGAATGCAATATCAATGCGCTGTTTGTTGACTCCGAACGGCGGGTATGGATCGGGAATATCTTTGGAGTCTCAGTTTATAATCCAATTGGAAAGGAAGCGCAAAGCACACCTATGAAGTTGCATATTACCAACGTTTCAATCAAAGCCCAGAAAAAAAATCTCTTTCCATACCTGACTTCAGACAGTCTAACGATAGTTTTGCCTTATAGTGAGAATAATATTACATTTGATTTTCAGGCTATTGACATGTTTATGCCTGAAAAAGTTGTTTATCTATATCGATTGGAAGGTCTCGATGAAGAATGGAAGAGCAAGGATCAAACCGGACAAGCACACTATTCTTTTATTCCTCCCGGAAAGTATGTTTTCAGAGTCAAGGCTAGGAGCGGCAGTGGAATAGAAAGTAAAAATGAAATTATTGTTCCAATAACAGTGAATCCGCCATTTTGGCTCACTCCGTGGTTTGCAACCTTAGTACTGGTTTTATTGGTTACATCCGCAATACTCATATCTCGATATAGACAATATGCGTTAATTAAAAGAAATGAAATTCTTCAGGAATTGGTTACCAGTAGGACATTACAACTACAAATGGAAACCATGATGGTCAAACAGCAAGGGGAGGAGCTTAGAGTTCAAGCAGAGCAACTTGCTGCCACCAATGCCGAGTTACAAAAGCTATCTATTGTCGCCTCGAAAACCGATAGTGCAATTCTTATAGCTAACAAAAATTTTGAATGGGAATGGGTTAATGAAGGATTTTCCAAGCTTTATGGATACACCTTTGAGGAGTTTATTGAACGACAAGGTAAAACCATTCAAGAAACGTCATATAACCGAAAAATAGAACATATTTTGGAGGAAGCCTTAACTCAG
>DAOTAV010000136.1:0-6969 GCA_035382785.1 Salinivirgaceae bacterium | reverse complement strand
ATTCGGGCATCAACTTCGGACATGCCGCATCCATTGTCCGACACTTGAATCATTGTTTTTCCGGCATCTTGAATGGAAACTTTGATCTGAGTTGCGCTCGCATCGAGTGCGTTTTCCATCAGTTCTTTCACTACTGATGAAGGTCTTTGAACCACTTCCCCTGCTGCAATTTGATTGGCTACCGAGTCGGGTAGTTGGTGTATTACATTCATCCTTTCCTAATTGTTTCAC
Source organism: Salinivirgaceae bacterium (assembly GCA_035382785.1). GTDB lineage: Bacteria > Bacteroidota > Bacteroidia > Bacteroidales > Salinivirgaceae > JAAYQU01. Next base: position 6,738 of record DAOTAV010000136.1, on the reverse strand, counting down.
TCCACAAATATACGCTTTTTTCTCATGGCATTTATTCCTGATGCAATCGCTTTGGCAAGCGAAAGGGGGACATAAATGCCCATCATTTTGTTGAATCCTTGATTTTATGGGCAATCTTGTTTTAATGTGAAAAATTTTTACAAAAAAGTGGGAAAAAGTGGGAGTAGGTGGTGTAATATGGGAAAAAATGTTGTATTTTTACAACTGCAAAAAAAGGTTTATCGTGAACTTTGTTGGAGAATTTACAAGTAAAATCGATCCTAAGAGGAGAATCGTGTTGCCCGCTTTGTTTAAAAAGCAGTTGGGCAATACTCCCAGTAGCGATTTGTTTATTCTCAAAGAAGACCTTTACGAAAAATGCCTTGTTCTATATCCCATGCAAGAGTGGGAGCGTCAGAATCAGATTATTCTTGAAAAGTTAAACCCTTTTAATCGGGAACATAATCAATTTTTGCGGATTTTCTCCAAAGGGGCATGTGAGGTTACGCTCGATAACGTAAATCGTTTTTTGATTCCCAAAAGGTTGCTGGAATATGCCGGGATTGAAAAGGATGTGGTTTTATCAGGACAAAACAGCAAAATTGAGATTTGGGCAGCTGAATCCTATCAAAAAATTTGGGATAATCCGGTTGATTTTGGCGCGCTGGCAGATAAAATAATGAATCCATAAATACAGCTCTGGTCATGGAAAACTATCACACACCCGCCTTACTGAGCGAATGCATCGAAGGGCTGGATATCCGTCCCGACGGCATTTATGTCGATGCCACGTTTGGTGGTGGAGGGCATTCCATGGCAATTCTTGAAAAACTAACTACCGGCAAGTTGCTGGCTTTTGACCAGGATGCCGATGCTGCTTGCAATTTGCCCAACGATTCCCGCCTTATTTTCGTTCATCATAATTTCCGATACATACGATTTTTCCTTCGATATCATAATATTCATCGTATCGATGGTTTATTGGCTGATTTAGGTGTTTCGTCGCATCATTTTGACACGGAAGACCGTGGATTCTCTATTCGGCACAACGCCTTGCTCGACATGAGAATGAACGTTCAGCAATCGCTCCGAGCGGTGGATGTGGTTAATCAATATTCCGAAGACCAACTGACCCGGATTTTCAAACTTTATGGTGAAGTTGACCGTCCGTGGGTGTTATCGAAACAAATTGTTAAAGTGCGGCAGCAAAAAAATATCGAAACCACCGACGATTTAATAGCGGTAGTTGAGGAGTTTCTTCCCCAACGTTTCCGAAATAAAGAATTAGCAAAGATCTTTCAAGCTCTCCGTATCGAAGTTAACCGAGAGTTAGAAGCTTTAGAAGAGTTGTTAATGCAGACAAAACACATCATGAACCCGCACGGGAGATTGGTGATTATTTCTTACCATTCGTTAGAAGATCGTATGGTAAAGAATTTCATAAAATTTGGAAATGTGGAGGGCATGGCCGAAAAAGATTTTTTCGGGAATGTAGTTGCTCCATATGAGGCGGTAAATCGCAAAGTAATCGTTCCATCAGAGGAAGAAATTGCAAGGAACCCGCGTGTGCGAAGCGCTAAATTACGAATTGCAAAACGAACTGTCTATGACCCAACAATCGAAAAGTACTGAATTTAAGGATGTTAAGAAGAAGAAAGGAATAGATAAGGATCGGTTGCTGAATATTGTATATGCAGTGTTAAGTGGTTCTATCCTTGGCGATGCCCGATTCCTAAAACAATTGCCTTACATCTTTTTTCTCGCTTTTTTGGGGGTAATTTACATAGCTAATTCATTTCATGCTGAGAAAGTGTTGCGTGAACAAAAGAACCTTGAGATGGAATTAAGAGAGTTGCAACCGGAAGCTTTGTCGATTTCATCGCAACTGATGAAAATTAGTAACCAAACCGAGGTGGCAAAACTATGTCACTCTATGGGACTTGGGCTAAAAGAGAATAGAGTTCCTCCATTGAAGATAATTCTCGACAGACGTGATAAAAGAAATATTCGACGAAATAAATTACACGAATAGATTTATATCAAGCATAAATGAAAAGCAAAGAAACCATACGAAGCCAAATGCTAAATCGCTTAGCGCTGATTTACTTCGGCTTGTTAATTTTTTTGCTGGTTTTGATTTTACAAATTCTAAATCTTCAATGGTTGCAAGGTTCGAAATGGCGTAGTATAGAGCGTCAACACTTCAGAACAGTGAAGCTTGAACCTCAGAGAGGAGAAATCAGAGCCCGTGATGGGCGGCCGCTTGCTAGTTCGGTTCCCCGTTATGAAGTGCGCCTCGATTTCGGAAGCAAATCGTTTAATCACCATGCATTTAATAAAGGGATTGATAGCCTATCTTTACTTCTCTCACGTCTGTTTGGTGATAAAAGCGAAAATGAATATCGCCAACTTCTCTTAGGAGTGCATTTCCGAAAGGAACGTTACTATTTGTTTAAAAAAGGTGTAACGTATCAGCAGATGAAGAAAATGAAGAACTTTCCCGTATTCAGGGAAGGAAAATATAAGGGTGGTTTTATTTTGGAACCAAGTTTTGAAAGAGTACATCCTTTTGGAGAATTGGCCGAACGAACCATCGGTTATCTTTTTTCCGATTCCACACGTAAAGGGGTTGGTATTGAAGGAACCTACGACAGTTTATTAGCCGGTGTGGAAGGACGTCGATTGGAACAACGATTGGCCGGAAATTTCTGGAAGCCCGTTGATAGTGAAATTGATGTTGAACCCGAAGCGGGCTACGATATCCTGACTACCATCGATGTCAATATTCAGGATGTAGCCCACGATGCGTTGTTGAGAACGCTAAAGAAGCACAATGCACGTCACGGTGCTGCCATACTGATGGAGGTAAACAGCGGAGAAATATTAGCTATATCCAATTTACAACGATTGTCCGACGGGGAGTATCATGAAACCTATAACTTTGCTATCGGGGAACGTACTGAACCCGGATCTACCATAAAACTGGCATCGTTAATGATTGCTTTGGGTGATGGTTATGTTAATCTTAACGATGTGATTGATACCGGCAACGGAGAATATAAACTTTACGATCTTACAATCCGCGATAGTAAAGAAGGTGGTTACGGACGCCTAACCGTACAGGAAGTCTTTGAGCATAGTTCCAATATTGGAGTGGTGAAAATCATACAGCGTTATTATGCTGATCGTCACAAGGATTTTGTTGAAAAACTCTATCGCATGCGTCTGAATGAACCAACCGGCATTGATATTTTAGGAGAACCGCGTCCGTATATCAAATATCCGGGAGATAAGTATTGGAGTGGAGTTTCTTTATATCAAATGGCATACGGCTATGAGTTGCAACTTACACCCTTACAAATTCTTAATTTTTATAATGCTGTTGCCAACAATGGTAAAATGATGCGTCCACATCTTATCAAGGCAATTTATAAAAAAGGTTCGTTGGTGAAATCAATTTCTCCTGAAGTCATTGATACCTATATAGCCTCGCCCAAAGTAATAAAACAAGCTCATCAGATGCTGGAAGGAGTAGTGGAACGAGGTACGGCTACAAATTTAAAGGGACAAGCGTTCAAAATTGCCGGGAAAACCGGGACCGCACAAATTGCAAATGCAAAATATGGATATGAGTATCAAAGTCGTATCAGTTATCTTGCATCATTCGTTGGTTATTTCCCTGCCGACGATCCTAAATATTCGTGTATTGTTGTTGTTAACGAACCTTCAAATAGTCAGTACTATGGGAATACCGTAGCCGGTCCGGTATTTCGCGAAATAGCCGAAAAAGTTTACGCCACTCGTCCCGATATGATTAAACCGATTGAGACCGTCAAAGTTCCAATTGAGGAAAAAATACCCTATTGCTTTTCCGGTCATGCAAAAGATCTGTTGACCTTATTCAACATGTTTGATTTTAATGTTACGTGTAAAAATGATGAAATTGAATGGGCTTCTACGCAAAAAGGGCAGACGAGTATTGTAGTCAACGCTCGAGCCTATTATCCCGGTCAAGTTCCCAACGTTATTGGAATGGGGTTGCGAGACGCAATAGCTTTATGCGAAAATGTCGGGCTTCGCGTGCAGGTTGAGGGCTACGGAATCGTAAAACAGCAAAGTTTACAGCCCTATAGCAATGTAATCAAAGGACAGACCATAGTGTTATTCTTATCAAGTAATTTTTGACCATGAGACGACTAAACGACTTAATTATCAATATATCGCCCAAACAGATTCGAGGTTCAATCAATTTGATGATTGAATCCGTATGTACCGACTCCAGAAAATGTGGTAAAAACTCCTTGTTTGTCGCTATTCGTGGAACATCGGTTGATGGACACAATTTTATAGAAAAATCAATTCAGAACGGAGCTGTTGCTGTTGTTTGTGAAAACCTTCCGGATAATATTCAAGACGGAATCGCATATATCCAAGTTTCAAACTCGGCAGAAGCCCTTGGTTTTTTGTGTTCAGAATTTTACGATAATCCGAGCCGAAAGTTAAAATTGGTCGGCGTTACAGGAACTAATGGGAAAACTACTGTAGCTACCTTGCTGTATCGGATGGCTATGAATATGGGTTATCCATCAGGGCTTTTCTCAACCGTGTATGTGATGGTCAATAATCAAAGGTTGCCGGCCACACACACAACTCCAGATGCATTAGAATTGAACAGAATAATGGCTCAAATGGTTGATGCGGGATGCGAATACTGCTTTATGGAGGTGAGTTCACATTCGGTTGTGCAGCATAGAATCAGCGGATTGAAGTTTGAAGGAGCTATCTTTACCAATCTGACTCAAGACCATCTCGATTACCATAAAACTATGGCTGCTTATATACAGGCAAAAAAGCAATTTTTCGATCAACTCGAAAAAACAGCCTTTGCTCTTTTCAATATCGATGATCGCAATGGCAGTGTTATGGTTCAAAATTGCAAGGCAAAAATATTTAGCTACGGATTGGAACGTCCGGCCGATTTCAAAGCTAAAATCCTTTCCAAGCAAATGGAAGGAATGTTGCTTGAAATTGAAAAATCGGAAGTTTGGGTAAAACTTACAGGGGAGTTTAACGCTTACAATTTGTTGGCTGTTTATGGTGCATCATGTCAACTAGGATTCGACAAAGCCGAAGTGTTACGATGTTTGAGCCTTTTGGAGCCGGCACAAGGACGATTCGATCGGTTGCGTTCAAAGTCAGGTATATTCGTGATTGTAGATTACGCCCATACGCCCGATGCAGTGGCCAATGTGTTGAAAACAATCAGCGATATACGTACCGGAAATGAAAAGGTAATTACTGTTATTGGCGCAGGTGGTGATCGCGATAAAACCAAACGTCCTTTAATGGCAAGAGAAGCGGCTCAATTGAGTGATGTTGTGATTCTAACTAGCGACAACCCGCGTTCAGAAGATCCCATCGCTATCATTGAGGACATGAAACAAGGCCTTAAACCCCGCTCCAATTTTGTTTCGCTTATCAATCCCGATCGCCGTGAAGCCATAAAAACCGCGTTAAGCATGGCAGCAAAAGACGATATCGTGCTGATTGCCGGTAAAGGACATGAAAATTACCAGGAAATTAAAGGTATTAAATATCCTTTTGACGATAAAGAAATTGCATTAACTATTTTAGCTGAACTTGAAAAATAAAGTCCTATGTTTTATTATCTTGGTTTATGGCTTCAAAGTTTGGACTTTCCCGGGGCGGGACTGTTTCAATACATTACCTTTAGAACCGCGCTAGCCTTCTTAGGAAGTTTAACCATTGCTTTAATTTTCGGAGGAACTTTTATTCGAATTCTTCAAAGGTTGCAGATAGGCGAAACCATTCGAGATTTAGGCCTTGAAGGACAAATGCAAAAAAAGGGAACTCCAACCATGGGTGGAGTTATTATTATCGGGGCAACAGTTATCCCAACTCTTTTATTTGCAAAGATTTACAATGTTTATATTGTTCTGATGTTGTTCACTACCATTTTTATGGGCTTTATAGGTTTTTTAGACGATTACATAAAGGTCTTCAAAAAAAATAAAGAAGGTTTGGCTGGAAAGTTTAAGGTCTTGGGGCAGATATCTCTAGGATTGATTGTCGGTTTAACCATGTGGCTTCATTCCGATATTGTCATTAAACCCACAACCCATAAGCAAGTAGCAGAAGTCGAAGTTTCTGCAGTGAATTACGTAAAAACTACCCAAACTAATGTACCTTTCTTCAAGAATAACGACGGTGATTATAAAGTGTTAATCTCTTTTATTGAAGATGAAGAGCTTAAGTCAAAACTCGTTTGGATTGTTTTCATAGCCATTGTGATATTTATTATTACTGCTGTTTCCAACGGTGCTAATATAACTGATGGTTTAGATGGATTGGCCACCGGCACGAGTGCCTTAATAGGAATTACCTTAGGAATTTTAGCCTATTTGTCGGGAAATATTGTCTATGCAACCTATTTGAATATATTTTACATACCACATACAGGCGAGTTGGTTGTTTTCATGGGGGCGTTCATCGGGGCTCTCATCGGATTTCTGTGGTATAATTCATATCCGGCTCAAGTGTTTATGGGCGACACAGGAAGTTTGGCCATTGGGGGAATTATTGCCGTTTATGCGGTGTTAATTCGAAAGGAATTACTTATACCAATCCTATGTGGAATCTTTCTCATGGAGAATCTTTCAGTAGTAATGCAGGTGTCTTATTTTAAATACACTAAACGTAAATATGGTGAGGGAAGGCGAATTTTCTTAATGGCGCCGC
>DAOTAV010000135.1:0-6977 GCA_035382785.1 Salinivirgaceae bacterium | reverse complement strand
TCCTCCGAAATAACGAACCACAACAATTAAAATATTGGTTAAATCAAAACTTTGAATTTGTCCCAGAACAGGAGGGCCGCTGCTGTTCGATGGTTCACCGTCGTCGCTGCAGCGAAAAAATTTTTTATCACTTCCGATGCGATAGGCATAAACATGATGGGTGGCATCGTAGTACTCCTTTCGAAGTTTTTGAAGATATTCCTTTACTTCTGATTCACTAGAAACAGGAAAGGCAAAGGACAAAAATTTACTTCCTTTTTCCTTGTAATTCCCTTGCGAAGGTGCTTTTATGGTTTTGTAGAAAACTGTTTCCATGTTTCTGCAAAAGTATATTTTTTCTAACCAAAAAGGCATCAAAATCCATTTCAAATTCGTATCTTTAAAAACGATAAAATGGGGGAACATGAACTTTGCAGGCTTTTGTTTAAAAAAAGAGGTATTTCATTTGATTGTTTTATTGTTGCTTTCTTCGCTTTTGATGGCAGAAGAGAATGATAATAGTAATATAATTAAAAGTAATGGGCGGTTTAAATTTTCTCAATTGCCTAAAACATTAGCCAAAGGCAAAGCCTTTTCTTTTAAACCTGAGTATAAAGAGCAAATTACTAAATTTCGATTGCCGGAGCCAAAACCTTTTAAAATAATTTCATTATCAACCAGAGAGAATGATACAAACATCAACAGTATTTCTCCAAAAATCATAACGTTGCCGCAAAATAATACTTTTAGTATATTAGGTACTGATACTATTACTAAACCGGAAATATTCAAAGCCGTAAATCCACGAATAATTTCCAATTTTAAACCCCGTACCCGCGATGTTGCTCTTTTTGATATACGCTATATTGATGTAGAGCAAGGATTGCCTTCATCGTACGTTTTGTGTGCCTATGAAGATCAACAGAATGCCTTATGGATCGGAATGAACGATCAAGGTGCTGTTCGTTATAATGGTTTAATTATGCAACATTTCAGTCCTCGTGAAGGTTTCCCCTTAAAATCGGTCCGATCGATAATGCAAACTTCCAGTGGAAAATTTTGGTTCGGTAGTTTCGACGAGGGAGCTGTTCTTTACGACGGAAAGAACTATTATCAGTACACTACCCGACAAGGTTTTCCGGATAACACAATATATGATATTTTGGAAGATAAAGAAGGTACTGTTTGGTTTGCTACCGGCAATGGACTTTGTTCTTTCAGGAACGATACCATAAAAATCTATAGTCGAGAACAAGGACTAACTAATCCTTCACTTCGAACTTTAGCTGCCGATCATAGGGGCAATCTCTGGATTGGCACTTGGGGGGGACGTTTTTTTAAGTTTACAGGAAGTAAATTCATTCCTTGTCCAAAAGTGAATTTTCCTCTTTCTGATAATGTCTTGAAAATTGTTGTCGATTCACTTCGAAATGTTATCTGGCTGACGTTTCATACCGATACTTACGGAAAAATTGAAAACGATTCACTTTTTTTATACAAACTCCCACTAAATGAGCGAATTAGATTCAAAGATATTGTAGTTGATGAACATGGAAATCCTTTTATTGCAACCCCAAATTTAGGGTTTATCCATTTTAACGACTCATATTTCTCAATTTTTTCACCGGAAAATGGATTAAGTCACAAGGATGTTTCTGTTTTACTTCGTTTAGAAAACGGAACAATAGTGGTTGGAACTCGAGGCGGAGGTTTAAATATCTACAATCCCTATTCATTTCGTCATTACACTGAAGAAGTTGGATTTAAAAATTCCTTGGTATATTCATTGACACAGGAGCAAAACGAAAGTTTATGGTTTGGTACTGAAACGGATGGGCTTTTTAATCTCAAGAATGAAACCCTAACGATTTATAATAGCAAAAAGTCATTAACAAGCGATATTGTCTTAGCTATTCAGAAAGGCACAAACAACGACCTATGGCTAGGGGCATGGCGTGGTGGTTTAATGCATGTCCAAAACGATACCATTTATCACTATTTAAAACAAGATGGTTTAACCGATTTAAACGTAGTTTCTCTTTTTCTCGATAGCAAAAATTATTTATGGATTGGAACGTGGGGTGGTGGTGCCTTTATGTTCGACGGTAAATACATTTATTCCCTAAATGGTACAATCGGATTAGACAACCCAAATATTTTTGATTTTGAAAGCGACATCAATGGAGATATTTGGATTGCCACCGAAAATGGAGGCTTATACCGCATTTATTCAATCGATTTTGACACAAAAGAGGTATTTAATTATTCACAAAATAATGGCTTAACAACACAATACTTTAACTGCATAACAAAAGATCGTTTCGGGAATCTATGGATAGGAGCGCACCATAATGGAGGAATTTATGTCCTGACTTTGGAAGAACAACGAAAAGGTCCTAAGCAAATTCAATTTCTGCCGGTTCGTTTAAATCGTTCCGACATTAATCTTTCGGTGCAAAGCATGGTTTTTGACAATAAAGATCGATTATGGGTGGGAACAGACAAAGGATTATTGTGCATTCCTGACTTATTTGAAAATGATCGATTAGATCTCAACAAAGAGAACACTGTGGTTTGGTTTGGATCTGAAAATGGACTCAAGGGGCTCGATTTTCTGAAAAATGCAATGCTAATCGACAATAAAGGAACATTATGGATGGGTACGGGTAAGTGCCTTTCCGCTTTTAAAGTTGAAAACTTCGGAGCCAATGTTAAAACTCCATTTGTTGAAATTAGTGCAGTTTATATTAAAGGTAATTTATTTGATTTTTCTGAGATAAAAGATGAAAAAAAAGCTGAGCTGGGAATTGAATTTTCGGATTTGCTTCCATTTTCAGGGCTTCCTAATAAACTTGTTTTACCCTATCGATTGAATCATCTAACATTTATTTTCTCAGCATCCGATATTACTTATACATCGAATCTTTCCTATCGGGTTCGACTTAGAGGCCTCGACGATGAGTGGTATGAGACCAATGAAAATAAAATCGATTATCGAAGTCTACCGTCTGGAAATTTCACATTCGAAGTACAGGCAAAAAGTATTGATAATCATTGGAGTCGGGTAGCACAATTTTCGTTCAGAATAAAGCCGCCTTTCTGGGCAACTTGGTATGCCTACCTGATTTATACCATTTTATTTATTGCCATAGTTCTAGGGTTTAACCGATATCGTTCGAGACAATTGCGAAATCGCCAGAAGGAATTGGAGTATCTTGTAAATCAAAAAACCTACGAACTCTCCCAAAAAAATGAAGAGCTAAACCAGTTACTCCATGAGGTGGTACTACAGCGCGATGAAATTGAACAACAACGCGATACTGTATTTGAACAAAAACAACAACTTGAGAGAATTCATCTCGAATTAACTCAAAGTATCGATTATGCTGTTCGGATACAGAATTCGCTCATGTCGTCACATCAAGAGCTTTCACTTCGTTTCCCTGACAACTTTGTGATCTATATTCCACGCGATAAGGTTTCCGGAGATTTTTATTATTATTCATATGTTGAAGGTTACGACATGTTAGCTGTGGCAGATTGCACAGGACACGGTGTCCCAGGTGCATTTATGTGTATGCTCGCATTTACTATGTTACGTGAAATTATTAACAAGGATAAAATTATTGATACTGCCATGGTTTTAACTTTGTTAAGACAGGAAATAATAAATGCTTTGAAACAAGAGTCCTCCCCTGGATCGCAGAAAGATGGACTCGATATTGCTATTTTAGCTATTGACCGAACCCAAAAGAGAATTCAGTTTTCCGGCGCACATCTTTCGATGTATCATATCCATCGGGGAAAGCTCAAAGAGTATAAAGGTGATCCAACGACAGTGGCCGTTCAACCCAAAATGATATCGTTTACTTCACAAACCTTTCAATATCATCATGGTGATTCCATCATTCTGTTTACCGATGGCTATTTCGACCAGTTTGGCGGTGAAAACTACACCAAACTAAAGAGCCAACGATTTAAAGAGTTGATTGTAAATAATCTATATCTCAACACAAAAGACCAGGGTGTAGCATTGAAGGAGTTTTTCGTTAAATGGAAAGGCGATTATGATCAAATCGACGATGTTACGGTGTTGGGAATAAACCTATAATAATTATTCATCAACTATAAAGCCACCACCGACTAAAATATCTCCATGGTAAAGAGATACCGACTGTCCGGGAGCAATTCCCCACTCGGGGCTGCTTAGTTTTATATGTAATAAATCACCATGTTGGATTACAGTACCTGTTGTCGATTTCCCTCGATATCGCACTCTAACTTCCACTTCGGTTTTACCATCATCAACGGGAAGGTGTAGCCGGAAATTTTCCAGAATCAATTTATCTTTCATTAGGGATTTGAAGTCGGAAAGAACTATTGCGTTCGTTTTAGCGTCGATAGAATGAACAAAAAAACGCCGATTGAGATTCAATCCTAAACCCTTGTTTTGTCCTACGGTGTAAAAAGCTATCCCTTTATGGCGTCCTAACCAATTTCCATGTATATCATAGAATACGCCCGGTTGTATATCCGTTTTTGTTTGTTCGGCCAATTTTTTAATCGTGGAACGATAATCACTCTCAACAAAACAGAGTCCGACACTCGATTTCTGTTTTTTATCAAGTCTTATGCTATGATTTTGGGCAATTGAGATTATTGTGTTTTTTGTTAAATTTCCTAAAGGAAACAAGATCTTGTTAAGATCATTAGAAGTTATTCCCCAGAGGAAGTGAGTCTGATCTTTTTGACGATCAAAGGCTTTTCGTAGTAAATTGTTGTCACCAACTTGAAATTTTTGGGCATAATGACCGGTTGCTACAAAATGGCAGTCATAATTTCGGGCTAGTGAAAATAACAAAGGCCATTTGATGAGTTGATTACATCGAACACATGGATTGGGCGTACGACCAGACAAATATTCATCAAAAAAATATTGAATGACAGTTTGCTTAAAACGTTCCGATGCATCATAAAAATGGTGTTCAATTTCAAGCCTTTGAGTTACAAGCTTGGCACCGGCTACCGAATCGGAATTATTGCACAAAATAAATGAAACCCCCACCGGCTCATATCCCCAATGCTTCAGCAGTACAGCCGCCACTGAACTATCGATACCTCCACTCATGCCAAGCAAAACGCGATTGTTTTCCATAGACTATGGGTTGCTTAAAGCCACCGGCAAAATTTTTCCATTGAAATAATTCCGGCCATTAAAAGCAAAATCGATGATAAATTCGGCCATGCCATTAGGATTGATTGGGGCCTGATATCCGGGAAAAGCCTGCTGAAGCATCTCGGTTTGAACCGCACCCAAACATAGACAATTGAAACGTATATTGGTGTTTACATATTCGGATGCAAGACTTTCAGTTAAAACGGCTAAAGCTCCTTTAGTTGCTGAATAAACCGACAATCCAGGATATTTAGAGCTTCCCTGAAAGCCTCCCATGGAGCCGATGTTTACGACATGAGCTGTTGGTGATTGCTTTAAGTTAGGTATGAGTCGTTGAATTAGCCGTAATGCTCCTGTAAAATTTACGGCTAAACTTTTTTCAATTTCTTCTTTTGTTAATTCTTCAAACGGCTTATTGATGAGAATTCCCGCATTGTTGATTAAAATATCAACCCTTTCCGGAAAAGGGATAGAAGCGCTAAATGGATCGGTGGTTAGATAATCAATCTCAAGCAAAGTTACATTCGTTTCAGGTAAAATTGTTTGAGCTTTTTCCTTGTGTGAGGTTATAGCAAAAACTTGATGATTTTGATGTAGTTTTTTTACTAATTCAAATCCGATTCCTTGACTCACACCTGAAATGACTATATTTTTCATTGTGCATATTTTATTGTTCCGCTTTGCTCAAAATATCAAGACCTATGTTGAGCCATTCAAATAAATCCGAAGGTATATCGTTGATACGAACTTTACTTCGTTTGTGACCTAACCGAACAATCACTGCATTTTTATCAGGGATAATAAATACATATTGTCCATTAATCCCACGCATATAATGAACGGTATGATTATTATACATAATTTTCCACCATTGATATCCATAATAGTCGTTGGTTTTTCCAAATTCATCAATCAGATGCGACGCCGGGGTTAGCATTTTTTCAATGTAATTTTTGGATAAAACCACCTCATCATTCCACATTCCTTGATTTAAAATTAGTTGTCCTAGTCGAGCAAAGTCTTTTGCTGTAGCGTTCACACAACAATAAGCTTTTTCGAGACCGTTTTTATGGTCAAGACACCAAAGGGCAGGGGTCTCGGCTCCGATTTTTTTCCAAAGATATTTTTCCATAAATTCAGCTACGGGCATTCCTGTAGCATTTCGTATGATAATGGCCAGCAGTTGTGTATCACCGCTTTTATAATCGTACTTCACATCCGATGGTTCCACCACTTTCAGTTTTAATACCTGTTTTTCAAGTTGTGTTCCGTAATACGCTTTGGTAGTGGTTGACCATGGATTGGCATAAGCTTCATTCCAGTTTAGACCGCTAGTCATATTTAAAAGGTGCTTTATCGTCAAATTTCGATTTTCGGGCGTGTTGAATTCGGGAATGTAGTCCCGAACGAAATCGTCTTCACTTTTAATATATCCTTTGTCGATACATATTCCTATCATCATCGAAATAATTGATTTTGCCATGGAAAACGAATTGCTGATTGCTGTATCAGACCAGTTGGTTGCGTAACGTTCATAAAGCAGTTTTCCGTCTTGAATAACAACAAATCCGACCGTTTTTAATGAATCCATGTATTCAGTGTAAGATTGTGGCATCGAATAGCTGTTATAAAGTGGATGCTTTTGCCATGGCTGAGGATTTTCAACATCGATGCGTCGATTATGAAATATATGATAATCAAGAATTCCCACTTTTTGATAGACTAAAGCACGCCAGAAATATCCACAACCGGGAAGAACTACAAGTAGGATTAAAATAACTAAAACACTTAATTGATTTCGTAGATAACGTTTTTTGCTCAT
>DAOTAV010000134.1:0-7034 GCA_035382785.1 Salinivirgaceae bacterium | reverse complement strand
GCTTCGATTGAAAAATATGATACTCAAGGAACAAAAATAGCTGTATGGAACAGTCCGAAACAAATGGAAATTCACTCCTTCGATGTTTCTAATAATTTTAAAATCGCTGTTTTCTTTGAACAGTTCGACTGTTTGATTTTGCTGAATCAACAATTGATTGAAATTTCTCCGCTTTTCGACCTGCAGCAAAGGATGTTTGATATTGTGGCTGTTTGCAACACATCCGACGGGAAATTTTGGGTTGCCGACGGAATTCAAAACACGCTTTCCAAGCTACGTGAAAATTTTTCTACCGAATTTTCCTTTACTTTCAGTTGGCATGGCAACACTAATTCTATTAAGAAAATGAAAGAGTTTAATCAACAACTTTTTATTTTTTTGGAAGATAGGTGGTTGATTTTAGATTTATTCGGACAGAAAATAAGTGAATTACAGCTTTCAGGTGCAGAGCAAGTGCAACTTAGCTATCCAAAAACATTAGTGGTTGATAACGACCTGTTAATAGAGCTTGATTTATCAGACTTTTCCATAAAAGAGCTTTTTCCTCTGAATCCGGGTTATAAAGCTGCATTCCGATATAAAAAGAATCTTTACTTATTTGGCGAACAAAGTTTCGAAATAGTTGAAGCTTTTTAATAAAACCTTCAATCGATTGGGCTATCGTAGTCGCATTATTTCGAATTCGCGGCATTACGGCTTGGGGTGTTGTTTACCCGATAAAGACTCTTTAGCGTCGTTTCAAAATCGGATTTAATCACTTCGGTAACATTTCCTAGAATGTTGGCTAGGGTATTGATTATTTTGCATATCAAAATCAACCTAGTAAAAAAATGATAAAGCGATTTCTATCCCTTCTGTGTGCAATACCCTTTTTTTGGGGTTGCACTCAAAACAATACAAAACCACAAGAAATAGCTCCTCGTGTGCGAGTTGAAAAAGTGGCACCTGTGGCTCCGGAATCAACACGTGAGTTTCCGGGTAAAATAAAAGAATATCAATTGGTTAGGCTATCATTCAAAGTAGCTGGACCTATCCAACGTATTTGGGTAAATCAAGGAGCCTTTGTGAAAAAGGGTGAACTATTGGCCGAAATCGATAATCGGGATTATACCATTCAATACGAAGCCACAAAAGCCGAATACGATAAAATTATAGCTGAAACCAGCCGAGTAATTGAATTATACAATAAAAACGGAGTTTCGGAAGCCGATTATCAAAAAGCAATAGCCGGTCAAAAAATGATAACATCAAAATTGCAATATTCGGAAAACCAATTGAACGACACCAAACTATACGCTCCATTTTCGGGTTACATACAGCAAATCTATTTCAAACCGGGCGAAATTGTTAATATCGGCATGCCTGTTCTTGAAATCATTGATGTATCGAGACCTGTTTTTGAAGTTTTTCTCCCTGCGGAATTCTTCATACTCCGAGACCGTTACAAAGCCATCGAAGCGATGTCGCTGATGAGCGGTGATACAATAGCTATTGTCCCACTTGAAAACGAAGCCAAAGCTTCAGGCGGACAACTGATTAAGGCCATGTTTACTTCCAAAAACCCAACGATGTCGATGTCGTTTATCCCGGGAACGGAAATTACCATACGAGTTACTCTTTCGAATACGGCAGAAAATAACATATTAATTCCCATACAATCCATATTTTATCGAGACAACCGACCCTTTGTATGGGTTTACAATAGTTCTGACTCAACAGTTCAATCCAAACAACTTGAGATTGTAAAAATTCAAACCGACGGAAAGGTAATAGCACGAAATCTAGAACCCGAAGAAACAATCGTAGTTTCCGGAGTGAATGCTTTGAAAGAAAATACTAAGGTCCTATTGATTGAAAGGGCTTCAAAAACCAACATAGGTCGTTTGTTATAAAACAATTATCCCGTGTAACAAGCTGTCTTGAGTAATATGTTTGTCGATTGATTGCAACAAAAGAAAAATCAAATAACATGAAGCATTTATCAGAACTTGTATTTCGCAGAAAAAGCCTATTTTTCTTCCTATTGACAGCCATTGTTGTGGGGGGACTGCTCTCCTACCGTTCAATAAGTAAATTAGAAGACCCTGAGATTGTAGTTTTTTTATCCAAGGTAATAACCATTTATCCCGGGGCTTCGGCTCATGAAGTGGAA
Source organism: Salinivirgaceae bacterium (assembly GCA_035382785.1). Classification (GTDB taxonomy): domain Bacteria; phylum Bacteroidota; class Bacteroidia; order Bacteroidales; family Salinivirgaceae; genus JAAYQU01. Next base: position 4,882 of record DAOTAV010000134.1, on the reverse strand, counting down.
ATGCAAGTTACCAATGTTTTGGAAGATGCCTTGAGCGAACTCCCTGATATTGAAAGCATTCGTAGCCGTTCGTCGGCCAATATTTCCATCATCGACGTGGAATTAAAAATGACGGTTCCTCAGCACGAGATTCCCCAACGATGGGAGTTTATGCGAAGAAAGATACAAAAAGTGTTGCCCAATCTTCCGAAAGGCGTTCAAGCTCCGATGATTTTGGATGATATTGGCGATGTTTACGGAATGTTTTATTCTTTAACTACTGATGGTGCTTCCTACAGAGAGTTATCGGACTATGCTCAATACTTAAAAAAGAATTTGCTCCGCATCAAAGGCGTAAATAAAGTGGCTATCTATGGAGAACAACCCGAAACCATAGAAATCATATTCACTCCTGAACATTTGGCTACCATGGGAATTTTTCCGGCACAAATTGTCGCAGCTTTAAACGACTACACCGCAACGCTTTTTGCCGGAAATTATCAAACCAACGACCAAAACCTTAGAATTCATGTAAATGGCAACCTAACAAGCCCGGAAGAATTGGGTAATATTGTTATCAAGGGTCTCAAAGGAGAATTGTTTTTATTGAAAGACATTGCTAAAATTGAGCGAACTTATGCTAAACCCTTGCATAACACTCTATTCGTCAACAACAAACCGGCCATTGGCATCTCAATCTCCATGGAGTCGGGCGAAAATATCATAGAATTAGGCGAACGAGTTGAATCTTATATGGCAACAGCCACTAAAAACCTTCCTGCCGGATACAAGCTTGAGAAAGTATTTTTCCAACCCGATATTGTTCGAAAAGCCATCAGCGACTTCATGATAAACCTCATAATGTCGGTAGCCATCGTCATTTTAGTATTAATGTTAACGATGAATTTACGAAGCGGAGTAATCATTGGCTCGGGGCTGTTGTTTACCATTCTGGCAACGTTTCCGTTTCTGCAAATGGCCGGCGGAACTATGCATCGCATTTCACTGGGGGCATTTATTGTTGCCATGGGAATGTTGGTGGATAACGCCATTGTGGTGCTTGACGGAATCTTAGTCCAAACTCAAACTCGTGGCCGAATAAAAACTTCCTTTGTTCAACCGGCAAAGAAAACTGCCTGGCCATTGCTTGGTGCAACTCTGATTGCTGCTCTTTCATTTCTACCGGCAATATTGTCGAGAGATACTGCCGGAACTTATATTCACGATTTATTTATTGTTTTGTGTGTGTCGTTGCTTATAAGCTGGATTTTGGCTCTGACACAAGTACCACTGTTTGCAGCCATGTTTATTAAAAAAGAGTTGCCGGCAGAAAAATCAAAACTGTATGGAAGCCGCGGTTATGAATGGCTGAAAAACACACTCGAATTCTTCCTCCATCATAAAATTGTGACAACCATTGCAGCCTTGATTCTGTTGGGACTATCGGCTTATGGATTTTTTTTCGTGAAACAAACCTTTTTCCCAGACTTCAACTACAATCAGGTTTATATTGAGTATAAACTTCCTTTTGGAACCTCTCCCGACAAGGTAAATGCTGACCTTCATGATATTTCCGAATATTTGCTTAAACACCCCGAAGTTACAAAAGTCACAACGAGCCAAGGAATGTCGCCAACAAGGTATTGTCTGGTTCGTCCTCTGGGAGAAATGTCGGACAACTATGGTGAACTCCTAGTCGATTTCAAAGACTACCGAACCATGATCCGAATGAAACCTATTTTTGAAGATTATCTTCGACAGAATTATCCCGATGCCTATCTTCGGATCAGAAAATATAATCTTTCGGTAAAAGCAAGTCACACTGTTGAAGTTGAATTCACCGGACCCGATCCGGCGGTATTAAAACGTTTGGCAGACAGTGCCATGGTCATTATGCACCAAAGTCCGTTTATCGACCGAAATACCATTTGCACCGACTGGGAACCCACCGGCAATGTTCTCGTTGCTCAGTACCAATCAGAAATTGCGCGACGAAACAACACCGGCCGCACCGATGTTGCACTGGCTTTGCTGGCCGCTACCGATGGTTTGCCCATTACCAAGGTATATGATGGACAAAATCCCGTTAACATACTACTTAAAATCCGCAATCGCGATGGTTCAAAACCTATAGATCTTGACGATATTCCTGTTTGGAATCTTTTGCCCAATATCGACAACATCAACCAAGAGACTATTTCGCAGATTTTCATGGGCCAAAAAACATTTGAATCCTTAAAAGAAGAAATAATTCGATCGGTTCCACTAAGTAGCATAACCAAAGGAATTACTCTAATGCCGGAAGAACAGGTAGTCCGTCGTCTTAACGGCCGACGATCAATCCAAGCCCAATGTGAGCCGCTTGCTGATCAAAACCCGGCCATTGCTCGACAAAATATTAAACAGGCCATCGAAGCCATTCCCCTTCCTGAAGGCTATACCGTTCAATGGGTGGGAGAATACGAACTGCAAACAACCGCTTTGCGAAACATTTTCCAATATTTGCCCCTCACTATTCTCATAATTGTAGCTATTCTCATTGTTTTGTTTAATGATTATCGCAAACCTCTTATCGTATTGCTCTGTATCCCCATGGCCATTATCGGCATAGTTCCTGGACTTTTGATAACCTCGCAACCCTACACTTTTATAGCAATTATTGGAACTTTTGGCCTCATTGGCATGTTGGTCAAAAACTCAATAGTTTTAATTGATGAAATTGAAGATCAACGTCGACATGGCTGTCCCGCCTATACCTCCATTGTAAAAGCAAGTATAGCACGAACCCGTCCTGTATTGATGGCCTCTATTACAACCATTTTGGGAATGCTTCCATTGTTGACCGATCCAATGTATAGCAGCATGGCTGTCACCATCATCAGCGGCTTACTTGTGGGAACTATCATTACCCTGATTTTCGTTCCCATACTCTATGCCGTTTTCTTCAAAATCGACACCTCTAAACCATTAACCAATCTAACTGTTTCAGACCTATTCACCAACAAATAACGTATTAAACATGAATCGCTATTGTTTCATAATTTTCTTATTAATTATCGTAACCGGCCAACCTTTAGCAAGTCAGCAGGTTATTACCCTTGAAGAAGCCCGAAAGATGGCACTGGAAGTTAATCCAACAGCTAACATTGCTATGAAAAATGTTGAAAAAGCCGATGCCGAACGTAAAACTGCCCTATCGTTTTACCTTCCAACCATTTCAGGAACAGCAACCATGGCATACTTTGAAAACGGAATCAAGGAAGATCTGTTTTTACCCGTATATAAACCCGATGTTTCGTCAGGGCAACTTGTTCCCGACTTTTTTTATCATCCCATAACCGGCCTTCCGATATACGACGAATCAGGAAATCCGATTTTTAAATCGTATGCCTACCTTCCATTGGAAATTTCGCTCAAAGGCGCATATATGGCAGGGATTCAAATTCAACAACCAATCTATACGGGAGGAAAAATCGCAGCTGCCAATCGTATGGCAAAGATTGGTCAACAATTGGCCGAGGAAAATCTCTTGCTGCAAAAGCTTCAACTAATTTACGAGGTTGATCAGGCTTATTGGCTCTTGCTATCGGTGGAGGGAAAAGTGAAATTGGCCGCAACAGCGGTATCAATGCTCGACAGCCTCCGTGAAAAGGTTTCAAACGCTGTAAAAGTAGGGCTTGTTCACCATTCCGACCTTCTCAAAGTGAATGTAGAGTACAATCAGGCTCTTTATGATCTTCAAAAAGCCAAAAGTGGGCGAGAAATGGCTCGTATGGCGCTTTGTCAAATGGTGGGATTGCCCTTAAACACCAATCTAATTCTCGCCGATAGCATTATTCAAATAGAGCAAAACATCCTCCATCAATTTGATAACGAATCTATTGAGCAACGCCCTGAACATAGAATTTTGTCGGGACTCGTTGCCCTTGAGGAACAAAACATTCGCCTTGAGCAATCGAAATATCTTCCCAATTTTGGCATTGCGGCCGGATATTCGAAAATTGGCAACATCGATTTAGGTCCCAAAACATTAGGCTCGCAAGGATTTAATGCCATGGCAACCCTAAACATACCTCTTTTTCACTGGGGCGAAGGAAGAAACAAAATTAAGTCGGCAAAACTCTCCAAAGAAATTAAACAACTGGAAAAGGAGAATGCCACCCAACTCATGCAGTTAGAACTAGAGCAAACCAAAAAAGACTTGCAAGATGCATGGGTAAAAATTCAATATACACAAACAGCCCTTGATGAAGCTTCAAAAAATTTAGAATTATCAAAACAACGTTATCAACTCGGACAAGAACACGTCACCGATTTACTTTTATCGCAAACACAATGGCAAAAAGCTAGCACCAATCTTATTGAAGCAAAAATCGAGTTTAAAATCCGGGAAACAGCTTATATGAAAGCCTCCGGGAAACTGCAGTTTCCACAATAAATTACACAACAATTCAGCGTAAATTTTACCCTTTGAAAATAAAGGTATTACGATTTTAAGACAAAATATTTTTTCGGATATTTTTGATAATAAAACAGCTGGCGTAAGACTCAACTTGCTGTAAATCAGTGTGACTTTCTCTCATTTATTCTTTTCTTTGCCCTTAAGGGGGTTGGGACTGCTGTGGCTTTTATTATATCTAAATTATTGACATGTATTTGCGTGGTTGAATAGCTCAAAAAATCACACTTTTTTTGCAAAATTTTAAAATTTTCACTATAATTGCATTAAACGTTATCCAACCTAATTGCAATCCTGAATTGCGAAAAAGGTTGGGGACTGAGTTGGCAAAATCTATAGCGTAGAAACTATAAAAAAGCAAACGCGATACCAAAAACAGGGATGCTACACCTTTCAATACCCAGAAAGTCCACATGCCCGAACTGTCAGCCAACTCGGCTGCAC
>DAOTAV010000133.1:0-7059 GCA_035382785.1 Salinivirgaceae bacterium | reverse complement strand
GGCTTATGGTTGATGGTGCGTCCATCATGACATCTCACCTGAGTTGTTTTTAGGAAAAGCAATTACATCGCGGATTGAGTCGAGTCCGGCAAAAAGGCTTACGAGGCGGTCGAAGCCGAATGCAATGCCGGCGTGAGGTGGTGCTCCATATTTGAAGGCGTTCATGAGGAAACCAAATTGGTTTTCGGCTTCGTCTTTTGTAAATCCAAGGATTTGGAACATTTTTGCCTGAAGATCTTTGTTGTAGATCCGAACCGATCCGCCTCCAATTTCAACACCGTTAATAACAAGGTCGTAGGCGTTGGCCCGTACTGCCTTGGGATTGGTATCGAGAAGGGGAATATCTTCCGGTTTGGGCGAAGTAAATGGATGATGCATTGCATAGAAACGCCGTGTTTCTTCGTCCCATTCTAAAAGAGGGAAATCAATTACCCAAAGAGGGCGGAAGATATTTTTATCGAGTAAACCTAATTGTTTTCCCATTTCAAGGCGTAGAGCTCCCATTTGGTGGAACACTGTTGGATTGTCGCCACTGAGAATCAACAGAAGATCGCCAACTTTACCCTGGCAGTGGTCAAACCATTTTTTCAGATCTTCTTCCGGATAAAATTTATCGACGGTTGATTTCACGGTTCCGTCATCGTTGAATCGGACATAGACCAATCCTTTGGCGCCTACTTGTTGGCTTTTAACAAAATCGGTTAAGGTGTCGAGTTGCTTGCGGGTATAGTTTGCACATCCTGTGGCGTTGATGGCAACAATTTTTTCGGCGGTATTAAATACTGAAAAATCGCGATTTTTAACCAACGAAGTGAGGTCGTGGATTTCCATTCCAAAACGGAGATCGGGTTTGTCGCTTCCATATTTTTCAATGGCTTCACTGTAGGGCATCCGCTGTAGCTTACCCGGATCGAAGTTTTTGAGTTTAAGGAACAAATGGCGAATAAGTCCTTCGAAGGTATTGAGCACATCGTTTTGTTCCACAAAAGCCATTTCGCAGTCGATTTGGGTAAATTCGGGTTGGCGGTCGGCTCTAAGGTCTTCGTCGCGGAAGCATTTCACAATTTGAAAATATCGGTCATAGCCGGCCACCATCAGTAATTGTTTCAACTGTTGGGGCGATTGCGGCAGTGCGTAAAATTCATGCGGATTCATACGCGAGGGGACCACAAAGTCTCTTGCACCTTCGGGCGTTGATTTTATTAGAACCGGAGTTTCAACTTCAATGAAATTTTCGTTGCTGAGGTAGTTTCTTATCAGCTGAGCCATGGTGTGGCGAAGCATCAGATTCCGTTGTAAGGGCGGACGCCGAAGATCGAGATACCTATATTTCATGCGGAGCTCATCGCCGCCGTCGCTTTCTTCCTCAATGGTAAAGGGTGGAATTTCCGATGGATTTAATATTTGAATTACTTGTGCCGAAATTTCGATTTCGCCGGTTTCAATTTTAGGATTTTTGGAGGCACGTTCAATAACTTTTCCGGTGACTTGAATTACAAACTCCCGACCGATGGTTTCAACCAGCGTTCGAAGGGTTTCGGGTGAGTTTTGATCTATTACGATTTGTGTAATTCCGTATCGATCGCGTAGGTCGATGAAGGTTACTCCACCAAGGTTACGAATGCGTTGAACCCATCCGGCCAAAGTTACAGTTTGTTTTATATCGCTCAGGCGAAGTTGTCCGCAAGTATGTGTTCTGAACATAGTTTTTAATTTTACCTTTTTTGAAGTGGCAAAGTTAGAAGTTTTTCGGTTAGATTTTGCATTGATATACTGTTCATTTTTCGGAGGGTATGATGGTTAGCCGTAGAATTTTTTGAGTTTGGCTTGTTACTTTGCATCGATTATCGATTCTTTGGCCGATGATCCAAATAACTTTTTGTTGGTCGGTCAGAATCCATTGGTTTTGTTTGTCGTACGGGGGAATTTTCCGATCGGTCAGAAAGTCGCTCACTTTTTTTGAATAGCTCAACCCCAACGGAAAAAATCGATCGCCGGGTTGCCAACGTCGTAGAACCAGTGGAAGTTCAAGGTTGTCAAAATCGAGCATGGCAACATTGGCATCCAATGGTAGTTGTTGTCCGGTGTTGGGCTCAATCCATGCTTTAAAATAAAATGGGGTGTGGGTTTCGAAAGGAAAGGCGTTGATCGATTGGGTGATAGGTTTGTTGTTGAAATGATTTTTTATAATTAAAATTTTGTCTCGATCTTTAATAAACTGATGTTGCGATGTTTTTATAACGGTTCCGGTTTGACTTTGAATAAAGTTGAGAAGGTCGGAAGCCTGATGACCGCTATAGTTCAATTTCTGAAGAAGAGTAAAGAAACTAAGACGTAAAAGCTCAGGTTGGGTATTGGGCAATAGTCGGAATATAACTTTATCATTTTCCTCAGTTAGTGAACGATGAAGGTATTCATCGATTTGGGATGAGGCGACCGAAAACCAGTCGTTCCAAATCGACAGGTTTTGCTGCATGGTTTTGAGAAACGATGGATTAAGGTTTTCGAGCAAAGGCACGACTTGGTGTCGAATTTTATTTCGTGGGATTGATATGTCGTGGTTCGAATGGTCAATTCTGTAAGGGATTTGCCGCAGTAAGGCAAATTGTCGAATTGCGTGACTTGATGCCCATAGAAGTGGTCGGACAATATGGTTGTTTTGAATTTTTATTCCGGTTAAACCTTTTAATCCAGCTCCACGGACGATGTTCAACATCACGGTTTCAACGTTGTCGGAAGAGTGATGTGCCGTTAATATGTAATCAGCATTCAACAATCGACGGATTTCTTCAAACCACTGGTATCGCAACTGTCGGGCTGCCATTTCCAGCGAAAGGCTATTTTCGCGAGCAAAACCAACGGTGTCGAAACTTTTTATGCGACAAGGAATATTTTTTTCTTGGCAAAACCTTTCCACAAGTTGTTGGTCAAGGTCGCAATCGCCCGGCCGGAGGTTAAAATTGCAGTGTACTGCAATAATATCGTATTTCAGATGATGCAGCAACCAAAGTAAAACCATGCTGTCGGCTCCTCCGCTGACGGCAACAATCAACCGATGATTGTGATTAAAGAGGCGGTGGCGAGTAATAAATTGAACAAAACGCCGTTCCATGAACGTCAAAGTTTTTGGTAAAGGTACGAACAATTTTGCCATAAACGGCGTTTAACTAACGGCTTACAAAAATTTAAGAATTGAACGATGAAAAACAATGTATCATTACAATGGAAGTCCGACATGGCTTTTGAAGGGTTGGTGAACGGTCATAAAATTTTAATCGATGCTGATGAATCCGTAGGCGGACATGATACTGGTCCTCGCCCTAAACCTCTTATGCTCCTGGCTTTGGCAGGTTGCACCGCCATGGATGTGGTTTCGATTTTGAAAAAAATGCGCGTGGAACTCGATGATTTCAATGTGTTGGTTTCCGCCGAATTAACCGAAGAACATCCAAAGGTTTATAAATCGATGCACATTGAGTATCAATTCAAGGGTAAAGACCTTGATTTGGAAAAACTCCAAAAAGCAGTGGATTTAAGTCAGGAAAGGTATTGCGGTGTTAGTGCCATGTATCGTCGGATTATGGATTTAACCTTTGAAATAAAGGTTTTATAGATCCTAAGGCAGAACATCGTTTTCTTTTTATTACGTTTTATTAGCCCTTATTTGTATTCTAAATCGGGGCCGTCAATATATTTTGCATCCGTTTGGGTTGAAACAACAATGCGGATGCTTTTCTTTTGTCTATGACTAATTAAGGGATGAGCAGGCAGCGTTTGGATGTTAAGGCACAGAATGTGAGATCGTTTCTATTATTTCTCAAACGAACAATTTGTTAATATTCAGTGGCATGCATGAGTTGATGCAATTAAATTTTTTTATAGTTCATGAAAGCACTCTCACTTCCTCAAGCAATAGGGCGACGAGTCTTTTGATGCATTGTTACATCTCCGGTGGGCAAAAAAATGAAGAAGTCTGTTTTCGGAAACATCAATTTTCTGAAGAGAATTTCGATATTTCCAAACCAGAAAATCTATCTAACCGCAGAATCTTTTCCTGACAGAATTGAAAATTAACTGTTGTTTGAAAAATCGTAGATTCGTTGGCAAACCAGTTTAGAGCTGATAACGGCCATGGGCAAACCTGCTCCTGGGATGGTTGATGCTCCCACATAGAAGGTGTTATTAAAGATTTCGTCGAAATTTTTGGGACGAAGTGCACCGATTTGAAGCATGGAGTGTGAAAGCCCTAGACCGCTACCTTCGTAGAGGTTGAAGTGATGTTTCCAATCTTCAGGGGTATATGCTTCGAGCAAGACAATGTCGTTGGCTATGTTTCGTTGGATGCGTTCCGAAAAATCGTCGATAATGCTTTTAATGATAGCATCGCGATCGTTCCAGTTGTTTTTGAAGAGAAGGTTTGGAACCGGACAAACAATGAAAACGGCTTCGCAACCTTCGGGAGCGCAGTTGGGGTTGTGTTTTGAAATCAAGTTTACGTAATAGTAAGGCTTTTCCAGTGTTCCGGGATTTTTCATTACATCCTTGGCGTAGTCTTCGTAATTGCTGCCGATGAAATAGTTGTGATGTTCAACTTCGGGAAGTTTGGTTTTAAGACCTAGATAAATAGTGAGATATCCCATGGTCCAGTCCATTTTCCGTAGGTGGTTTTCGGAATATTTCCGACGCTTGAAGACTTTACCACGGAAATAAGCGGCATCGGAGTTAATAACAAAAATATCGGCTTCCCAACGTTTGCCGTTTTGGTCGATTAATGCGGTGAGACGATTGTTTTGTCGCTCAAAGTCAACAATTTCTGTGTTAAAGTGAAAAGCGACGTTGAATTTTTGAAGTTGTTCAACCAAGCGCTCAACAATGGTGTACATGCCACCTTCTACGTTGTAATATCCGGTGTGTTTAAATTCGATCTGTGAAAGCAAGGTATAAACACCGTTGGTGTCGAAGGGAGTTCGTCCGAGGAAAAAAGCAACCAACGAAACAATTTGGCGCACTTCGCGCGAACGGAAGTAATGTTTGGTTTGTTGCCAGAACGAACGTAACAATATCGGAAGGTGTATAGGATTAACCTGCATCAGTGCGGTTACATAGTCGAAGAGATTATCGAAGTTTTGACGAATCACCACATCGACGGTATCGTTGTAGATGGCTTCACACTTTTTGAGGTATGCAATGAACTTTTGTTTAAACTCGGGCTCAAAGGGCTCAAATTGTTCGGCCAGTTTATCAATGTCTTTATATAGGGCGAATTTTTGATTTGTTCCGCGAATGTGAACCGTGTAAAGAGGCTCGAGTTCAACAAAACGGAATGGCATGGATAATCCGCAGTCGGTCATCAACTCTTCAAATTCGTAAGGCATGCTGAAGAAACTAGGGCCGGTATCGAAGGTGAAACCATTTTTGCTAAGTTGATTGAGGCGTCCTCCGGGTTTGTTGTTTTTTTCAACAAAGGTTACACGGTAACCTCTGGATGCAAGACGAAGACCGGTAGAGAGACCACCCAGGCCGGTTCCGACTATCAATACATTTTTACTCATACCTCTGAATGCTAGACAATTGTTGACACAAATCGCATTTTACATACTTAAAATCGGGTTCAAAATTCAAAGCCTTTTGACAATACTGCATGGCAAGGTCGTGAAATTTCAGGTCTTTATAGGAGATAATCAAAGTCGATAACAAATTTAAATAATTCCAGTTATTCTTTATTAGAGATGATTTTTTTTCCATTAATTTTTTTGCTTCCAAATAGTAGAGTAAAGCTTCGGTTTTGGAGCCTCCAAACATCGATGGAGTGTAGTAGGCAATATTTCCCAACTGAATATATCCAAAACAATTAGATTCATCCAGTTTTACCGATTGCCGTGCATATTCGATGCTTTTAGGGCCAATGAAAGGAGCCTTATAAGGCGATAATCCGATTTCGAATCCCAGGAATGCCGATTTATAAGCATACACTAAGGCCGGATTGAATCCTTTCTTTTCGAGACGTTCCAGCGTTTTTTGTGCTTCTGATAAATATTTTTTTGCATCTGTGGTTTTGTTGTTTCCAATCGCCCAGGCAATGTAGCCGTATTGATAGTTTAGAAGTTCGGCAATTTCTGTGGGGGATTGTGGGTTGGTTCGTTCCAAAGAATCTATAACACTTTTCCAACGAGCCATATCGCCGGTAATGTAAGCACGATAGATTTCAGGGTTGTTTTGAGCAAAAACGGGCCTTATAAAAAGACTTAAGATAATTATGAAGAAATAAATCGACCTTTCCATTGCTGTTTGTTTTTTGATATGAGAGCCTTAATCATCACATGCAGCATAAAAATAAGTTGCATGGGATATAATATAACAGCAACAAATAGATTTTGTTTTGAAGTGTTTGCGTAGAGTAGAAGCGACGATAAAATCAAACCGAAATAGAGTATTAGGGTAGGAACAGTACTAGTAAAAAGCATAATAACAGGGCCAATGAAAGATAAAAGCCAGAATAAAAAAGCAAAAATCTTTACGTTCCCGAAAAACATAAAAATGTTTTTTGAAAAACCCGACAACGCATTATGATAAGAATCATACATTCGGCATTGAATGGCGGATTCTGATGTGATGCAGGCAATTTTTATTTTTTGGCGTTTCAAAAATCGTGCAGTGGCAATGTCTTCCACCGGATTATCTTTAAATCTTTGGTGGGGTTTTATCATTCGATAAACGTTTGCGTCGAACATCATAAATTGGCCGTTGGCTGCTGAGTGCGACGAAAATGGCGAGTATCGAACAAATACCAAGGGTAAGAGGGACAATAGAATGTAATTCATGATCGGGACGGTAATCTGTTCGCCCAAAGAGTTTAATTGTTGTATGGGGAACACGGAAATTAGTCCCAAATGGTGTTTTTTCAGAAAAGTGGCAGCGCGCTGTATAAAAGCAGGATCGGTGATGATAACATCGGCATCGAGAAAAAGAAAAACATCGCCGGAGGCATGATCGGCAAGTTGAAAACAAGCATGATTTTTACCCAGCCAACCCTCGGGAAGCGGTTTGCCCCGAATAAGG
>DAOTAV010000132.1:0-7187 GCA_035382785.1 Salinivirgaceae bacterium | reverse complement strand
TACCAGTGAATTATTTTTGGCAGAGGGAAATGTGCGGTTTGAAATGAAAACGTAAACAATTTCTTTTTCAGGATCAACCCAAAGGTAGGTTCCTGTGAACCCGGTGTGCCCGAAACTTTTTGGAGATATGTTTTTTATAGTTGGGCCATTATGGTTATCCCAAAGGTCGGGTTTGTCGAAACCTAATCCTCTTCTATTTTTTTCTTTTTTAAAATGTGCAGTGGTAAAAAGCTCAAGCGTTTTTGGCTTTAATAGTCTTACGTTACCGTAATATCCTTGATTTAAGTACATTTGTCCCATTTTAGCTACATCTAAAGCATTGCCAAATAGTCCGGCGTGACCGCATTTGCCTCCAAGTAAGGCAGCTCCTGGATCGTTAACAAACCCATGGATTTTTCTTTTACGATATAAACTATCTATTTCACTTGGGGCAATTTGGTCCCGAGAAAAGTATTTTAATGGATTGTAAACTAATGTATTGATTCCCATTGGTTTGTAAAAAAGACTGTCGATTAAATAATCAATCTGTTTTGTTTCAATGTTTTCAATTAATTGCATGAAAAGATAAAATGGTAGATCGCTATAAAGATATTTGTTGTTGCTTTTTAACGGTGTTTGATAAATAGTATTAAATACCGAATCGACTACGGAAGGTGATGCCCAAAGGCTATCGGCTACCGGTATTGGGAAACTATCTTGATAGGTTGATGAGAAATATTGAGATTGCAGATTTTTTGTACTATCGACAAATTGCCTCATAAACAAAATCCAACCGACAAATCCGGCTCTGTGGGCGATCATATCCATTATTCTTTTAGAGGCAATTTCCTTAGGAAGGATGAGATATTTGCCAATAGGATCCGAAATATTTATCTTCCCCGCCTCGTGGAGATGCATCAAAAGTGGCGTGGTAACCAAAACTTTTGTCAGTGAGGCTAGATCGTAGATGGTAGTATCGGTGACAGAAATTGTAGAATCGTAGGTTTGAAATCCATAGGATCTATAAAAAAAAACAGTTCCTTTATGTGAGCATAAAACCTGAGCCCCTGGAGTCATTTGTTGGGAAATGGAGGTGTTGATTAATGAATCGATTTTGTACAAATATGACTCATTGGCTCCAACCGCTTGAGGAATTGAGAAACCCAGACGGACTTTTTCTGTTTTTAGGCTTTTGAAGCCGGCTTTGAAATTCCCTACTGTTACCGGAAGCACTCCCTGTGCTTCAATGCCTCCAAAAATAAGTTGTGCGGCATAGTCTTGTGTATATTTTGTATTTTCGTATGCTACAATTAGTCCATCGAGAATCTTTGTTTCAATACCAATATTTAGAAGAAATGGGTTTCCAAAAAGCACCAAAATCACTTTTGTTCTTTTCGTTAATTCGGTTATAAACTCAATACTTTTTCTAGTGCCTCCGTAGTTCTTTTTGGGAAGTTGGGTTAGACCAAACCAGGGTACAATAACGTATGGCGCTTGGGCGGCATCTAAAAGGATTTTGTTTATCTGAGTTGGAGATAAACTATCGTAATATCGTAGGATTCTAGTTCTATTGTAGTTTTTAACTCGATTGAAGAAAAATTCGTTTTTTCCCCCATTGATGCTGATCACCAGTGACGGTTTCGATAGATCGACAATGGGAATCAATTCATTTTTGTTTTGTAGCAGTGTAATAGCCTTTTCGGCAAATTTATGGTTAAGATATTGGGTTGTTTTGTTGTTGAGTTTATTTAAAAGGTTATTGGTGTCGATGGGGGTGAAATGGTTTAAGCCGGCTTTTTCTTTGGCTGCCAGAATTTTTTTGCACCTATGGTTAAGTTCATCAATGGATATTTCACCACTTTTGATTGCTACTTCAAAACGTTTGATGGCCTTTTCAGGGTCGGGGGGCATTAGAAGGATATCGTTTCCGGCTTTAAAGGCAAGCAAAGCGGCTTCTTCGGGGGAGCGTCCGGTGGAGGCTCCTGCCATATCTAAGGCGTCGGTGAAAATAAGTCCGCGAAATTCTAATCGGTTTTGTAACAATTCGGTTACTATTGGATAGGAGAGGGTCGCCGGTAGTTTAGGTGTTGAATCGTATGAAGGAACTGAAACATGGGCTACCATTATACCATTAAGACCGAGCTTAATCAGATTGCGAAAAGGGTAAAGTTCAAAGTTCTCAAGGTGTCGTCTAGGATGTGAAATTATTGGCAGTCCATAGTGAGAGTCAACATCAGTATCGCCATGTCCGGGAAAATGTTTGGCTGTAACAATCAAACCTTGGTCTTGCATTCCTGACATGTAGGCATATCCTAAACGAAGAACTTTGTTTTTATCTTCACCAAACGAACGACTGTTGATAACCGGATTGTTGGGATTGTTGTTTATATCGACTACGGGAGCAAAGTTTATGTGAATTCCCATCAATTTGCATTGCTTGGCTATTTCTACTCCCATCTCATAGACTAATTCTTCATTGTTTGCAGCGCCTAACATCATTTGGCGAGGAAAAGGTTCGATACTGTCTAGTCGCATGGCAAGTCCCCATTCTCCATCAATGGCTATAAGCAACGGAGTTTTGGATTTTGATTGAAGATAGTTTGTATAATGAGCTTGTCGTAGCGGTGAGCCTTTCATGAATATAATTCCGCCGATGTTGTGTTTTTCCACCAATTGGGCAGTTTGTTCCAGCGTTTTTTTGTCCTTAGACGATAGTAAACTTATCATAAACAACTGTCCAATCTTTTCTTGGAGAGTCAAAGATTTAAAAACTGAATCAACCCAGTAAGTGGTGGTGTCGAACGTAAAATAGTTACCGCTTTTTTCCGATTCAAGATTTTCAGGCATTTTGTTAAAGCCGTCGGGTGTTGCTAGGGAGTAAATAGTAAATAGAAATCCAATTCCGATGAATGGTAGAATCAATTTTTTCATAAATCGTGCAAATACAGCAACAAAAATATCGGTTTTATATTGAAAGCAAAAAAAGGGAGCTTAAAAACTCCCTTTTCTGATTCATAGTTAAATTACTTTAATACTCATCCTCGTTAAACAGAAAATCCTCTTTACTTGGATAATCAGGCCAGATGTCTTCAATACTTTCATAAATCTCGCCTTCTTCCTCAATTTCCTGAAGATTTTCGATGACTTCAAGAGGAGCTCCCGTTCTGGTGGCATAATCAATCAATTCATCCCTGGTTGCCGGCCAAGGAGCGTCTTCCAATTTCGAGGCTAATTCTAAAGTCCAGTACATAAGAACTCAATTTTTGGGTGTTGTTAAATTTTGTGCAAAAATAAAAAAAAACATTAAATTCGGGGTTGCCAAACAATCTCTTTTGCTTTTAAATCAAAACTTAATTTTCGGGCTAAAACAAATAGAAAATCCGAAAGACGGTTGAGATATTTTACAACCATCTCGCAATTTCCATAGTTTTCTTGAACTTGAATAGCGAGTCTTTCGGCTCTTCTGCAAATACATCTTGCTACATGTGTATGGGATACGGTGACATTTCCTCCGGGAAGGATAAAAGATCGCAAGGGGGGGAGTTGGTCGTTCATAACATCCATTTCACGCTCAAGAAATTCCACGTCGGAAATGTAGAGCGGTGGTATCGGATTATGTTCGTTATTATCCTCAGCTGCTAAAATAGCGGATGCAGACATCAATCGTTCCTGTATTTCTATTATGGTTTCTTGCCAATGTTTTTCCATTTTAGGTTGGTCGCGTAAGAGGCCTAAATAGCTGATAAGTTCATCAACAGTTCCGTATGCTTCAATTCGCAAATGATATTTTGGTACTCGCGTACCACCCAAAAGGGAGGTGGTACCGTCGTCACCTGTTTTTGTATATATCTTCATTCAATCGGTTTTGAAAATTAAACTTGTTCGTATAAACGATATTTTTTTTTAAGTGTTTCATCACAAAGATAAATTTTTTCGCAAAAAATAGTACCTTTGTGTAAACTAATTTAAAACGAATCAAATTATGAAAAAAGTAGCAATTTATGCTTTGGCAGCGGTTTTTGCCGTTGGATGCGGGACAAAACAGAATAATGTTCCGACAGAAGAAATGGGTGTTGATAAAGCACTGGAACAAGCTGAGCAATTTGTTGGTAAAAACATTACCGTTATCGGTACTGTGGGGCATGTGTGTGGTCATGGAGGCGGTAAGCTGTTTTTGACAAACGACGATAACACTAAGCGTCTAAAAGTTGAACCATCGTCGAATTTGCAGTCTTTTTCTCCTGAGATGGAAGGATTAGTTTACAAGATTTCCGGTTCTCTAGAAGAAATGAGAATTGATGAAGAATATTTGAACAATTGGGAAAAAGAGTTGGCTGAAGAAGCTCACGAAGGTGAGGGACATAATCAAGGTCAACATGCCGAAAAAGCTGATATGGGTGAACATACCGATGCAAAATCAAAAATTGAAGCCTATCGTGCACAGATAGCGTCTTCAGGCAAAGGTTATGTTGCAATTTACACCTTGAAGGCTATTAAACTAGAAAAAGTAGAAAAAACGGAGTCGGAAGAGGCTAAAGTTGAGGAGCCAAAAGCTGAAGAAAAAACACCCGAAGCCGGCCAGCAAAACTAATTCATCATTTGATCTATCCAAATTAGAAGTCTGAATGTCACAAATTAAACGAATTGCTGTTTTTTGCGGTTCGCATACCGGCATAAAGCATGAATATTTGGAAGCCGCTACAAACCTAGGGAAGTTGCTTGCCCAAAACAATATTGAATTGGTTTATGGAGGCTCCTCGGTGGGATTAATGCATCAACTTGCCCGAAGTTTGAAAAAACATGGAGGAACAGCCATTGGTGTCATTCCCCGGTTTCTAAGCGAAAAAGGCTTGGCAGAAACCACTATTGATCAGGTTATTGAAGTTGATACCATGCATCAACGGAAAGCTAAGATGATGGAACTTGCGGATGCATTTATTGCTTTGCCCGGTGGATTTGGAACTCTTGAAGAATTGTTTGAAACCACAACAGCCTCTCAATTGGGACTTCATTCAAAACCCATTGGTTTAGCCAATATTTGTGGCTACTACGGACTTTTGCTTAAATTTTTAGACACCATGGTAGAACTGGGTTTTTTACACACTCAACACCGAAACACTATCGTATCCTCCGATCGAATAGATTCACTTCTGAAATTGATTATGGAATATAAAGCCCCCGAATATATAAAGTATGTTGAGGATGTAAGAGACTTTTTAAATTTTAATGTTATAGATCCTGATTGATTTTGAAAAATAAATTCATAAAAAGCGGCTGAAAAAAACGGCCGCTTTTTTGTTGATTATTAAAAATTGTATTTTTGGTTGCTAATTTAAAACAATCTTAAAATGAAGCGACTATTTATTTTTATGTTTGGGCTCACATTCGCTATGAAAATCATGGCAGCCCCATTTGAAAATCTGCCCTACATCGTTGTCCAGCCTAATGGTGTAGTGATTCATTGTTACCAATCAGGCGATGAGTTTTTCAATTGGTTACATGATGAAGAAGGTTATCCGATTATTAAAGGCGCCGATGGATATTATCGTTACGCTGTTTTTAACGGCGAAAGCTACATTCCAAGCCAATACATTGTTGGCGAGGTTAATCCCGGAAAAGTCGGTATGGATAAAAGCATTCAAATCAATCGGGAGCTTATCAGACAACGTCGATTAGATTTGGAAATACCCCAAAAACCAAACCTAAGAAAATCAGGTGGAGCTAAAAACACCCTTCACACCGGGACATTTAATAATCTCGTTATTTATATTCGTTTTGCCGAAGAAGATGAGATACAAACTCCAAGGCAAAGCTACTACAATGCGTTGAATCAGACAACCGGTTATTCGTTGAAAGCCTACTATCAAGAGGTCTCTTACAATCAGCTTACCATTGAAAGTCATCATTATCCGATGGTAGATAATCCGCAAATCAATAATGCATCTTACATGGATTCTCATCCGAGAAACTATTTTCAACCTTACAATGCTTCGACCAATCCCAATGGTTATAATGGGGCAAACGAACGAAGAATACGTGAACATCAATTGTTGGTGGATGCAATTCAATGGATTAATCAAAATTTTCCGATACCTTCCGATTTAAATATCGATGCCGATGGGGATGGTTATGTTGACAATATTTGCTTTATGATAAAAGGCGAATCAGGAGAATGGGCGGATTTACTTTGGGCGCATCGTTGGGCTCTTTATTCGTCTGAAGTTTTCATCAATGGGAAAAGGGTTTGGGATTATACCTTTCAACCGGAAAATCAAGTGGGAGTGAGAACTCTATCGCATGAAATGTTCCATGTTTTGGGTGCCCCCGATTTATACCATTACTACAATTTCACCAATATTAAACCCGCCGGCAAATGGGATATCATGAACAGCGGATCGGGACATATGTTAACCTATATGAAATGGAAGTATGCACAACAATTTTGGATTTCGGAGATTCCGGTTATTTCTACCCCGGGTGTTTATACTCTTTTCCCATCAACCATGCCTACCAATAACTGCTACAAAATCCCATCACCCAATTCATCAGATGAATATTTTGTTGTGGAATATCGCAAATTTTCCGGCGAATTTGAATCGATGTTACCAAGCCAAGGATTAATTGTTTATAGAATCAATCCAAATTTTGAGGGAAATGCTCAATATGATGGAACGTCTATTTTCGATGAAGTTTATGTTTATCGCCCGGGAGGAGACTTGACTAATAATGGACAGCCCGATAGTTCTACGTTTTATGCTGCCAGTGGTCGAATCACTTTCAACGATGCCACTAATCCATCATCGTTTCTTACTTATGGTAATCCGGGTGGCATTAATATTTATAATGTTTCAGATCTTGGCGATTCCATCACTTTTAATGTTTCGTTTGGGTTAGAGGGGCAACTCGTGATTATAGCACAACCCTCCGAAGGTGGTCAGCCTTTAGGTGCCGGAACTTATCCTTTAGGGGGAACAGCTACCCTGACGGCTAATCCTAATCAAGGATGGCAATTTGTGCTATGGCTCAATCGGAACGATCAGATTTTAGGGACCCCATCGGTTTTAAATTATGCCATTACTCAGACTGTCGATACTGTCAAAGCTGTGTATCGACAAGTTGTTTCAATCGATGATGTTGAACATAATTTAACCATTTTCCCAAATCCTTTTAAAAATAAAATAAACATACCGCAAGATGCGCAGCAACTT
>DAOTAV010000131.1:0-7224 GCA_035382785.1 Salinivirgaceae bacterium | reverse complement strand
GGAAATAAAATTTTCCGACGAAGCTCTTTTTTGATAAAGATAATTCTCAATTAATGGTTTATACGAAACATATTCAGCGTTTCGTTCCACGATAGGCATTTTTTCTCCGCTAATGATTTGGGAGGGAGAAAGTTTGTTAGTAATCGGGTCGTAAGTTATATCAATAGATTTTGCTTCATTCGGGAGTTTGTTATTGGTAAGAAATGTGTTGGATAACGGGGTTGTGTTGTGTAAGCGAAAAAATTGTTCACTGAAAACTTGCGTATTTTTTGATGGAATATGTTTTTTCAATAGAACATCAAAAACAGGCAATTCAAAAATGGTTATTTCCGCTTGGTTTTGGTCCAAATCGCCGGAAATTTGTGGAGATAAATCTAAAATCGGGTGGTAGGCTTGAATCATTGTGAAACGATTTGATTAAGAAATGCGGCAATTTTCCCGGTTTGATTTTTCACAGAAAATTGTTCGATATCGGATTGAGGTATATAGTTAGTGCCTTGTAAATATGCTTGATAACGTTCAAGAATAAAATTTCGGATTCCTTCATAGTTATCATAATCGATGGTGTTTCCGGCTCCGGTTGATGCAATTATTTTTGCCACATCCGAATCGGATGGACCAAGGCAAAGTATCGGGCGATATGCCCGAAGGCATTCAAAGAGTTTACCGGGAATTCGTCCTTTGACATTATCGGCTTTATTTAAAGGCAATAGCAAGACTTGACTGTTAAATGTGAGCTGTATGGCTTCGGTACGACTAACGGTTCCCGGCAACCAGGATTGTTCCATGAGGTTGTTTTTTTTCAGCGACTCAATTACACTAATATCAACCATACCCGGTAACTGGATTAACAGATTTTTGTCGAATCCTTCAATTTGGTTTTTGAGGTCTGATAAAACTTTAAACAAAGTGTCGGGTAAACGGTCGAAACCAAGCATACCGGCATGAGTGATGGTGAAACGAGAGTCGAGTTGTTGCCGGGTTGAAGAAAATTCATCTTCGTCATATCCCCAAAAAATCACATCAACATTTTGAGCACCTATTGCTTCAAGATCTTCTTTCCATGAGGGACTTGCGATTGTTATTTTTTTTGCCGTTTTAAAAACTTCCTGTTCCATTTTAACGTGTCGTCGGTGTGCCCAGGGGGTAAGTTTCAGCAATTGGTAATAATCGACCTGCGTCCAAGGGTCTTGAAAATCGGCTAGCCAAGGAATGTTAAATTTTTTTGACAGCTTGCAGGCAATTACAGTATTGGTGTGTGGTGGACCATCGCTAAGAATTGCATCCACCGGATGTTTTGTTAACCATTCTGAAAGATATTTCACCGAAGGTCTAATCCAAAACATACGTGCATCGGGAATAAAAAAGTTACCACGAATCCAAATGGCAAGATTATCGACCCATGTGCGTTTGTCTCTAACATGAACCGGATTGTTCATGGCATTGCTGCGTTTTCTTCCCGAAGCAAGTTTAAATAAATCGTAAGGCTCCCAAATGGGATGTTTTAACACGGTAAGCCCTTCGGGGATATGTTTAAAGTTGGTTTCATCAAAATATGGATAGTGGGCATTTTCGGCAGTATAAACCACCGGATCCCAATCAAAGTGACGAAGATACTTGGCAAACTTCAGACAGCGATGTACACCTACACCACCCGAAGGTGGCCAGTAATAGGTGATGATTAATACTTTTTTGCGCTTGTTGTCCATCTTTTTTTATTGAAGATTGCCCAAAGTTAGCGATTCTGAAATAAACATAAAAATCAGCTTTTCGAAAATATTTCCAACCCAAGCAAAACTATCCCAATGGGTCAAAAACAAAAGTTGGGATAAATTTTCTATTTTTGTCGCTTAATTGTTTGAACAACCAAAACAAAGCAAAAAATGGCCGAAATAACAACCAGGTATAATCCTGCCGAAACCGAGGATAAGTGGTATAAATACTGGATGGATCAAGGTTTCTTTAATTCCGATCCTGACAACCGGAAACCATACACCGTGGTAATTCCACCACCAAATGTTACCGGAGTTCTTCACATGGGACATATGCTCAACAACACAATACAAGACATTTTGGTTCGCAGAGCGCGGATGCTCGGTAAAAATGCTTGTTGGGTACCCGGAACCGATCATGCCAGCATAGCTACAGAAGCAAAAGTTGTTGCCAAGCTGAAAGCCGAGGGCATTGAAAAATCGTCACTTACTCGAGAGGAATTTTTGAAACATGCTTGGGAATGGAAAGAAAAACATGGTGGAATAATTCTGGAACAGTTAAAAAAACTTGGGGCATCATGCGATTGGCGTCGAACAAAATTTACCATGGATCCGCCCATGACCGAAAGCGTTTTACGCGTTTTTGTGGATCTTTACAATAAAGGCTTGATTTATCGTGGTGTTCGAATGGTGAACTGGGATCCCCAAGCTCAAACGGCGGTAAGCGATGAAGAGGTGATATATCGCGAAGTAGATTCGAAACTTTACTATCTCCGATATTTCTTCGAGAACGACTCATCGAAATTCATCACCATTGCAACAACACGCCCCGAAACCATTCTTGGCGACACTGCTGTTTGTGTAAATCCAGCCGATGAACGTTATCGTAATTGGGTAGGAAAGAAAGTTTTACTGCCGCTCCTTAATCGCTCCATTCCTGTTATTGAAGACAATTATGTGGAAATGGAGTTTGGAACAGGAGCACTTAAAATTACCCCGGCTCACGACATTAACGATTATGAGATTGGAATAAGACACAATCTCGAATCGATAGATATATTTAATCCCGATGGAACTCTTAATGCGAATGCACAGCTTTATGTGGGTAAAGATCGTTTCGAAGTTCGGGAGTTAATTGTTCGCGATTTGGAAAATGCCGGACATCTTGTTAAAGTTGAAAACTACACTAATAAAGTTGGCTTTAGCGAGAGAACCGACGCAGTGATCGAACCAAAACTTTCGACACAATGGTTTCTTCGAATGAAAGAGTTGGCTAAACCGGCACTGGACGTTGTGATGAACGATAAAGTGAAGTTTCATCCGGCTAAGATGAAAAACACCTATAAACATTGGATGGAAAATATCCAGGATTGGTGTATCAGCCGACAACTTTGGTGGGGACAGCGTATTCCGGCCTATTATTTACCCGAAAGTAACGATTTTGTGGTAGCATTGACCCCGGAGGAAGCCGTTGAATTGGCACGCAAAAAAACCGGAAACCCAAATCTTCAAATAAGCGATCTGCGTCAGGATGAAGATTGTCTCGACACATGGTTTTCATCGTGGTTATGGCCTATCTCGGTATTTGATGGAATCAACCGTCCCGATAATCCTGAGATCAAGTACTATTACCCGACCGACGATTTGGTTACCGCCCCGGAGATCATGTTTTTTTGGGTTGCCCGTATGATCATGGCCGGAATGGAATATCGCAAGGAAATTCCATTCCACAATGTTTATTATACAGGAATTGTACGAGATCATTTGCGACGTAAAATGTCGAAATCGTTAGGAAATTCACCCGATCCCATTGAATTAATGAAGGTTTACGGCGCTGATGGTGTTCGTGTTGGATTGTTGCTATGTTCTCCCGCCGGGAACGACCTTCTTTACGATGAATCGTTGCCGGAGCAAGGACGGAATTTCGGAAATAAAATCTGGAACGCATTCCGCCTGGTAAAAACATGGAACGTTGATCAAAATGTACCGATGCCGCAAGCAGCAAAGGAAGCAACATTCTGGTTTCACCATAAGCTGAACCAAACCATTCAACAAATCGACGAGCACTTTGATAACTATCGTATTAACGATGCGGTAATGGCAATCTATAAACTTGTTTGGGACGATTTTGCAAGTTGGTATCTCGAATTGGTAAAACCTGCTTATGGGCAGCCCATCGATGGGCAAACCTATGAAAAAACTATAGAGTTCTTCGATACGATATTGCGATTGCTACACCCATTTATGCCCTTCATTACCGAAGAAATTTGGCAAAATCTTAAAAACAGAAATTCGGGTGAATCGATCATGATTCAGCCTTGGCCTAAAGCCGTCGATTTCGACCGAAAAGTTGTTGATGAATTTGATTTTCATGTTGAGATTGTGAAAGCACTTCGTGGGATACGTGCCGATAAGAACATTCCATTCAAACAAGAAATGGATGCATTTATTCGTTTTAACAGCAAAGCCAAGAAGCTTTCGTTTGCCGAATCGGTGAGAAAACTTGTCAATCTGAAACGCTTCGAAGTCACCGAACAAAAGATTGAAATGGCAGCCGTAGCTATGGTGCAAACCGAAGAGATTTTTGTTCCCCTTCATGGATCGATAGATCTTGAAACCGAGATCAAAAAGCTTGAAGCCGAACTTGCCTATACACAAGGATTCCTTGAGTCGGTTATGAAAAAATTAGGCAATGAGAAATTTGTGAACTCAGCACCCGAAAAGGTTGTAGAAGCTGAGCGAAAGAAAAAGCTCGATGCAGAAACCCGAATAGCTGCACTGAAGGAGCAATTATCGGCACTCAGGAAATAGTAGAAACGCGGCACCTTTGAGGTGCCGTTTTTTTTTATATTCAAGAAGTATGCTGCTTGAAAAAAGCGTATAGTTTTCAAAGAATTTTAACCATCAACAATAGAGCGTCCTATCCACGTTGGTTACGAATCAGATTTTTGGTAAAATTTTTACAAAAAAAGATATTGTCCCCTAAAAGTGTGTAAAATGAGTTGGTTCTTAAATTAGTGAAAAAACAAAAAAGACTAAGGTTGGGGACTAAGATGAAAAAAGCCTGTTGATGTAGGTTTAAACCTTCGGCAAAGGCTATAGCGTAAAAACTTTAAAAAAGCGAACACGATACCAAAAACAGGGATGCTACGCCTTCCACTGCCTGAATTGTCAACCACTTTGGGAAACCTTATGCAGTTATTCCGTACATATAAACAAGTTAGCGGTTACTGCTTTTGACTAAATTGCAAACCTAAGAAAGAATTAATAACAAAGCTTGTTGAAAAATTATAACTACGAAACTTGACAGACTTAAAACTAATTTGAATATTTGTAGTATGGGAATAAAAAAGAAAAAATCTTCGAAAAATGATACCATCAATCAAAGAATGATGACAATGAAAAAAACATCCAAAAATAAACGATTAACCTTGGTCGTTAATGAACCGGAAGTTGATTATCAAGTTAGATCAAACAAAATAATTGACGAGAGTTGGGATTTCCGTAAAGCAAATACGAAAGAATATACTCATTGCTTCCATGTATATCCTGCAATGATGATTCCACAGGTAGCCAGACGAATAATTGAAAATTTTGGTATAAAGGCTAAAATTTTATTTGACCCCTATTGCGGAACAGGGACATCACTTGTTGAAGCCAATCTATTTGGTATTAATGCAATTGGAACTGACATTAATCCATTAGCACGACTTATTGCAACAGCAAAAACGACTAAAATTGACATTCAAGTATTGGATTTGTTCCTTCAAGATTTCAACAATTATATTTTTTCCATCAACTTTGGAGTTAAAAATATTAAATCGATAATCATTCCTGAAGTTAAGAATATTGATTATTGGTTTTCTAAAAACATTCAACAAAAGTTGGGAATTATTCTTGGTTACATTAGAAGCATAAATGACATTTCAATAAAAAACTTTTTTAAAGTCGCATTTAGTGAAACGGTTAGGGAGGTTTCATTTGTTAAAAATGGAGAATTTAAATTAGTAAAATGTAGAAATATTAATAATAAAGAAGATATTGATGTTTTCGGATTAATGATTTCCAAACTCTCACGAAATAAGCAAGGACTTTTAGAGTTTGAAAAGAGTTGTAAAAAAGAAACATTTACTACTATTTATGACTTCAATACTGTAAATTCAATTCCGGATAAAATTATTAAAGCAAATAGCATTGATATTGTAGTAACATCACCGCCTTATGGAGATTCTCGAACTACAGTTGCATACGGGCAGTATTCGCGTCTTTCAAATGAATGGTTGGGTTACAAAGAAGCTAATAAGATAGATAAAATGTTGATGGGCGGTGAAAAACGAAAATATTCACACTTATTCAAAAGTGAAATTTTAAATGATGTTATTAATACAATCCAAAAAAAAGACAAGGAAAGGGTAAGGGATGTTATTTCTTTTTATGAAGACTATGAAAAATCTATTAATAATGTTTCAATCACATTGAGGAAGGGCGGCTTTGCATGTTATGTTGTAGGCAACAGAACCGTAAAAGGTGTTAATATACCGACAGATGAGATCACCGCACAACTTTTTCAAGAAAACGGATTTACTCATATCGAAACAATTGTAAGAAACATTCCCAATAAACGAATGCCGCTAAAAAATAGTCCTTCAAATATTGTAGGGGATACTGCATCTACTATGAAATATGAAAGTATAGTAATTTGTCAGAAAATTTAATATGCAATTAAAAGATCTTATAAAACGCTTAGAAAATCTGAAAAATAAGGGATTTATTCAAACATTGAGAAAAGGTCCAACAGGAATAGGTCATCTTCTTGAAAGTGAACTTGGGCTTGATGAAACCAACATTGCTATTCCTGACATTGGGGGCAGAATTGAACTTAAAGCGACAAGAAAAAATGTAAATTCCTTAATAACTCTTTTTACTTTTAATAGAGGTGTTTGGAAGGTCAAGCAGAAAGACCTCATAATCAAATATGGTTACCAAGACGAACAAGGTAGGCAAGCACTTTACAATATCGTAAAGGTAAGGACACCGAATGCACAAGGATTTTATTTAATTTCTGACTCCGCAAAACATCTCATCATTCTTAGAAATAATAATGAAAAAGAAAATATCGCCGAATGGAGTACTTATGTTATCGCAGGTAAATTTATGACCAAACTTGATAGGTTACTTTTAATTCTTGCAGAAAACAAAGTAGAAAATGGAATAGAATATTTTCATTTCAATGAAGCATATATCCTTGAAAATCCTACACCGGAGAAATTCTTGGAAGCATTCGAAAAAAGTGAATTGATGATTGACTTACGAATGCATTTGAAAGAAACAGGTGGAGTTAGAAACCACGGTACTGGTTTCAGAATTTCAGAGAAAAACTTAATGGAGTTGTATGCAAAGAAAAAGCAGTTGTTATGATTTCATTAGTATTATTGTAAAAAGAATAAGGCAATCTGCTGCTAATAATAAGGCTTCATAGCGGCACGCAGTGCCCAGCGGGAAGCCTAAGTTG
>DAOTAV010000130.1:3399-7240 GCA_035382785.1 Salinivirgaceae bacterium | reverse complement strand
TTTTCTCTAATTTAAGAACTAACTCACTTTACACACTTTTTGGGACAGTATCAAAGTGGCTTCAACGAAGGCGATTTGTTACCTTTAGGAACATCAATTCCAACAGTAAACCGATGGAGATTTTCCCCTTATTTAACCTTATCGTTTGATTTTGAATTAATCACACAAGTTGCCGGCAAATTATAAGGGCAATGGTTTTTCTTTTGATAAAAAAAATCTAAGAAATTTACTAATCGGCTAATTCCTGCAATATAACAGAGGCGGGAAGGTTTATGCTTACTTTTGTCCCCGTTTTTTTGTTGCTTTTGATGGTAAGTGAACCATTCATTTTTTTGATCAATTGCTGGCAAAGTCGTATTCCGATACCACTTCCTTTTTCATTATTTGTTCCGGGTGTCGAGGTTAGAATAGAAGCCTCGTTGTTTAAAGCTTTTAAACTGCTTGCTGGAATTCCAATCCCATGGTCGATGATAGAGATCGAAAGATTGTGATTGTGGATGGTTGATTCAATGATTATTTCTCCGTTGGCGTGAGAAAATTTAATTGCATTTCCGAGAATATTGCGAATAACTATTCCAAGCAGATCGCAATTGGTTTTAATGAGGAGGTTTTTATCGTAATTTTCGATTATAGAAAGTTGTTTTTCTTCAATGTAATTACTTAATATGGATATTTGTGAGTTCAAAATCGATGATAGCGAACATAATTGAACATCAAGGTGCAGATCGTTTGATTGAGATTTTGCCCAGTTTAGTATATTGTCCACAAGATCGTAAAGCGTTTGCAATTGTTGGTGGACGATTGTGAGCCTCTGATGAAAGTATTCTTTGTTGGCATAATTTTTTTCAAAGGTCATTAACATAAGATTCGAAAGACCGAGAATTGAATTAAACGGAGCTCTTAGATCATGCGATATAATCGATAGAATTGTGTCTTTAGTTTGATTCAAGTTTTGCAGTTGTTCAGTTTGATAAGCTAATTGTCGGGTTCTGGCTTTAATTAATTGCTCGAGATGACGGTTTTCTTCCTGTAACTTTTTATAGGGTATGCTTTCTCCTTCATCTTGCCCTGGGGCAGGTTGAGACCAGTGTGCGTGATATATCTTCCAACTATTATCAACTTTTTTCATCAGGGCAGTTGTTCTGTTATCCGGAACATGATAGATTTGCTCCGGAGTAGAGAAATCCATGTCGCACGTAAGTATAATCAATGCTGTGTCATCGGATAACAACTGAACATGATAAGAAGTAATATTGAAGTTGGATAGGATGGGAGCCTGCTCAAACTCTCGGTTGTAAGTGTCAGCAATATCCTTAGGAGTCAGTTTTATTTCATCGATTCCTGTTCCAATAACGGTTATTTCAGGATGAAACATTGATTTGACCGTATTCCAATCTCGCCTAGCATAAGCTGAAAAATAGGTCATATAAGCATCAAATACCTCTTGCTCAAGTGGGTTGAGAGAAGGGTTCATAAATTAATTGGTTTTGGTTTGGCAAAGGTAATGCTTTTTTCTTTATCATCAAAGTGTTACAAAAAATTAAAATGTATAACCGAAACTAAAATAATACCAAACATTTTTGTGTTTTGTATTTCCTGTGATCCAAAAATTTATTGGTCCGATTAGCGTTTTGTATCCGATACCAAGCCCATAACCCGACAGATCGAATTCTGGTTTAAATGTATCCAGAACAATATCTTCGATTTGTTGCGTCCCCTGGAGGTAATTGTAATGAGCCATAGCATAAAGTTCATTCCAGAGTTTTAATCGAGTTTGTGTTTTTAGAATAAAGAAGTTAGGAATATTGATTTCACGATAACCAATACCGTAAAATGGAATATCTCCTCTGCGGGCAATATTTTCATTGCCTCCGATAAAATAACTCTCAAAAATAGGGGTGTTTGAGTTTGTGATTCTGACATCAGTACCAATCATTAACGATAAGCGATGAAAGAAGGTAAAATTGCGTTGATAACTAAGCGCTAATTTCAAAAAGTTAAGATTATTTTTCAGAGAGTCAATAGATTGGGATGTTTCGTGTGAGGAAATCCTAATCCAGGGTTTTAATCCAAAGGTGAAAGTGCATTCCATTTGACTTCCGTTGCGTGGAAAGATATTTCGATCGAGAGTATTTTTCTTAAATGAAGTCCAGAGGCTTGTTCTTCCATAGTGGAAGCTTTCAAAGGAGGCTTCAGGGACTATAATTCGAAGCGTTGGGTTGGTATGTAGTGATGTGATCGAAAAAGAGGAACCAAGGGTTAAGGCGTAATAATTATTACTGAAACCTCCGGATAGCATAAGCCCATAGTGGTTTAGCAGTAGTGTGGCTATTTTATTGGTATTGAGATAAATGGGAATAAAGTCGCTTTCAAAGAAAAGACCGCCCGCTGTTGACATTCTTTGTTTAGGCCCCCAAGATTGCGAGTGAATAACAGAAAAACGAGGGATTTTGGATATTTCTAGTTTTGTAATAAATTGACTTGATTTTGCTAATAGGTTATTGTGTTGATAATTTAATGTGGCAGCAGTTCCCCAAAAGTTATTGGAGTGAAGATTTGCTTTTAGCATTTTTGGTTCTTTTTCCTGAACGTCGAGAATAAGTTTAAAACCATCAGGTTGTGGTTCAAACCAATAGGCTATTCGGTCGAAATAGAGTGTGCCAAAAATGTTGTCCACGGCTTCAGTCATTTTTTGGGGAGAAACCGAATCTCCCGGATGAAGTTTTGATTTTGATATAATGAATTCATAATCAATGTTTTTATTGCCTCGTACTTCGATGTTGGAAATGGTTATATTTCTTAGGGGTATTTTTTTTCTTGGAGTAAAAGTTCGAAATTGTTTTATTGAATCGGCAAGGGCCATGAGTTCCTCAATATGTTGTCGGGCGGCTATTTCCCCGCGCTTTTCAATTTCTTTTCCTTGCTCGAAACTTTGAGCTCCGAAGCCACTCATATCTGGAATGATCAGAACTCGGCATTTTTCCATTTCCTCACGCGACTCTCTTAGTCCGGTGAAAAAAGCGGTCTGCATCAAAATTTTATCGATGGTCCTTGCTTTGGTAGGATCTAATTCTTGAACCGTTCCGACGTAAACTCCGATGATGATGTCGGAACCAAGGTCGATGGCTTCGTCAACAGGAAAGTTTTTGCACACACCTCCATCTACATAAATCAATGAGTCGTTTTCAATTACCGGAGAAAAAACACCGGGGATAGCCATACTTGATCGCATAGCTATAGGTAAATTGCCGTTTTGAAATGTTTTTTGTTGTCCTTGAACAATTTCAGTAGCGATACATCGGTAGGGAATTGGAAAGGAGTCGAAACTCTGGATATGTAAAGCCGGCCAGCAAAGTTGATGGAATAATTGCCAAAAGTTTTGGCTTTCAATGATTCCCGATGGTAAATAAATTTTTTTCCCAACAATCGGAAATTCTAAAGGATAGGTAGCGTAGTCCGACTTACTCAGCATATCGATTTTGTTGAGAGGGATAGAGTTTGAAAGATACTCGCTCCAACTGATCGAACTGTTAAGTTGCGAAAGGTTATTGGCTGAGTATCCAATGGCATATAATCCTCCAATGATGCTTCCCATACTTGATCCGGTGATATAATCGGGAACAATGCCAACTTCTTCCAGAACTTTTAGAACACCAATGTGAGCCAATCCTTTAGCCCCACCTCCGCTTAACACCAACCCGACTTTGGGATAACTGCTTTTATGGAGGCTATCCGGTTGAGAAAATGCTAATATTCTAATAACAATAAGTATTGATAAGGAAAATTTTTTCATCTCAGGCACATTAAAATCGTCTCAAAGGTAGCTAAAATGAAGTATTGA
>DAOTAV010000130.1:0-3389 GCA_035382785.1 Salinivirgaceae bacterium | reverse complement strand
AAGAAATAAAATATGAAAAAGTAAAAATTCTGCCTTTATAATTTTTTAGGGCTATTTATTGCCAATTGAAATTCGCTATCTTTGCCCTAAACAACAATTTTTAAGAAGATCAACAAAAACTGCAAATTATGATTCATCAAAAATTACTCAATCCTCAAAGTATAGTAGTTGTTGGAGGCTCAGACGACATACAGAAACCGGGTGGAAAAGTTTTGAAAAATTTAATTGATGGAAACTATAAGGGAAAACTCTATGTGGTTAACCCCAAAGCCCAACAAGTTCAGGGTATTGCTTCCTATTCGGAAGTAGGCCAGTTGCCTGAAGTTGATTGTGCTATTCTTGCCATTCCGGCAAAATTCTGTCCTGAAGCCATTGATATTCTTGCAAAACAGAAAAATACCCGTGGATTTATCATTTTATCGGCCGGATTTAGCGAAGAGAGCAAAGAGGGTGAAATTCTAGAAAATCGCATTGTAGAGACCATCAATTCGGTGGGAGGCAGTTTAATTGGTCCCAATTGCATTGGACTGTTAAATCGTAATCACAGTAGCGTTTTCACAACTCCTATACCAAAACTAGATCCTCAAGGGGTTGATTTTATTTCCGGTTCCGGAGCCACAGCGGTATTTATCATGGAGTCAGGAATTCCTAAAGGATTGAAATTCAACAGTGTTTACTCTGTAGGAAACAGCGCACAAATTGGCGTTGAAGATATTTTGAAATACCTCGATGAAACATACATTGAAGGGGAATCGTCGAAAGTGAAATTATTGTATGTTGAAAGCATTGAAAAACCGGATTTGCTTTTAAAACACGCTTCATCTCTAGTACGCAAGGGATGTAAGATTGCTGCCATAAAATCAGGTGGTTCTGAGGCTGGAAGTCGAGCTGCATCGTCTCACACCGGAGCTTTGGCAAGCAGCGATTTAGCGGTTGAAGCTCTTTTTAGAAAAGCAGGCATTGTACGATGTCATGGAAGAGAAGAGTTGGCAACAGTGGCTGCAATCTTTATGCATCCCGAACTAAAAGGGCGAAATATTGCCATAATTACTCATGCAGGTGGTCCGGCTGTGATGTTGACTGATGCTTTAAGTAATGGCGGAATGGAAATCCCAAAAATTGAAGGAGAAAAAGCGAAACGTTTGCTCGAAAAGCTTTTTCCGGGATCATCGGTAGCTAACCCTATTGATTTCCTTGCAACTGGAACCGCCGAACAACTTGGGTATATTATCGATGCTTGTGAAAACGATTTTGACAACATCGATGCTATGGCGGTTATTTTTGGAAGCCCTGGGTTGTTCCCTGTTTATGATGTTTACGACTTGCTCCACGAAAAAATGAAAGTTTGCAAAAAGCCTATTTATCCCATTTTACCCTCGGTTATAAATGTCAAAAATGAAATTGAGGCCTTTATTGCCAAGGGAAGAATCAATTTCCCCGATGAAGTAACCTTTGGGAATGCTTTGTGCAAAGTTTATAAAACCCCTAAGCCTCAACCTGAACACATTTCCAAACCATCGGTGGATAAAGAAGCAATTCGAAAAATTGTTGATTCAGCCTCCAATGGATATCTAACACCAGATAAAGTTCAGCAATTACTTGACGCGGCAGGAATTCCACGTGCAGGAGAGGCAGTTGTGACATTTGCCGTTGCTGCCGTTGAACAGGCCGAAAAGCTTGGTTATCCGGTTGTAATGAAAGTTGTTGGACCAGTTCACAAATCCGATGTAGGCGGAGTGGTATTAAACGTGAAAAATAGCGAGATGGTTCGGAATGAGTTTGATCGAATGATTAAAATTAAAGATACCACAGCAATTTTGATTCAACCGATGCTGAGCGGCACCGAATTGTTTGTGGGAGCAAAACGCGAAGATAAGTTTGGACACATGGTGCTTTGTGGACTCGGCGGGATTTTTATTGAAATAATTAGGGATGTTCAAAGCGATCTTACTCCCATAGCTTTAGACGATGCCAAATGTATGATACAAAGGTTAAGAAGTTACAAAATTTTCAAAGGTGTACGTGGCCAAGAATCTATTAACGAAGAACGTTTTGCAGAAATCATAACACGTGTGTCGGCTCTTTGTGAAGCAGCACCTGAAATTTTTGAAATGGACTTAAATCCATTGTTGGGAAAAGCCGATAAAGTTGTTGCTGTGGATGCACGTATTCGTATTGAAAAGGAGTAGAGTCTTAAAATAATCTTTCAACCTAATCCAATGGATAATACAAGAAGAAGCCTTTATTGGAAAGGCTTCTTCTTTTTAATGAACGGATTCCAAGTTAAGCATTATTTCGGTAGAACGATACCTGTCTATTGGGACTAAAAAATCTTACGTCTGAAATGACAATAGGGGCGTCCTCCCTTTTTTCGATAATAGTTCTGATGATAACTTTCAGCAGGCCAAAACGTTGATGCAGGCTTAACTTCTGTTACCGCAATGATTCCTTTGCTTTTCAAAATTGAAATAAGATGTTCGGAAACGGATCGTTGTTGTTCCGAAGTATAAAAAATGGCTGAACGATATTGAGTGCCAACATCCGGACCTTGTCGGTTAAGTTGTGTAGGATCGTGAATTTCAAAAAAAAGTTTTGCCAAAGCTTCGAAAGAAATTTTTTGGGGATCAAATTCAACTTTAAGCGTTTCGGCATGTCCGGTGGTGTTATTGCAAACCTGTTCATAGGTAGGATTTTCAACCGTTCCTCCCATGTATCCCACGGTTGTTTTTACGACTCCATCTGTGTTTTGAAAATAGAACTCAACACCCCAAAAACAGCCACCGGCAAAATAAGCAATTTCAACCTGAGATTCGTTTTTGATGACAGGAGGGAAGGGCTCGCCTTCGGGTATAAATTTGAGCGATATGGAATTTACACAGTGACGAATATTTTTAGCCGTAAAATTTTCGCCATAAAAAACATGTCCCAAATGCCCGTTACAATTAGCACATACAATTTCTGTTCGTCGTCCGTCCGGGTCAGGAAGACGTTTTACGGCTCCGGAAATTTCTTCGTCGAACGACGGCCAGCCGCAATGTGATTCGAATTTATCTTCCGATCGATAAAGTGGAGCATTGCAGCGTTTGCATATATAGGTTCCCTTTTGATTGTGAAAAACGTAGGCTCCGGTAAAAGGACGTTCTGTCCCTTTGTGAAGAATCACACGCTGTTCTTCCTCTGATAATTGGTTATATTTCGGAATTTGTGAATTCATATCGAACAAGATTAAGTTAAATATTAGTGTAACAAACCATTTCATAGGATT
This sequence comes from Salinivirgaceae bacterium, assembly GCA_035382785.1. Lineage (GTDB taxonomy): Bacteria > Bacteroidota > Bacteroidia > Bacteroidales > Salinivirgaceae > JAAYQU01. Next base: position 124 of record DAOTAV010000130.1, on the reverse strand, counting down.
TTGCATTAGATATGCATTATTCTTTGATACAACTGATCAAATATTTTTAAGCCTTGATTCTCAAACAACAAAGATACTGTCCCAAAAAGTGTGTAAAGTGAGTTAGTTCTTAAATTAGAGAAAA
>DAOTAV010000129.1:0-7250 GCA_035382785.1 Salinivirgaceae bacterium | reverse complement strand
CCAATTGGAGCTTTATGGGAGAACCAACTCATATGGTGGTACTCGACCCCGGAGAAACCAAGTTGATTCCTATCCGTATCTCAGCCTATAAAAAAACTATTGGCGACATTGGCTACTCCATTGTTGCATCCTTAAAAGACAATACGGGGAAAACATTTAAAAATGCCTATTTCTATGTCAATGTACCCCGTGAAAGCAAAATTCATTTTCAAGCTCTCGAACGCAATATCTACCTTGACCCGGTTCTTAAACAGGCACGATTTTCACTTTATTTCTCCAATCTTGGAAATGTTGATGAACTTCTATACATTCGTTTTTACTTGCCATCCACTCTTGAAATGGACGGCTCTTCCGACAATTTCTATAAGGACGAATTTCTCCTAGCGCCAACCCGCGATACAATGGTCCACTATTACGTAAAATTAACCAATAGCCCAGAAGCCTACGAAATTAAGGATCACAGGATACGTATCGATGCGGGAAACAAAGACACTACTTTTAAAACCACCATTTGGGCTAAAAGGCTTGAAAGCCGCTATTCATTAGAAATTCCCATGTCAGACCGACTGCTTGTGGTGGAATTTTCAATGCTTAACCTCTTTAGCCAATACGATCCAATCTATGAAGGAGCCATTTGGGGCAACATTCATGGAAAAAAAAATCTTAACGTAGAATACTTTTTTCGATCCATTGGTGCTAATTTTTACCACGGTAAGCCTCTTGAATACAGTCGCACATATCTACGTACTCGCTACAAACAGTATCAATTGAATGTTGGCGACATTTCCCAAGCCACTTTCACATCATCCTTTGGAAAAGGAGCCCAATTTATTCTTAACGAAAAAAAAATCTCAATTGACATTGCAGCATCACGAAACCTATCATCCAATGCCGACAATTTTGGGATTATAACCCGAACAGGATTTTATAAAAATGTTAATTTTTCTCTAAACTACGGTTACCAAAGGAAAAAAGAAAGTTTTCTTGAATCTGTCCCGGGTGTGGGAATCTCATTCCCGTTTCTGAAACATTACCACTTTGGCACTGAAATAGGTTACGCCATGAGCGAATTCTACACCGAAACACAAACCATTAAAAGACAAGGTCTTGGCACGAACACAACTTTCAACATCGACTACCCGCGATTACGATGGAATTGGAGACTAACCCATGGGGACAACGACTTTGTAGGGTATGCTCGTGGTAAAACAAACATTGTCAGCGATTTTATCTTAAGATTTAATAATAGCAGCAACTTCCTGTCAGGAAACTATTCAGGCTATAACCAAAAGAACATTAATCTCAACGAAACTGAAAACAGCCGGTTAAAAAATATTACTCACACCATTCTCATAAAATACAATCAACAACTTGACAATCAGCTAACATTTTCCTACGGGACATGGCTTGATTATCGAGGAGGCAATTCGTTCTACCGCTTTAATCCGGATGATTGGTTTGCCGTTCAAACAAGCATGGTTTATACATCTCTTCGATATCGCACTCAGGGAACCCCCATGAACCTATTTTTTGAAATACGTGGAGGCCCCTCCTATATCATCGATTACTCACGAGAATTCAATGGAGTTGAAATCCCGGGAATCGACAACAGAAAACAAATCTATCCAAACCTTTTTGCTTCTTCATTGTTTTTTTTCCGCAATTTAAACCTGGGTTTACAATATTATCACGGGCCTTATACATTAAATCAATATTACTCACTTTTTTACTCAAGTTTTCAAAGTCGGGCAGTACGACTTACTGCAGCGTATAATCGTTTCTTTTTTCGAAAAATTATTGAATACAACATGCGGGGAAGCTACAATTATGAAATATCCACCAAGGCCAACCGCATTGGTTTAAACAATGAAATCACCGCTCGATTTGGGCAAGGCTGGACAACATCTTTCGGAAATACTATCGGGTTTCAATCCACCTTCGATCGTCAAACCGAAAACAAATACCGCTATCAGAACTTGTATTTCGAACTTAGAATACGTAAAGAGTTTGGATTTGGGCAGCCATCCTTCAAATATCACAAATTAGAAATTGTTTTCTATAAAGACTTAAACGGAAACGGAAGAATTGATGCCGGCGAACCCGGAGTTGATAATGTCCTTGTATCCATTGATAAAGACTATTTATTGGCCGATTCGCTTTACGGTACACACCGCCTAGGAGAATTTTACGCTATGGAATTCCTCTCCGATCTCAATGGCAAGGTAACTTACCAAAATATCCCCACGGGATTTTATACCATCAAATACATGCCCGTTGGAGGGACGCTCGATAAATTTGTAACCGAAAACAGTTCTACCCAAGTTTATCTCGACAGAGACAAAGTCATTGAAATCCCTTTTGTTGAAAAAAATAAAATCTTCGGGCAAATTATTATGAACCGAAGCAAACTTTCGAACCTTGGAAATATCGATATCTCAAACATTAAAGTAACTGCTACCGATACCCGCGGAAGAATGTATTCCACGCTTACCGATAAAAATGGCAAATTCGTTATTTATGTTCCCAATATTGAAAAATATATTGTCAGCATTAACAATATATTTCGCGAACATTTTGAATTGGAACAAAACTCATTCGAAGTTCAGTTAAACGGATATAAGCAATTTGAATTGACGTTTATTTTCACGGAAAAACAGCGACGAATTAACTTTGCACAAAATATTAACCTCGATGCTCAAGGACAGCAGTTACAAACAGTTCGAAGAACTAACCTAAGCGGCACGGTAAAAGACGTCAACACCTTGGCGCCGGTGAAAGCAACCGTTCAAATTATTGAAGAAACCAACGGTAACGTCGTTGCTCAAACTACGAGCGACAGTCGTACCGGCAATTTCTTTGTATCCTACTTATCAGGCAACAACTACCGTCTCGAAATATCTGCCGAAGACTATTGGTTTTACTCCGAAAAGCTAGCCATCGAACAGCTATCAACCTTCATGAATTTGAACCGTGAAGTAACACTTTCACCCATTGCCATCGGAACCAAAATTCCATTGAATAACCTTACGTTCGAAAAAAACCAAAGTCAGCTTTCGGAAGAGGCTAAAATTGAACTGCTTCGTGTTTTGCAGATTCTCAAAAATAACCCAACCATAGAGGTTGAAATTCTAGGCCACTGCGACGATGTAGAAGCCTTGGAATCCGTTGATTTTTCTGAAGCAAGGGCAAAATCTGTTGCTAAATTCTTCACCGAAAACAACTTTACAGCTTTTGTTACAAAATCGGTTAAAGCATCTGAACCCTTAATAAACGAAGCCTCTGATGAAGCTCGTAAATTGAACAGAAGAATTGAGATTGTTGTCATCAACAAATAAGTTGAAAATGGTTTGCTGACCTCAGAAACTGTTTTTAGTTTTGTCGTAAATATGTTTAGATATGACTTCGAAAGGTAAAACAACGAGTTTATGGGTGGTTCTTTTAAGTGGTATATTTTTCGGAATATTGGTTTATAAACTATCTCAAAAATTGCAAACTCCATCACCAACACCTTCTGAAATTACATTAAACCCCAACGAACACGACATAGTTTTCGGCCAAGATACCGCCCTCTTGAAAATCTACGTTTTTGCCAACTATGAATGTCCTCATTGCCGAAGGTTTTTCATAGAGGAAATTTCTCAACTTGAAGATGACTATCTCAAAACAGGAAAGATTCAAATTCGTATAAGGCTAATCCAAGAAACCACAAATCCCAACATTCTGCAGGCATACAAAACAATAACATGTGTCCAAAAATACGGCAACGCCGAATATTTACATCGATTACTAACTCACAACCCTACTATTGTCCACACCCCTGAATTTCAAACCATTGTCAATGAATTTATTGATAAACATCAACAAATTGCCGAGTGTTTAATGACCAATGAAGCCACACAATATCTGACGGAAAATAAAAATGAGTTTCAGACATTGCGATTAAAAGGAACCCCTTCCTTTGTTTTTGGAAAGTCCATTGTGCAAGGATTTTCAAATCACTCTCAATTCAAACAACTGATTGATTTCTATCTAAAAAAGAACACTCCTTAAAATTCAGCCCAATAATGGTAAATCCTATCAGTATCTTTTTTTCAGCCAAGGAAGAAGGGCGATGGATTTTTCATTAAAAAAAGCTATTTTTGTTTCGGTTGTGAACCAAAAAACATTAACCTTCTAAAATACCACTATTATGAAAAAATCACTTTTATTTCTAATTTCTTTTGGCATCACCTTCGCTCTTTTTACATCATGCGAAGAAAAAAAAGACGAAGATGTTTGTCAACGCTTCAACCAAATTACTAATATCAATCCAACATGCGACATTCCTAGTATTTGCTGCCCGGTTGAAGAAAACGAAAATTGCTATATTCAGAATACCAGCGGCAAAAAATACTATTGCAATGCATCCCAGTCCTCCGATACAAACCCCAATGGATGCAACATAGCCCAAGAACAGTACATCGCTGAAAATTGCCAAACATCTAAAATGACCTCCGAGCAAATCGCTAAAATTAAAGCAGAATTTGACCAAATTACCTTTGAACTTCTTCAAAAAGTCAGAACCCTATCTCTCATCTGCCAATAAACAAAAAAGGCCGTTAATAACGGCCTTTTTTTATTTAAAATACTCACGCATTCGCTCAAACAGAGTTCGATCTTTCTGCTGATTTTTGGGAGAAAACGACGGTGATGTTGAAAGTTTTTCGATAATTTTTCGTTCATCCCTTGATATATCTTCAGGGATCCAAACATTAACAACCACTAGTAAATCACCGCGACCGTATCCATTAACATCTGGAACTCCTTTCCCTTTTAAGCGAAGGATCTTCCCGGATTGTGTCCCCGGATCGATTTTTATTTTTGCCCGGCCTTCTACCAAAGGAACTTCAACCGTACTTCCCAGAATAGCATCGGGTACGCTGATGAAAAGATTGTAAACCAAATCGTTACCTTCTCTGATAAAATCTTCGCTCTTTTCCTCCTCAATGACCACAATCAGATCGCCATTCACTCCCCCACGCCGTGCAGCATGTCCTTTTCCCGACATAGACAATTGCATTCCTTCGGTTACCCCGGGAGGCAGCTTTATGGCTACAACTTCATCTTCCTTAACTATTCCTTCTCCATGACAAACAGTACATTTTGAATGAATTACTCGACCTTCGCCTCCACACGTTGGACAAGCCGAAGTGGTTTGCATTTGTCCTAAAAAAGTATTGGTAACTCGGGTAACTCGTCCCGTTCCACGGCAAGTGGAACACTCTGAATAGCTTTTAGAATCTTTAGCCCCGGTTCCTCCACATGCAGAACAGGGTATATATTTATTAATCTTAATTTTTTTCTCCACCCCGTTGATAATCTCCGGCAGAGTGAGTTTTAACTTCACTCGAATGTTACCTCCTCGATTCACGTTTCGGGAACGCGAACCGGAACCAAATCCGCCAAAACCTCCAAAGATTGAGTCACCAAAAATATCGCCAAACGAAGCAAAAATATCTTCAATGGTCATTCCACCACCTGACCAACCTCCACCTCCGGCGCCCTGAAACGCTTGATGTCCAAATTGATCATACTTGCGACGCTTTTCATCGTCTGACAAAACGTCGTAGGCTTCGGCCGCTTCTTTGAATTTTTCCTCCGCATCCTTATCCCCGGGATTTCGGTCAGGATGATACTTCAAAGCCATCTTCCGATAAGCCTTCTTGATCTCTTCCTTATCGGCATTTCGACTAACGCCAAGAACTTCGTAGTAATCTCTTTTTGACATAATTCTATTGCTTTTATTCGCCTACAACTACCTGTGCATAACGCAATATCTTATCGTGCAACAGATAGCCCTTTTTCAATACATCTACCACTTTTCCCTTTAATTCCTCCGAAGGTGCGGGTATTTTTGTTATTGCCTCGTGTTTGTCAATATCAAAATCACTATGCATAGCATGGATCTCGGTTACTCCTTTTTGACGCAAAAAATCGCCAAACTTGGAATATATAAGCATAACTCCCGTTTTCACCGCTTCCATGTCGTTCGAGTCTTCAATGGTTTTTAACGCCCGTTCGAAATCATCTACTACCGGCAATATATCTTTTAGAACATCCTCCCCTCCGGTTTTGATCAATTCCATACGCTCTTTCAACGTACGCTTGCGATAGTTGTCAAACTCAGCTGCTAACCGCAGGTATTTTTCGTTCAACTCATCGTATTTCTTTTGCCATTCTTCTATTTCCTGCTTTAGTTGCACTTCAATACTTAATGTTTGGCCCTCGGATGATTCCTTCGACTCGGGTTCGGATGAATCAACCACAACGCCTTCGTTCAGTGTTTCATTCATTACTTCCTCTTTCGCTGAATTATCCATAGTATTTGCTTGAGTATCTTTTTTTTTCTTTGCCATATCTTTCGGTTCTTTTCGCCCTTAATCCTCAAAATTTTTGCCAAACCTCATGTTTTGATTTTTTGACAGATATTTAACCAACCCTATTGTCAGATTTTCATTGCCTTTAGATTTTTAATTTCTTGTCAACCGTATCCAAATCATGGAAACAATCGATAGTTGCGAGAAAAGGAGTAATATCCCGCTTAAAACACGCTCACTGATAATCTAAGATTAACTCTAATTATTACCATAAACCAAGAAAACAAAAAGTCGGATACATATCGCTTCGGCAGAAAATATCCTATCGATGAATCCATCCCTAACACGGGAATTTATTGCGGGTTCGGTTGGCAATTTTCACCAACGACAACATAACCGGAACCTCAACAAGCACTCCTACCACGGTAGCTAAAGTAGCTCCCGAATCGAGCCCGAAAAGCACTATGGCTACGGCTACGGCTAACTCGAAAAAATTACTTGCCCCTATCATGCATGCGGGGGCGGCAATATTATGCGGCAATTTCCACCAATAGGCCCATCCGTAAGCTAAGAAAAAGATAAAAAAGGTTTGAATGGTTAACGGAATAGCTATAAGCAAAATATTAAACGGGCTTTGCAGAATTTTATCGCCCTGAAACGCGAAGATGATAATTAACGTCAACAACAATCCAACGATGGTTGTTCCGGTAAATTTGGGAATAAATTTACCGTTTAAAAATTCCAATCCCCGCCTTTTGATGACATACCTACGTGTTAACGAGGCCGCTGTAAGGGGAATGACAACAAACAATATTACCGACAGGTAAAGGGTATCCCACGGTACGTGGATTGCAGTAACACCAAGCAAAAAAGCAACTATGGGAGCAAAGGCAA
>DAOTAV010000128.1:3400-7299 GCA_035382785.1 Salinivirgaceae bacterium | reverse complement strand
GAGTCCTGAAGTCGTATTCAAACGAAAGTTTTTTTAGTTTTAGCCTCGGTTTTAAGAAAACTTTGATAACCTCAGCTTCTCCGTTTGGATTAGCCGAAAAGTAAACGATTTTTGAGCCCGGGTTTCCTGTTGTTACATCGTATTCGGTGTTGCGAGTGATTGATCGAACCTGGAAACGCTTAACGAAGAAATTTCCTGCGATACCGTCACGGTAAACCACATTATAGGTAGTGCGGTTATCGGTTTTTCGCCATATACCCACATGAATTATATCTTTACCGATAAACAGTTTTGGCTCGACCTTAACAATTTTATATTTCCCGTTGGCGCAAAAAACTATGATATCGTCGATATCGGAACAATCGCAGACGTATTCGTCTTTTTTTAATGCTGTTCCTACAAAGCCCTCTTTATAGTTGCAATAGAGTTTTTCGTTGGCGACAATAACTTGTGTAGCTTCGATAGTTTCAAAATTTCGAATTTCGGTCCTACGTTCACGACCTTTTCCGTATTTTTTCCCTAATTGTTCAAACCAACGAATGGTGTAGTCAACAATGTGTTCAAGATTATTTTTAACTTCATCAATTTCGACTTCAAGTCCTTTAATATGCTCATTGGCCTTTTTGATGTCGAATTTTGAGATTTTACGCACCGGTTTTTCGGTAAGTTTTAGCAAATCGTCTTTGGTAATTTCTCGTTTAAGACGTTTTTTGTATGGTTCAAACCCTTGCTCGATAGCATCAATTACTTGTTCCCAGGTTTCGGTGTCTTGTTCCAACAGACGATAGAGTCGTTCCTCAAAGAATATCTTTTCGAGCGATGAAAAATGCCAATCTTCATTGAGTTCTTCCAATCGGATCTGCAGCTCTTTTTTGAGCAATTCAAGGGTTCGATCTGTTGATAACCTTAGAATGTCAGAGACCGATAAAAACCGAGGCTTATCGTCGAGGATCACACAGGCGTTGGGCGAAATGCTAATTTCACAATCAGTAAAAGCATACAGTGCATCAATGGTTTGATCGGGTGATGTGTTTGGTGCCAGATGTACCAAAATTTCGACATTCTGGGCTGTATTATCATCGACCTTCCGGATGCGAATTTTTCCCTTATCGGCAGCTTTTAAAATTGAGTCGATGACCGATGAGGATGTGGTTCCGAAGGGGATTTCGGTGATCTTCAATGTTTTATTATCCTCTTTAACAATTTTAGCACGCACTTTTACAACGCCACCACGTAACCCGTCGTTGTATTTTGAAACATCGATTGATCCTCCGGTGGAGAAATCGGGATAAAGTTTGAAAGACTGTTTACGTAGATAGCGAATGCTGGCATCAATCAATTCGTTGAAATTGTGGGGCAGTATTTTTGAAGCAAGGCCAACAGCAATTCCCTCCACACCCATTGCAAGAAGTAGTGGAAATTTTACGGGAAGAGTAACGGGTTCTTCGTTGCGTCCGTCGTAGGAAAGCTTCCAATCGGTGGTTTTCGGATTAAAAACCACTTCTAGAGCAAATTTGCTTAATCGGGCTTCGATGTACCGAGGCGCAGCTGCGCTATCGCCGGTCAGAATATTTCCCCAGTTTCCCTGGGTGTCGATCAACAATTCTTTTTGTCCCATCCCAACCAATGCATCACCAATAGAAGCATCGCCATGGGGGTGAAATTGCATTGTAGCACCAATGATGTTGGCAACTTTGTTGTATCGTCCGTCTTCCATTCGACGCATGGCGTGAAGGATGCGTCGTTGAACCGGCTTGAGGCCGTCGTGAAGATGTGGAACGGCACGCTCCAAAATTACGTAGGATGCATAGTCGAGAAACCAATCCTGAAACTGGCCGGTTAGTTTAGTAATTTTGCTGCCATCGTCGCCCGAATAGTTTGAATCATCGGATTCGGGTATATAGTTGAATTCCTCGTCAACGGGTGGAATTTCGTTGTGCATTGTTCAATGTTTTTACAATTCTATTTCTTCGGGTAAATCAAGTTCTATTCTGAGGTTATCGATAATGAAATCCTGTCGTTCGGGAGTGTTTTTCCCCATGTAGAATTCCAGCAAGTCGGAAATTTTATCTCCTTTTTTTAGTATAACCGGGTCAAGGCGTATATCTTCACCAATGAAGTTTCGAAATTCATCGGGCGATATTTCTCCCAATCCTTTAAATCGGGTAATCTCGGGTTTACCCTTGAGTTCAAGTATGGCTTTTTTCTTTTCTTCTTCGTTATAACAATAAATGGTTTTTTGTTTGTTACGAACACGGAATAAGGGTGTTTGCAGAATAAACAAATGACCGTTTCGTATTAAATCGGGGAAAAATTGCAGAAAAAAGGTTATGAGTAAGAGGCGAATATGCATTCCATCAACATCGGCATCGGTGGCAATAATCACCTTTTTGTAACGTAAGCTTTCAATGGATTCTTCTATGTTTAGTGCTGCTTGGAGAAGATTAAATTCTTCGTTTTCGTAAACCACTTTTTTAGTTAAACCGTAGGTATTTAATGGTTTACCTTTTAAACTGAAAACCGCTTGTGTGTTAACATCGCGCGATTTGGTTATTGAGCCGCTTGCCGAGTCTCCCTCGGTGATAAAAATTGCGGTTTCTTCGTTGCGTGGGTCTTTGTCGCCCAAGTGTATGCGGCAATCGCGGAGTTTTCGGTTATGAAGCGATACTTTTTTGGCTCGTTCCCTGGCAATCTTTTGAATCGATTGCATCGCCTTCCGCTCTTTTTCCGATTCCACAATTTTTTGGTAAAGAAGCTCTGCGGTTTCCGGATTTTTATGCAAGTAGTTGTCGAGGTGTTCTTTCACAAAATCGATAACAAAATTTCGGATGGATGGCCCGTTTGGTCCGATATCTTTTGAACCAAGCTTGGTTTTGGTCTGCGACTCGAACATAGGTTCCTGAACGCGTATAGCAATTGCTGCAACCACCCCTTGACGAATATCGGAGGCATCGAATTCCTTGTTGTAAAACTCACGGATTGTTTTTACCAATGCTTCGCGAAAAGCCAGAAGATGGGTTCCTCCCTGCACGGTATTCTGGCCGTTGACAAACGTATGGTACTCTTCGCCATATTGTCGAACGTGAGTCAACGATAGTTCAATATCTTTACCTTTAAAATGAATAATTGGATAAATCTTTTCCTCCGTGATGTTTTCTTCGAGAAGGTCTGCCAATCCATTTTTCGACACAATTTTCTGCCCGTTGAAAATCAGGGTCAACCCGGTGTTTAAATGGGCATAATTGCGGAGCATCGACTCCACGTAATCAAAGTTATATTTGAAATTATGAAACAATATTGAATCGGGTTCGAAAATAACTTCGGTTCCGTTCTTCTCGGTTGTGGGTACTATGGAACTATCTGACTGGAGTATCCCTTTAGAAAATAGTGCTGTTCTTTTTTGTCCGTCCCGAAACGAGCTTAGTTGAAATTTAACCGAAAGGGCATTCACGGCTTTTATTCCCACTCCGTTCAATCCCACCGATTTTTGAAACACTTCGTTATCGTATTTGGCACCGGTGTTCATTCGCGAACAAACTTCGACCAGCTTGCCTAACGGTATTCCACGACCATTGTCGCGAATCCGAACTTGCGATTCTTCAATCGTAATCTCGATGGTTTTTCCAAAACCCATCATGAACTCATCGATGGAATTATCGATCACCTCTTTTATCAAAACATAAATCCCGTCGTCGTTGGAAGAACCGTCGCCAAGTTTACCGATATACATGCCGGGACGGCGGCGGATATGTTCATGCCATTCAAGTGTCTTTATCGAATCTTCAGAGTAATTTGGTACGTTCATAACGTTGGTACAATTTTAACCACGCAAAGATAATGATAATTCAACGCTGTGGGAAATTTTGTTATCAACAATATTTGAACAATTGAAAATCAAC
>DAOTAV010000128.1:0-3390 GCA_035382785.1 Salinivirgaceae bacterium | reverse complement strand
GATTGCTGATCGATGAATATATGGGTTTAAAGTTTTGCTTATCTTTGTAAAAATTATCAACCGCCTTAAAACTACCTTGTCAGCTTATGGACTTTGCCTTAGAAATAAACCAACGATATCCACAAATTATCGAAAACTATCATCGGTTGCATAGTTGTCCCGAGCTTTCGAATCGAGAAGAAGAAACCCATCGTTTTATTCTGGAAAAAGTAAAAGCTTCGGGCGTACACAGCATCGAGACTTACGGAACCGGCATAGTTTGCACCTTAGAAGGAACTACGCCCGGAATGCATCTTGCTTTCCGTGCCGAAATGGATGCTTTACCTATCGATGAACAAACGGGGGTTGGCTTTGCCAGTATAAATCAAGGGGTTATGCATGCTTGCGGGCATGATTTTCACATGGCTTGTTTGCTTTCAGCGTTGGAGATTTTGGGCAATCGTCGTAACGAGATTCAAGGGAAAGTGACGTTTGTTTTCCAACCCAGCGAGGAGTCGCTACCGGGAGGAGCAAAGCAAATGCTCCAACAAGGATTATTTGCCCAAGAAAAACCCGACCTAATGATTGCTCAACACGTATTCCCCGATCTCCCGGTCGGGCATTTCGGTTTTCGCTCAGGGAAGTATATGGCTTCCGGCGACGAAATCTACGTCGTGCTTCACGGAAAAGGCGGGCATGCAGCTCTGCCCCATCAAAGCAACGATGTTGTGGTTGCAATGTCGCAAACTGTAATCGCTTTACAAACTATTCGGTCAAGAATCATCGACCCAACCATTCCCTTTGTGTTGAGTTTTGGGAAAGCCATCGCCGATGGAGCCAACAACGTTCTGCCCATGGAAGCACGATTGGAAGGAACTATGCGCACTCTTGATGAATACTGGCGTCGCGAGGCAAAACAACATATTATGAAAATTACTGAACATTCCGCCGCAGTGTATGGCTGCTCAGCCGATGTTCAAATTGTGGAAGGATATCCCGTTTTGGAAAACAATCCGAAATATACAGAAGAACTTCGATCTATTGCACAATCAATGGTTGGGAGCCATCAAGTACACGAACTTCCCATACGTATGACCACCGATGATTTCGCATATTTTGCACAACAGATCCCTTCAGTGTATTACCGTATCGGAGTTGGTGAATCAGCGGGCAAGCTTCATACTCCCAATTTTCTTCCTCCCACCGAAGCATTCAAACCTGCTATCGAATTTATTCTTCACATTTTGAGCACTTTTAACGGTCGCTGAGATTAAACAGATCGATTTCAATCAAAACATTATCTTTGCAACATTATTTCAACGATCGTCGCGATGTATTTTAAAGAACTTGTCGGACAACGGCAAATCGCCGAAAAACTGCGGCATTCTTTCCTTAATCAGAAACTGGGGCATGCCCTTCTTCTGGTGGGACATGAAGGATATGGTGCTCTTCCTTTGGTGTTGGCCTTAGCTCGCTATATGGTTTGTCGCAATCCACAACCCGACGATGCATGCGGCACCTGCCCCGCTTGTAAAAAAATGGACAAATTGATTCACCCCGACATCCATTTTGTTTTTCCCGTGATCAATAAAAAAGGCAAGGAAAGCATTTCCGACAGCTTCATCGACGAATGGCGTGATTTTGTGAAAGAAAGCCCATACTCTTCATATAGTCAATGGATTAAATACATTGCCACAGAAAACAAACAAGGCGGAATTTTTAAGGACGAAAGCGACCAAATTAGCCGTAAGGTAAACCTGAAAAGTTATGAAGCCGAATGCAAAATTGTGATAATCTGGTCGGCCGATAAAATGAATGAATCGGCCTCTAATAAACTTTTAAAAATACTCGAAGAGCCCCCCGAAAAAACCCATTTTTTCCTTTTATCGGCACATCCTGAAAAAATGCTACAAACTATTCTCAGTCGTACTCAGATAATAAACGTGCCTCCCATTACCATTGAAGAAATTGAAAGGTTTCTGATTCAGAACAAATCGATACCCAGTGAAAACGCTCACGATCTTGCCCTTTTTTCAGAAGGCAACCTTGAATCGGCTATTGATTTCATTGAGCGTCGTGAGGAATTCGAACAAAATACCCGTGATTTTTATGCTTTTATTCAAAACGCCAAACAACAGAAATATGCTGACTTGTTAGCATTTATCGACGGGGATTTGGCAAAAAACAGAAACCGACAAATTGAATTTCTGCAATATTCCCTACATATAATTCGGCAGCGATTCCTTTCAGGGCAAAACAACTCTTCATCTCCAACCAATTCTTCTTTCGATATTAACCAGACTATCTCCTTTTCTCAGGCACAACAGCTCTACCAGCTGTTTCAAAAAGCTATTGTGCATATTGAACGAAATGTAAACTCGCGAATTGTATTGCTCGATACTGCAATTCAACTCCGAAAGATTTTATAATCATTCTTTAAACATCATTGCTCAAAACATTGCCTAAAAACAAAAGTGCCGCTTAATTGTTAAATTGAAATTATTCATAAATTGCAAGAAAAAAAACCGCATGAAAGAGCAATTTTATTTTGAGAATTGTTATTCTATTTCGGAAATCATCACAAAAAAATACAGCACTTCCTTTTCATCGGCAACCGGATTGCTCGACCGCAAAAAACGTAGAGCTATCTACGCTATTTACGGATTTGTCAGGCTTGCTGATGAAATTGTTGATAGCTTTCACTCATACGATAAAGCCGTCCTTTTGGAAAATTTTGAACGCGAATTGTCCTATGCTTTAGAACATGGGATCAGCACTAATCCTTTGTTAGCTGCCTTCTCCAGAACCGTTCGGGAATATAATATCGATCCAAAACACATAGAAGCATTCATGCAAAGTATGCGTTTTGATTTATTTAAAACAAAATACGAGCAACAACAAGATTTCCATCGATATGTTTACGGTTCGGCGGAAGTTGTGGGGCTTATGTGTTTGAAAGTTTTTTGCAACGGCAACAATGAACTGTATAATCAATTGGAATTACCGGCAAAAAAATTAGGTTCCGCTTTTCAAAAAGTTAATTTCCTGCGCGACCTGAAAGAAGACCATCAAATGGGAAGAACTTATTTCCCCGAGATGGTGGCTTCCGCAGGATTGAACAACCAATCTCGGAAAGAAATTGAAGAATCCATTGAAACCGATTTTGTGGAAGCTCTGCCCGGAATTCGTCAACTCCCCGGCAGATCGAAACTAGCTGTTGCTCTAGCATATTTCTATTATCGCACTCTATTTAAAAAGATTAAACGCACACGTTCACAAGAAGTACTTTCAAAGCGTATCAGAATCAACAATTTGCATAAATCACTGATTTTTTTGAAAGTTTCGATTCTTTATCGTGCTGAATTCAAGTTATAAATGCAACTTTTTGATTTAACAAATTTAGTAATAAAA
>DAOTAV010000127.1:0-7318 GCA_035382785.1 Salinivirgaceae bacterium | reverse complement strand
GATTTTAGATGCATTACCTTTATCGTTGCTGCGTGCTGTTTTTGCTATTGGTTTATCGGTTTTAATTGGAATTCCATTGGGGATAATTGCAGCTCGCACAAAAAATAGCTTAGTTGACAAGAGTATCATTGGGTTTTCGTCGTTGGGAATGTCGTTACCATCGTATTTTGCAGCTATTTTGATGGCGTGGATATTTGCTTTTTTGCTGAAAGATTACACCGGATTATCAATCACAGGAAGTTTGTTTGAATACGATTTAAACGGCAAGTATCTTGCTCCACAAAACATTATTTTGCCCGGAATTACCCTAGGTTTAAGACCTCTTAGCGTGGTTGTTCAATTAACCCGTAACTCGTTAGATCAACAAATGAAACAAAATTATTTTCGAACGGCTCGAGCTAAAGGATTAAGCGTAAATCAAGCCATACGTCGTCACGCATTGAAAAACGCACTCAATCCGGTTGTGACAGCCATAAGTGGCTGGTTTGCTTCGATGATTGCCGGGATGGTTTTCGTTGAATATATTTTCTCGTGGAAAGGAATTGGTTTTATGTTGGTGGAAGCATTGAATCAATACGATTTTCCAGTGGTAATGGGTTGTATTTTGATAATTTCTACTATCTTCATAGGCATTAATTATCTCACCGATTTTGTTTATACTTTATTGGATCCAAGAATTCGTCTATCATCAAATAATCTTTAAATTCAGAAAGTTATGAGAAAAAAAATTGTTGCCGGCAACTGGAAGATGAATAAAAATTTCCAGGAAGGAATTGAATTAGCAATGGCTATTCAGCAACGTTTAACAAACTATAGGGGGAATAGTATAGTAGTACTTATTCCACCTTTTGTTCATATCTCAAAAATCAGGGAGGTCATTAATCATCCGATGATAAAAATTGGTGGACAAAATTGCAGCAACAAAGCTTCAGGAGCTTATACCGGTGAAATTTCAGCTGAAATGCTATCGAGTTCTGGTGCCGATTATGTCATCATTGGGCATAGCGAACGTCGTCAATATTTTGGTGAAACCAATGAATTGTGTCAGGAAAAAATAAATCTAGCCATCGACAATCAGCTTTGTCCGATTTATTGCATTGGTGAGACACTGGAAGAGCGAAACAGCAATCAAACTTTCCATGTTATTGAAAAACAATTGAAAGAAGGTGCCTTTGGTTTAGATGCCGACGATTTCTCAAACATAGTTTTAGCTTACGAACCGGTTTGGGCTATTGGAACCGGACTCACAGCAACAAAAGAACAAGCACAAGAAGTTCATGCATTTATTCGGCAACTTATAGAAAATCAATATAATCGAGATATTGCTCATAAAACTACTATACTCTACGGTGGTAGCTGTAAACCGTCGAATGCCGAAGAATTGTTTTCCCAACCCGACGTAGATGGAGGATTAATCGGAGGAGCCTCATTAGTGTCCGATGATTTTGTCAATATTGTTTTAGCCAACAAATAATCATGAACACCTACGTTGAAACTTCATTTTATCTTCCAGAAATTTCCCCCGAATTGAAGGAGATTCTGATAGCCGAATTGAGCGATATCGGATACGAATCGTTTATCGAAGAAAACGATGAACTTAAATGTTATATTCCAAGAGAAGATTTCAATTCCGAGATCTTGTATCAAACGTTGAAACAGCTATCCGATCAAAATATCACCTATCAGGTAAAATTAATTCCCCGAGAAAATTGGAATCAAACATGGGAGGCAAACTACGAACCGGTACTGATCGATGATTTCTGTTACATTTATGCTTCGTTTCATCCACAAAAAGCCTATCCCATGCAAATCTTAGTCGAACCGAAGATGTCGTTTGGAACAGGTCATCATCCCACTACACGATTAATGATAAGGGCTATGAGAGCGATCAATTTTGAAAATAAAGAAATTCTCGACATGGGATGCGGAACGGGAATTTTATCCATTGCTGCTGCAAAATTAGGTGCGAAGCATATTTTGGGCATCGACATTGACCCGTGGGCCGTGGAAAATTGTATTGAGAACTGTTCGTTAAACCATTTGACCAATATTTCATGTATTCTAGGCGATGCGAAAACAATCGATAATCATTATGATATTATCCTGGCCAATATTAATAGAAATATTCTCTTTCATGACATGGAAGTATATTCTAATCATTTGAAAACCAATGGATATTTACTTCTAAGTGGTTTTTTTACCGAAGATGAAAATCTATTGC
Organism: Salinivirgaceae bacterium; assembly: GCA_035382785.1. Lineage (GTDB taxonomy): Bacteria > Bacteroidota > Bacteroidia > Bacteroidales > Salinivirgaceae > JAAYQU01. The sequence goes on along the minus strand of DAOTAV010000127.1, from coordinate 5,097 downwards.
TCAATCATTCGGCAAATTTTTCACTTCTGTTTGTCAGGAAATTCGAAGAGCAAAACTGGTCGTGTATGATATTGCAGAAAAGTAAGTAATAATTGTTGATTATAACTAGAGATGAAATCACCTTTAACCATTTCACTGTTCTCGGTAATCTTATGGTTTAATGTTCGAGCAATGGCACAAGATACCGAAGATTTTATCCTTTGCGACAGTGCTTTCTTGGTGAGAGTAAATGAAATGATAATAAATAATTTCGAATCCAAGCGAGAAGCAAATAAATACTTTGAATCCTTTACCAAAGCTTGGAAAAGCGATTTTTTTTCAACCGAAATGCAATTTGATATCTGCGAAATTTCTCAAAACCTGATTATTCGCCGGCAAGTTGCTTTTCAAAGTTATAAGTCCTATCTTGATCTATTAATTTCCTTTGCCCAAAAGAGTGAGCAAAGGCAAAATTATCAGATTTTCAATTACTTATTAAAGGAATATTGCAATAACAACGAGCTTTCGTTTTCGTTCATTTCCGCTTTTATTCAAAGAGTTAAAAGCTTAATTGAAGGGAATTTACTGTTTGATAGTCCGCAAACACAATGGAAATCCACGATTAACAACTACGAATTTACCATTTCCGATGATGGACATTTGGAAATTAATTTCCCCTCCTGCGATCTAATTTGTTATGCCCAAAACGATAGTATTGTTATTTACGATACGGAAGGAAAATATAGTTTAAAAGATTTAATATTCAGAGGAGAGAGAGGAAAGGTAACATGGGAACGTGCCGGCTACAGCCCCGATTCGATGTATGCCGTTTTTGCCCATTATAGCATGGAATTAACCCGAAGTCTCTTGATTGTAGATACTGTGGAATTTTACAACTATGTATTTTTTGAGGAACCAATTTTCGGACGATTGCGTTATCAGGCAGAAAAAATACTTTCACCGTCAGAAGCACGATTCCCCAAGTTTGAATCATTTCAGAAACAATTTACCCTGAGCGAACTCTATCCCAAAGTTGATTATATCGGAGGCTATGTTCAGCACGGAAGTCGATTCATTGGTTCTGGAACTAAAGAAGAGCCTGCAATCCTTGATTTCTGGCGCGAATTCAATGATGTCATCAACGGCGATACGGTTCAAACAATGAAGGTAGCCCTGCGCTGCATGAGCGAAGAATATACGTTTACCAAAGATAAAGTATATTCAGATTTTGCAATAATATCAATTTATCTTGATCAGGATTCCATTTATCATCCCGGGATAAAAATGCAATTTTTTGTTCAACCACGGGAAGTCTATCTTTTGCAAGATAACGACCTTGCCAATATGTCGCGAGCATCTTATTACGATTCCTATCACATGTTGGAATTTCGTGCCGAATTGCTCACATGGAAACTCGATCAACACAACGTATTTTTTACTCGCATGTTAGGAACCCAAAGCAGCAAAGCAATTTTTGAGTCGTATAACTATTTTGCTGCGGATCGTTTTTTTAAACTGCAAGGTATTGATCATCAGCACCCTCTTTTTCAAATCCGCGATTTTGTTCAAAAGCGTGGCAATGAAACTTTCACTGCAACAGAACTTGGAGCTTTTATGAGATATTCTGAATCAAAAATGCGGCAATTGCTTTTGTTGCTTTCATTCGAAGGATACGTATACTATGATCGTCAAACCTTCACAGCTACCGTGAGACCTAAACTTTATGAAAGTTGCCTTGCCGCCACCAATCAAAAAGACTACGATGTGATTGCCATTGAATCAGAAATGGAGGGAAGAAATCCTAATGCGGTATTAAATTTAAAAAACTACGATATTAACATATTTGGCATTAAATCGTTCCCTTTCTCCAAAACAAACCGAATAATAGCTTTTCCGCAAAATGGAACCATTACCCTTCAACGCGACCGGAATATTTTGTTTGGGGGAATACTCAGAGCTGGGTTATATTCTTTTTTTGGAAAAAGGTTTGTTTTTAATTATCAACAATTTAAAATTGATCTCGAAGAAGTTGACAAAATGTTGCTTGATGTTGTAACCGGTATGCAGCCCAATGGGGAATATATTGTTGAAAAAGTTAACAACTCTATTAGTGACATTAAAGGATTTATACTGATTGACAATCCCAAAAACAAATCGAGTCGTTATTCCATTCCCAAATACCCAATATTGGAATCGACACAGAATTCATATGTTTTTTATGATCATCTGTTTAATGGCGAATACCATCGCGACAGTGTTTATTTTTCCATAGACCCTTTCACAGTTGATAGCATAAATAACCCACAAGCCGAAAGGGTTAAACTTACAGGGGAATTTTATTCGGGAAATATTTTTCCGGTTTTCAGGGAAAATCTGACCATTCAAAAAGACCTCTCGTTGGGATTTATTCATAAACTGCCGGAAGCCGGATTTAAAACTTACGGCGGCATCGGAACTTCTCTTGGAACTATCGAAGTAGCAAACAATGGGATTAAATTACAAGGACAAGTAAACTATCGTAGGACTTCAACATGGAGCGACGAATTTACTTTTTTCCCTGACAGTATGCTTTCTCAATCGAAACGTTTCCTGAACCGTTCTTCATCTGAACCTTCTTTGCCGCTTATGGACGGAAAAGATATCTTCGTTAGATGGATGCCATATCAAGATCGAATTATTGGTAAAACCACAACTGCTCCAATCGATATGTTCAACGCTCAAGCCTCTTTATCAGGAACATTCGTGGTTGAACCTAACGTAGCAACCGGAAATGGCACTATGGATATTGAACGAAGTAAATTGTTAAGTAACGAATTTATTTATACCGAAAACACAATTTCTTCCGAAAAAGCCGAATGGAACTTAAAGACCAAGGATGGAACATCTTTAGCTTACGAATCAAACGACTTGAAAGCTTTTATTGATTTTACACAGAGAAAAGGAACTTTCACATCAAATTCATCGGATAATATCATGAGATTCCCTGTAAATCAATATTTGGCATATGCCGATCAAGTTGTGTGGAACATGGATCAAGATAATCTTGCGATTGCAACCGAAAAAGTTCACTCGTTTGAGGATCAAAGACATGCTGTTTTGTCAACACCAACATCACTAAATCCATCCGGATCCCTGTTTATCTCAACGCATCCGCGTCAGGATTCGCTTAATTTTATCTCACCGATAGCCTACATTGATCTTTCTCAAAATATTATTTCTGCCCAAAAGGTTGGTTTCGTAAACATTGCCGATGTCTCCATTCATCCTTTTGACAGCATCATCACCATTAATCCTAATGCTCAGCATAAAACCTTGACGAAAGCAGTGATTCTTGCAGACAGGCAAAATAAATATCATCGTATTTACGATGCCACTGTAAACATATCGGGAAGAAAGATATTTTCGGCTAATGGTTCGATTGATTATGTTGATGTTGATCGTAATCGTCAAGTAATTAAACTCGAAGTGATTACCGTCAATAAAGAAACAAATACTTCCTATGGTACCGGACGAATTGCAGAGGGAGCTGATTTTACTTTAAGTCCGGCATTTCGTTTTAAAGGCGATGTAAAACTATTTGCTGCTAATCCAAACCTATTTTTCCAAGGATACGCCAAAATGAAATGGCTACCTTCTGATTACACTGCTCACTGGATAAAATTTTCTTGAGAAATTAATCCTTCCATGGTCATGATTCCTGTAGATACTGTGAATTTAAACGATAAAAATCGTCCATTACTTCACAGCTTAGTAACCAATATGGATTCAATTAAAACCTACGTTCGATTTTTTCATGAATCGGAGCGCCCCAACTATCATGCTTACACAAACGTCTCAGGATTTTTAACCTTTAATTCGCAAGAAAAGAAGTACGAGGTGGGTAGTTATGAAAAAATCACCAATCGCTCAACGAGAGACGATTTTGTGTCGTTAAATTCAACCAACGGCAATTTTTATGCAGAAGGGAAAATAAAAATAGTACGCTCGCTCGATCTGGTTGATTTAATGTCGTATGGGAATATTAATTTTGATAAGCAAAAAAACGAAATTCTGTTCAGCACCTTCATGGTCTTTGATTTCTTTTTCAATGATCGGAATTTGGTGCGAATGGCCGACACGATAAATACAATTCAGGAATTGCTTCCAATTCAATTTAATAACAATATTTACACACTTGGAATGTCAAAAACCATTGGCGATACAGCATTTAACCGAATTATGGAACAAATGCAGCTTTTTGCAAAACCCAAAGAATTACCTGAAGGATACAAGCATTCTATAGTCTTATCAAACGTTAATATGAAATGGGATGCCGAAGATAATGCCTTTAAATCGTTTGGACCCATTGGAGTTAGCAATTTTCTGGATCGTCCTGTCAATAAAACTATGAAAGGAGCAGTTGAAATTCGTTACATAAAACAAAAACCGGAAGTAATGATTTATTTGGAACCCACACCCAATCTATGGTATTTCTTTGTTTACAAGCAAAATTCAATGCTTTCTGTTTCAAGCGACGAGCTTTATAATTCAATGATCGAAAAGATAAAATTTAAGCATCGTACTATTTCACGGGGAAAACAAACTTATACCTATTATCTCACCTATCCACGGATTAAAGATGAAACATTATTTTATTATGGCGGAGGCAAAAGAGAGGGTGACGATAAAAAAAGCAAACAAAAGAAACGATGATATAACTGCTAAACATTCATGATAGAAACCAAAAATCCTTTATTCATATCCGTAGAACTTGAAACAAGCGATCTGCTTCCTGTAGAAGAAGCGCATCACGCTTTGCATGTATTGAGACTCAAAGAATCGGACGAAATTACTATTACTAACGGAAAAGGGTTGGTGGTGGATGCTGTTATTACGAAAACCACTAAAAAGGAAGTTTTTTTTCAAAAAATAAAAGAGTACCACTTTCCTCCATTATTTCCGACACTTCATTTAGTGGTAGCTCCAACCAAAAACATAGAACGTTACGAATTTATGATAGAAAAGTGCACAGAAATAGGCTTATCATCGCTCACGCCAATCATTTGTAGAAAATCGGAGAGGAAAGAGCTGAAAATTGAGCGGTTAGAACGGATTGTAAACGCAGCTGTTAAACAATCG
>DAOTAV010000126.1:0-7374 GCA_035382785.1 Salinivirgaceae bacterium | reverse complement strand
TACTGAAACCGCAATTCCTTCCGGGATGTTGTGTATTGCAATGGCTACCGCAATAGCTATACCTAACTTAGGATTGGTTAAGGCTGATGTAAATGTAGCTAATCCTTCCGGAAAGTTATGTATGGCAATAGCTAGGGCAGTAAAGATTCCCATACGCATCAATTTCTCTTTACGCTTTCGGCCACTTTCGGCGTCTTCAACAAGCATAACCTCGTGAGGATTTTCCTGCTCGGGTATAAACTTATCAATCAACGCTATAATCGCCATACCACCGAAAAACGAAGCAACTGTAACCCATGAGCCTAGCTGTAAGCCTATTTCATCGACTAGCGACTCACGTGCCTTGGAAAAAATTTCAACAAACGATACATAAATCATCACCCCGGCCGAAAATCCGAGCGCAAGCGACAGAAACTTAGTGTTGGTATGTTTTGAAAAAAAAGCTATGGTACTACCAATTCCGGTAGAAAGTCCTGCAAATAGGGTTAAAGCGAATGCTGTAATAATGGTTGCTAAATTATAATCCATCGTTTTTAGTTTTTCCTCTCTCAACAAAAATAGTAAATTAATGTTTCGAAAAACTTGATTAAAATTTGAAAATAAAAATAGATGTCTGGAAGTGAAAAAAAAGCACCCACAGGCTGGCTGTGAGTGTTTTTTAGTCGGGGTGGCAGGATTCGAACCTACGACCCCCTGCTCCCAAAGCAGGTGCGCTAGCCGGGCTGCGCTACACCCCGAGTTTTGCGGAGAGAGGGGGATTCGAACCCCCGGTACGGTTACCCGTACGGCAGTTTAGCAAACTGCTGGTTTCAGCCACTCACCCATCTCTCCGAATGGGTTTGCAAAAGTAATATTTCTTTTTTGGTTATACAAAATATCAGATTGCAATTTTTATGAAAAAAGCTCATTTGCTTTTGTAATCTGGTGATATTCAACTTTAAACTATTCTACATTTTTCATTGTTAGTTGAATGCGTTCACGCTCACGATCAATGCTAAGTATTTTTACTTTCACCGTTTGATGTAATTTTACAGCATCTGAAGGGTTTTGTATGTAGTGATTGCTGATTTGTGAAATGTGCACCAACCCATTTTGTTTTATTCCGATATCAACAAAAACTCCAAAATTAGTAACGTTCGTGACAATTCCCGTTAAAATCATTCCCTCTCTCAGATCATCAATAGTTTTAATTGTATCGTCGAATTGGAATGAGGTGATTTTTCCCCGTGGATCTCTTCCCGGTTTTTTTAGCTCTTCTAAAATGTCTTTTAAAGTGTATTCACCACAGTTTTCGGTAATAAAATCTTTAATATCAAGCTTTTTTATCAATTCGTGGTTGGCGATCAGTTGCTTAACCTCAACACCTAATTTTTGGGCTATTTTTTCCACCACATGGTAGTTTTCCGGATGTACCGCTGAATTGTCTAAAGGATTGGGGGAATCGGGAATTCTTAGGAATCCGGCGCATTGTTCAAATGCTTTTTCTCCGAGACGGGGTACTTTCAAAAGTTCTTTTCTTTGAGTGAAAGCACCTTTGTCTTTACGATATTCAACAATATTTTTTGCTAGTGTGGGGCCTAGGCCGGAAACATAGGAGAGAAGTTGAATCGATGCGGTATTAAGATTTACCCCAACGCGGTTTACACAACTGATAACCACATTGTCGAGTTCTTCTTTGAGTTTTGTTTGGTTTACGTCGTGTTGATATTGTCCAACGCCTATTGATTTTGGATCGATTTTAATCAACTCCGCCAAAGGATCGGCGAGTCTTCGGGCAATGGAAACTGCACCGCGAACCGTAACGTCGTATTCGGGAAATTCATCCCGCGCAATTTTTGATGCTGAATAGATGGACGCGCCACTTTCATCAACAACATAAACTTTAATATCATTGCGAAACTTTAGTTTAGAAATGAAACGCTCAGTTTCCCTGCTGGCGGTTCCATTGCCAATGGCTATCAGTTCGATGTTGTAGGCTTCCAGGAGCGTATGAATTTTTCTTGCAGATGCAATTTCTTCCGATTTTGGTTCGTGTGGGTAAATCGTTTCGTGGTGTAGAAGATTTCCTAGTTCGTCAATGCATACCACTTTGCAACCTGTACGAAATCCGGGGTCAATTCCCATGATTCGTTTTTGTCCGGCCGGAGGCATCATCAAGAGTTGTCGTAGATTTTCGGCAAATACTTTTATAGCTTCATTTTCAGCTATTTCGCGATAGAAGTTGATTGATTCGGTCTCCATCGATGGTGCTAATAACCGTTTACAGGCGTCGATAATAGCTGCCCTGACTTGTTCTGAACATTGGTTTCGTCCTTTTATAAAGCGGCGTGAAGCCATTTCTACCATTTCATCGAAATCAACTTCCACATGTACTCGCAGCATCTGCTCCTTTTCTGCTCGGAGCATGGCCATTAATCGATGTGCCTTGCAGTGTTTTAGGGGCTCTGAGAAATCAAAGTAATCGCGGTAGGTTTGTGCTTCGTCTTCTTTCCCTTTAACTACCTTTGATTTAATTTGCCCCGTGCGGATATAAAATTTCCGGATTGTATCTCTTAAACTTGCGTCTTCGCTAACTATTTCTGCGATAATGTCGCGTGCGCCAGCCAAAGCTTCTTCGGGAGTGGCTACTTTGTCTGAAATGAAGCGTGACCCCAACGCAAGGGGATCGTCTGACGGTTGTTTCAAAAGAATATGTGCCAGCGGTTCTAAACCTTTTTCTTTAGCTATGGTTGCTTTGGTTCGCTTTTTGGGTTTGTAAGGAAGATACAAGTCTTCAACTTTTGTCGGATCGGTTTCTTCTTCAATTTGTCGTTTAAGTTCGGCAGTTAATGCTCCTTGCTCTTCGATGGTCTTTAAAATTGTTTCTTTCCGATCTTCAAGTTCATAGTATCGCTTTAGGTGATTTTCGATTTCAAAAATTATCGTCTCATCAAGATTACCGGTTCGTTCCTTCCGATAGCGGCTGATAAATGGAACGGTATTGCCCTCCTCGAGAAGTTGTATCACGGATTCAAGAATTTTTTTTGAAATGTTTAGTTTTTGACTAAGATAATCAGAATAGTAGCTTTTCATTTTCTATGCGAATATGTTTGTTGTGCTTATATTTTCATTCAGCACAAAGGTAAAAAATCTTTAGGTTGCCACGAGGACAAAATGCGCTAAGGTATCATTTTTGTTTCCACTTAACAAAAGTTGCATTTTTTAGAATAACTTTGTAAGGAGGATCGCTTTCTATGCGTGATTTTTGAATTGTTCCTTTGTCGGAATGGAGTTTTGCAACTTAGAAAATATTCAGATTGGAGGTTCGTATCATTCTGATAAAGAAGAAGGTCAAGAACGGAAATTACTTTTAAGCATTATGAATTACTATTTCAATAAAAATACGATCGAAGTAAAAGTCGGAGATGTAAAAATAGGGGGGAACAACCCTATAGTAATTCAAAGTATGTGTAACACTAGTCCCGACGATGTTGAAAAAGGATATCAACAAGCCCGGGAACTTGCTAACGCCGGTTCGCAACTTATTCGCTTCACCGTTCGAAACAGTGCCGATGTGGAAGTCCTGGCACAAATTAAAAAGCGTTTGCGCGATCAAGGGATTTCAACGCCCCTAGTTGCCGACGTTCATTTTAATCCTCAAGCAGCTCTTAAAGCCGCCGAAGTGGTTGAGAAAGTTAGAATCAATCCCGGAAATTTTTTAGGTAAGCGAGCTAATGTAGAAAATCCAAAAGAATATTCCCCCCAAGAGTGGAATGATGAATTGCAATTAATCGAAGAAAAACTCATAAATCTTTTATCCGTTTGTCGAAAATGTAATACCGCCATACGCATAGGAGTAAATCACGGTTCCTTGAGTGAAAGAATTATGTCGAAGTATGGAAATACGCCTGAAGGAATGGTTGAATCGGCAATGGAATTTCTTCGTATTTGCAGAAAAAACAATTTCAACTCGGTGGTAGTTTCATTAAAGTCGAGCAACGTAAGGGTTATGACAACCGCTTATCGCATGCTGGTTGAAGCGATGCATGCCGAAGGATTAAATTACCCGCTTCATCTTGGTGTTACCGAAGCAGGAAACGAACTAGCGGGAAGGGTACGTTCCGCGGTTGGAATTGGGACTTTGCTTTTTGACGGAATTGGGAACACAATTCGTGTTTCATTGACCGAAAATCCAGTAAGCGAAATAGCCCCTGCTCAAAAGTTGGCCGATTATTGCTCTAATCCTTCACGCTCTGGAGATCCGAAACAACTCTCAACCTTCGATTATAAAAATTTCACAATTCATCAGGCTTTCGAAGTTGATATCTTTGGCGGAAAAAATCCTCCGGCAGTTATCCTCGATTTACGACATTTTAAAGAAATCAATGAGGAAATATTGCATCAAATTGGATATCATCGACAAAACCACCAATGGATAAAGAGCTCCACTGCTCCCGACGCAATTTTTATTGAAACCAATACCATTAACGCTGAATGGCCGAAATCGCTTCGCATTCTTTTCGATCCGCAAATAATCCAATCGCCCAATGAAGATGCCATACCTGTTTTCACTAAAACTCTTTATTTGGATATAGCTTCACGAATAAAAGATTTGGTGAAAATGGTTGCTTGTTCTTCTACCGATTTAGATAATCCAACTTTTTTAGATTTGCTAAAAAACGACCCAAGAGCTATAATTCTACTGGATACCTATAGAATAGATGGCTTTCACGATCAGCGTCAAGCGATTTTGATTCTTAAAAAGTGCCAAATCCGGAACCCTGTGATTTTGCGAAGAAACTATGCAACAGACGATTCCGAAAGTTATATTCTTCAGGCTTCAGCCGATTTGGGAGGGCTTATGCTAAACGGTTTTGGACATGGAATTTGGCTGACCAACCCTTTCTGTTCCGAACTTTCGCTAAACCGTGAACTTATGTTTGAAATTCTGCAGGCATCTCGAACTCGCATCAGTCAGACCGAATACATTGCTTGTCCGTCATGTGGACGTACTCAGTTCGAAATCGAGAAAGTGTTGGCTGAAATAAAAAAACGTACTTCACATCTCAAACATTTAAAGATTGGAGTAATGGGATGTATCGTGAACGGTCCCGGTGAAATGTCCGATGCCGACTATGGTTATGTTGGCGCTGCCCCCGGTAAAGTAATGCTCTATAAAGGAAAAACGTTAGTCAAAAAAAACATTCCCACTCATCAGGCTGTCGATCAACTTATAGAACTGATCCGCGAAAATGGTGATTGGATCGAACCTTAAGACCTTTAAAATCTCTTTATATGCTTAAGAAAACAAAAATTATCGCTACTCTTTCCGATAAGCGCTGTGATCCGGAATTTATCAAACAACTCTATGAAGCCGGAATGAATGTGGTAAGACTTAATTCTGCCCATCTCGATTTGGAAAAAGCGCGTGTTGTCATTGAAAATGTTCGAAAAGTAAGTGATCGAATAGCAATTCTTATTGACACCAAGGGGCCGGAAATCCGTACATCGGGTTTTGGTTCCGAAGTTGAAGTTAAAAATGGCGAAATCGTTCGCTTTATCGGCGATCCAAACGGAGAATCAGGGAACGGAGTTATCTATATTTCCTACCCTGAAATTTGTGAAAGCATAAGCGAGGGCAATATCTTTCTTATCGATGATGGCGAAATCGAATTTACTATAATTAGCAATAAAGGAAAATACCTGGAAGCTCGTGCCAATAATTCCGGTGTTGTAAAACTACGTAAGGGTGTTAATGTCCCGAATGTTTCCCTGAATCTTCCCAGTATTACAGAAAAAGACGAAAAATTTATTGAATTTGCTTCTTCAATGAATATCGACTTTATTGCTCACTCGTTTGTCAGAAATAAATACGATGTCATTGATCTTAAAAACATTCTAAAACGATATAATAGCCCAATAAAAATAATTGCAAAGATTGAGAATCGTCAGGGGATTGACAATATCGATGAAATTCTTGAACATGCTTACGGGATCATGATTGCCCGTGGAGATTTAGGAATAGAGGTAGCAGCTGAAAAAGTTCCCATTGTTCAACGAAAAATTGTTGAAAAGTGTATTGCCAACAAAAAACCGGTCATTGTTGCCACTCAAATGCTTCACACCATGATTGAGCATCCCCGGCCAACCAGAGCCGAAGTTAATGATGTTGCCGAAGCAGTATTTCAGCGTTGCGATGCCATTATGCTCAGTGGAGAAACAGCAGCCGGAAAGTATCCTGTAGAGTCGGTTCGAATGATGACCACCATTGCTCAAGAGGTGGAAGCTGTACTTGATTTAAAACCCGACATTTCACTCACCAATGTCGAAAACCCTGTAACTGCCACGCTTGCAAAAGCTGCCGTTATGGCAACCGGCCAATTGCCACTAAAATCAATTGTTTTAGACACCTTATCCGGACGTACCGCTCGATACATAGCTGCTTATCGACCAAAAATACCTGTGTATGCTCTATGTTACAATCAAACAGTGATGCGACAACTTTCACTTTCGTTTGGTGTGGAACCTTTCTATTTTGAATCGCACGATTCTCGTGATTCGTTCATCCAACAAACCGTAACCTTTTTGCTTAAAGAACATAAGATCATGCCCGACGACTTAATCGCACTCGTGGGAGGAAGTTTTGGCCCAACCAATGGAGCTACTTTTCTCGAGATTAGCACGGTTGACAAACTTTTAGGTTAAAGTAAAATTGGAATTATTTTTGAATATATATAAATATAGATATATTTGCATATAATAAATTAACAAATAAAATAATTTACTATGAAGAAAATTTTTACCGCCGCAACCACCATCATTTTTTCGCTAAACCTTTTTGCTCAGAATTATGGAACCCAAGTTGGTCAAGTTGCACCTGAGATAACCATGTCAGCTCCTGATGGAACAATCCTTTCATTGTCAGAACTTCGGGGGAAGGTTGTTTTGATTGACTTTTGGGCATCTTGGTGTACGCCTTGCCGCTATGAAAATCCAACTGTGGTGGCAGCCTATACGCAATTTAAAAACAAGAAATTCAAGGCAGGAAAAGGTTTTGAAGTGTATAGCGTTTCGCTCGATAAAAACAAACAGGCTTGGGTTAAAGGAATTCAGGATGATGGCTTAGCATGGAAATACCATGTCAGTGATTTACAAGGATGGAATTCTGCTGCCGGTCGTTTGTATGGAGTTAACAGCATTCCCGCCAATTTCTTAATCGATAAAGACGGAACTATCCTTGCCCGAAACCTTCGGGGACAACAATTGATAGCAGTATTAAATAGCCTTTTAGAGTAGATTATTACATGGATAAAACAGTTCCGACGTTAACGTTGGAACTGTTTTTATCCCAAAATTGTCATTAGCCAGAATTTCTAATGGCGGTCATTAGAAAAA
>DAOTAV010000125.1:0-7453 GCA_035382785.1 Salinivirgaceae bacterium | reverse complement strand
AGGGCAAAGCGATGCAACCGTGCGTTCTATCTTTACCCGCGCATTATCGTCTCTATGGGAATGGAATGTGAAAAAGCAGTTGCTGCAATATTTCCCGGAGGCAATCATTTCAAAAGTTGAATTCAGCAACCCATACACTTATTGGCAACAACCGGTGACAATTACTGTTTACTACTCGATTCCCGTTTTTGCTGTCGGAAACAAAAAATCGATGATTATCAAAACTCTTACCGGAAGCGGGGTGTTCTCTTATGCTCAGATGTATGCCGGCTTTTCGGCAAATTCTACCGAGCGAAAATATCCCTTCGCGGGTTCCTGTTCTCAGTTGGTTGAAATTGAAGAGAGTATAGAGTTTCCAAACTCGATTCGTAACGTTCCCACCATTGAAAAAAAACAGTTGTTCGACGGTGATTTTGTGGCGTTTGAATCGTACCTTAATGTTCATGGCAATAAGCTGACGGTGAACATCAAAGAGCGGTTCAAGCAAAGGGTTTATCCGGCGGAGGCATGGAAAGAATTTTATCAACTTTCGCAGGCGCGCAAACAATACAATCGGCCTGTTATGATTCAATTCTGACCTAACATTCGATTGGAATGAATATATGGCTTAGTAAAAAGCAATCAAAGCGATATAGTCGGTTTTCAGTTAACATTGTTTCATAAAATCTTTATTTTCAAAATAATAAACCAATGAAGTTATCAAAAATAAATCTATACGTTGCAGTCTTCGGACTCTTTTGCTATGCGTTTTTGACCGACACTTACGGTAAAAATTTTGAGCCCGATGCCCGCTATTTGAAAATGGTCAAAACCTATCGGTTCAATCCCGATGGAAGTTATGTGTATGATTATGAGCATTATCTGCTCTATAATAGCTATTTTTCGTTTCATCGATTGTATGGAGAAACGTTTATTGTTTACAATCCGAGTTTTCAGAGGTTGGAAATTATGACAGCGGAAACCCGCATGGCCGATGGAACCTTGGTTAAGGCACCCCAAAATGCGTTCAATGAAGTATTGCCATCGTGGGCAGCCCATTCCGGGGCATACAATCATCTCAAAGAAATGGTGGTGACGCACACCGGTTTGGAATGTGGTGCGGTTGCGCATTTACACTACTCTATTTTCTCGTCTCCCGAGCCGCAAGGGTTTCGGCACTTTGTGGAACCTTTGGTTCGTGAAGTTCCCATCGATACGCTCATTATAACTATTGTTGTGCCCGAAGGATTTCCATTTCGTTTTGCAGAAAACCTTCCCATGAAGCCCAAACGTGTAGAGGAAGGCGAAAACACGAAATATATTTTTCAAATTACCGGTATTAATGCTAAGGAACCGTTTGGTTTATCGGCCGAATGCGACGAACCCCGCGTGATCTTTCAGATTGGAGAAAAAAGTCTTGAACAGCTTTTAAAAGATTTTGGAGAAGAAAACAGTCCATTGCAATCCATTTCCGATGCTCAGTGGGATTTAGCCTTGGATATCCGCTCAAACATAGCTTCGGTAAATACTATAGCAGTACCACCCACATTTCATATTTTCCCGATTCAAAACCCGGTTGAAACATTAAAACGCAATAGTGGAACAAGTCTTGAAAAAGCCGTCCTTTTGGCTAAGCAATTGAGAGAAGCCGGCATTTCATCGAAATTGCTGTTGAAATTCCCCGATAATACAATCGATCCATCCATCTCAAATTTTGCTTCGCTTTTGGATGTTTATGTTGCGATTCAACGGGGCGATATGCCTGTAGTTTTATCAACAGAGACACGCCAAACCATTGGTTTAAGTAAGCAATCGGGGTTTGTTTTTGTTTATCTTGAAAGCGATGGGCTTCGCAAGCTTTGGGAAAAAGCATCGCTTAGCGTTGATTCCAGGGTTGAATTTACTCTTGATTCCAAGGGTAAGTGTTCAGGAACCGAAACCGTTTTGTTTCATAGCGGCGCACCCATATTTTTATCAAAAACCGGAAATTCTGTTTCTGCAGGCGAATTGACGGGCCGAAACGGAGACGTGATTTCTTATGAATCAACCCCCGAAGGAAAACTCAGCTACACCGTTCAACAGAAAGAGGTCAAAGTGGATATGGTTGACAATGTGGTAACGATTGCTGTTCCAACAGTAAAATATGGATTTGATGTAAAACATTTTTCACCGCTTCCCGACTCGTTTAGCAACCAAATTTGTATCGATGCCCCCGTGAAAGAACAAACCGTGGTTGAATTGATGCTTCCCAAAGAAGCAAAATTGTTTTCCGACGTAGTTAACCAACGATATTCCGGCAATTTTGGAACCGTTGAGGTGAGCATGAAATCTAAAGGTTCAAAGGTAATTTTTTTGCGAAAAATAGAGATCACGCAATCGAATATAGCTCCGTCGGATTACCCGGAATTTAAACGGGCAATGGATTTCATCGGAAGTCAAAAGGCAAATGCAATTTATGTACAATTGCCATAATTTCAATGTTGGATTGTTGAATCGCCGGAAATCATTTTAAAAAGATTTTCGGCGATTTTTGTTTTATCTAGTTACAAAAAACCGGGTGAAGTAAAAGAGATTAACGCGAAAAAATTCCTGTTCTCTTTTAATTGGTAAACATACTCTACACGATGGAAAGCGTTTGAAAGCATTACTAACAAAATATGATAGGCTCTACGATGCAAGTAATAACATTGCTTGCGATGGTGTTGACTAGGAAGAACTTCTATACCGACTTGGCGATATTTAATAATGATGATGCTGAAACTCTAACCGAAGCTTCAATATCAACTGTAAGTTCAATAGCGGCCGCATCAACTTCAATTGTTATAAGTGGCTTAACCACGCGCACTTTTCTGCAGTTTATAACCCCAAATCATTCATGGAAGCGGTTCAACAGGTAATTATCTCAACTGTTGTTTGGAATACGTATGGTTTTGTTCAATAAACTATTGTACCCTGATGAAATGTCATAGAAAATCAATCTTGATAAAAAGTCTATGCAAAAAAAGCCCAATTTTACCTTTTTCCTTAAAGCATAAATTAAAGATACTGTTGACAGATGTTTTGCATTGGGATTTTGAATATCATTGTTTGTTAAAGGGAATAGATGACAATGGTATTGTTGTCGTTCGGCAACCTTAGTTTTATGCTCTGATGTTGCGATTACGAAACAATTTTAGTCGGGAAGATATTGTGAAATACTGTGCAAATATCGGGATGATGATTTTAGCCTTTACAAAATAGAAGTTTTCGATAGATTTTGATTTTTGCCGAAAATCTTCAAACAGTGCAATTAATATTTAATTGGTGGTCGAGATTGTGAGTTTTGTCTTTCGTAACCGAGTTTTTCTCAAGATGAAGAATTCAGGTCATCCGAAAATCATTTTTTGCTACCTTTGCCACAAAGTTACCCCAAAATATGTCGCCTTTTCTACAGGTAGAGAATCTTACCAAATCGTATGGAATAGTTGAGTTGTTTTCCAACATCAGTTTTTCGGTTTTTGAGAAGCAGAGAGTGGGTCTAATAGCCCAGAATGGGACAGGTAAAACCACTTTGTTGCGGATTATTGCCGGGAAAGAAACTCCCGACAGTGGTTCTGTAATTTTTCGTAATGGTTTGGTTGTGGGTTATCTGTCGCAACATCCTGAGTTGCATCTCCACAAATCAATTATTGAAAATGTGTTGCACGGGAATCCGGTTTCGGAAGTAATTACTCGCTACGAAAAAGCACAACATGATAACAATCTCGAAGCGCTTCAAAAAGCCACTGAGCTCATGGACGCTCATAACGCTTGGAATTTAGAAATCGAAGCTCGAAAGATTCTTACACAACTCAATCTACCCGATCCGAACCTTATTGTTGATGGGCTTTCCGGGGGACAACAGAAGCGAGTTGCTCTAGCCGCTGTTTTGGTCAAACATCCCGATTTTTTTATTCTCGATGAGCCGACCAACCATCTTGATTTGGAAATGGTTGAATGGCTTGAAGATTACTTACTCAAGTCGCAGGCCACCATGCTGATGGTAACACACGATAGGGAATTTCTCGACAGAGTTTGCAACGAGATTTTCGAGATCGATCAAAAACAACTCTACAGCTACAAGGGGAATTACAGCTATTTTTTGGAGAAACGTCAGGAAAGGCTTGCCGGCGAACAAGCCAATCTCGAACGCGCTAACAATCTCTATCGCAGAGAATTGGAGTGGATACGACAGACACCCTCAGCTCGTACAGGAAAAGCAAAGTACCGCATTGATGCATTCGAACAAATCCGGCAACAAACCATTTCAAATCGTATTGAGAAAAACATCAAGATTTCAGTAAAAACAGAACGTTTGGGAAAAAAAATTCTTGAAGCCAAGAATATTTCCAAACGATTTGGAGAAACAGTAATCTTAAACAACTTCTCCTATAATTTTCAACGATTTGAACGCCTTGGAATCGTGGGTAAAAACGGGACAGGGAAATCTACATTTCTCAATTTGCTGACGGGTGCGCTTTCTCCCGACAAAGGTGAAATTCAGGTGGGAGAGACCATTGTATTTGGATACTATCGACAGGAAGGCATTGAGTTTAATCCGGAAGAAAAGGTGATTGATGCTCTTCGGAAAATTGCCGAGGTGGTAAAACTTAACGATGGACAAACTCTTTCAGTATCGCAGTTCTTAAATCATTTTTTGTTCCCGCCTTCGGTACAAAACAACTATATTTCAACCTTAAGCGGCGGTGAGAAACGTCGGCTTTATCTTTGCACGGTTTTGATGAAAAACCCCAATTTTCTCATTCTCGACGAACCTACCAACGATTTAGATATACAAACACTTCAGGTTCTGGAAGAATATCTCGAAAGTTTTCCGGGAGTGGTATTGGTGGTTTCCCACGATCGACGCTTCTTAGATAAGGTTGTCGATGGATTGCTCATTTTCGAAGGTCAGGGTGAAATCTCAGGGTTTGCAGGCAACTACAGCGATTACTACTCTTGGAAGATGCAGCAAAATAAAGAAACACAGCCTACGCCGTTGAAACAACAAGATGTTGAGAATCAACGTCCAAAACGGGAATATAAAAACCGCCTTACTTTTGCTGAAAAAAAAGAATTGGAGCACTTGCCCTCAGAAATCGAAGCCCTTGAAACGGAAAAACGTTCTTTGGAGGCAATGTTTGCTTCAGGAAGCATGGAAACTTATCAGGGAATATCGCCGTATGAACGGATGAAGCAAATTTTAGAATTACTCGAGGAAAAAGAAATCCGCTGGCTGGAGTTGATGGAAAAATCAGAAAACGGATGAGTATAACTTCTCCTGTATGAGCACTACTTAGGAGACGATAATCCAAGCATCAAAATGCAGCAACCGTCTTTGCCGTTTTGAAACGAGACTTGAATGTTATAAACCTGTGTTTTAGTGCATTCAAATTCAAAAATTACGGTTTGGGTGCCATTTTCTGCATTGACATATTCTTGAAAATTATCGTAGATTATTACCACCGGATTCCCCGGACGAGTGGGATCTCCTTGGGCAACAAACCTGTATCGGCTTCCTTTGTTCATGATCATCGAAAGCTCTTCCACGGGAATCTTTCTTCCGCTTTTTTCCGGCAAGCTGATTTTAAAATCTCGAAGATAGGTAGCTCCTGCCAACTGTTTGTAAGCATCTCTTCGCTGGTTGTTGTCACACTGAGCATTCAGATTGATTGCATTAAAAAGAAGAATGCTTAAAAAGATAATGAGACTAGTAAAGTTTGGTAATTTTTTCAGCATCGAAGGAATGCTTTTGAATATTTTATAGCAAAGGTAGATAAAAAATTGATTTCGACCAAATAAGAAACTACAAGTTGTTTATAATCACTTGGCACGAAAGATGGGAATTATGTTTTCTTATCGTCATGGTCTGACATAATTTGGTTTTGAACAGCAATTGACTCTTTATGAATACATTGCAACAGTTGTAGAATAAAATCAGGGTTTAGACCCACTACTCGGCTTTGTTCCTGTCGGGTTTCAATGATTTGTTTCCAGCGATTAATCTGAAACGGTGCCAAATTGTTTTGTTTTTTGAATTCAGCTATTTTATGCGAAATTTCAAATCGTTTTCCCAAAAGCTCAATTAGTTGTTGATCGATGGAGTCAATTTGCATCCGATATTGTTCGAGAATGGCCAGTTTCTGATCTCCGGTTTGTTGTCTGATTTGCAACTGGTTGATGATTTCTGAAAACCGTTGTGGAGTGATTTGCTGAAGAGCGTCGGTTATAGCTTTTTCGGGCACAGGATGCACCTCAATCATAAGACCATCAAGCATGATGTTGTAGGCATATTGTGCCACCTCAAAAACCCGATCTTGGGATCCGGCAATATGCGAAGGATCGCAGATGACCGGTATTTCCGGAAGACGTATCTTTAGTTCAATCGGGATTTCCCATTGGGGAATATTTCGGTAAATAGAAGTGCGGTAGGGATAAAACCCACGATGAATGGCTGCAATGCGATTAATTCCGACGTTTTTCAGGCGTTCAATGGCTCCGATCCAAAGATCTAAGTCGGGGTTAGGCGGATTTTTAACCAAAACAGGTATATCTACACCGCGTAAAGCATGAACCAACTCATTGATGGAAAATGGATTGCCGGTTGTTCGGGCACCGATCCATACCATATCGATGCCGTACTTTAAGACTTTTTCAAGATGTCTTGGGGTAGCAATTTCGGTTATCACCGGAAGGTTATAGGTTTTACGAATTTCAGCAAGCCATTGCAGTGCAGTTTCTCCTACACCTTCAAAATGACCGGGACGTGTTCGGGGTTTCCACACTCCGGCACGAAAAACATCGGTTTTGCCTTGACTCGAAAGTTCACGGGCACATTCGTTCAATTGCTCGTAACTCTCGGCGCTGCATGGGCCGGCGATGATTATCGGTTTTTTATGATCAAACCAGGGAAGCATACCATCTATTTCCGTTGATAGTGCATAAACGAATACTCACAACAATCGTTGTCGGTTTTTGAAGGCGTTTCAGACGATATTAATTCCCATTCGTCGAGATTCAATCCTCCCAGCTTAGTGTCAACTTCAAAAACCTTGTGAACACGCGTCAAATAGAGATGTTGAGCATAAGGAAAAAACTGTCGGTAAACCTGAGCACCGCCGATAATAAAAACGGTTTTTGGCGAAAAATCATGCGCCAAAATTTCATTCATGGAGTGAACTACAGTAGCGCCTTTAGCCGAAAA
This sequence comes from Salinivirgaceae bacterium, assembly GCA_035382785.1. Taxonomy (GTDB): domain Bacteria; phylum Bacteroidota; class Bacteroidia; order Bacteroidales; family Salinivirgaceae; genus JAAYQU01. Next base: position 252 of record DAOTAV010000125.1, on the reverse strand, counting down.
GGCTTTATCGGAGGTTAACACTATATTGTCGCGTTCGGGAAGCGGTTTCTTCGGTAACGATTCCCATGTTTTGCGTCCCATGACAACCACATGGCCGGTTGTCAGTTGTTTAAATTTTCGAAGATCGTTGCTGAGTTTCCATGGCAGTTGGTTATTTAAACCAATACCGTTGTTTTCGTCGGCAGCCACTATTATAGCTATTGTATTCATCATCAACCGTTTAAACCGAAACTTCGCCTTTTATATGAGGGT
>DAOTAV010000124.1:0-7454 GCA_035382785.1 Salinivirgaceae bacterium | reverse complement strand
GTTTTAAGACATCCACTGACACCGAAGTTATAATGGCAGCATACGATCATTGGGGCGTTGATTGCTTACACCAATTTGATGGTATGTTTGCCTTTGCCCTTTATGATAATGAAACCAAAGAACTTTTTTGTGCGCGGGATCGTTTTGGCGAAAAGCCATTTCACTATAGTTTTACCGAACTTTTTTTTGCCTTCGGTTCGGAGATGAAATCACTCTGGGCAGCGGGGATTGACACCTCCATCGATGATTATAGCATCTATTTGTTTCTAAACATGAATTTGCATGAAGACCCGATGGATAAAACCCGGACTTTTTATAGGAATATCAAACGATTAAAACCTGCTCATTATATAAAAATAAAAAGAGGTGATCCCATTCAGCAAATATGTTATTGGAAATTGCCATTAACCCTTAAAAGCAATGATCTGTCGTTTGAAGAGGCGTGTAATCAATTCCGGCAAATGTTTGAAACTTCGGTTACATTACGTTTGCGCACAGACGTTCCTCTAGGTACAAGCTTAAGTGGCGGTATCGATTCGTCGGCTGTATCTTTGGTGATGCACAAATTAAAGGATCCTCAAGGTCAACAAAAATGCTTTTCTGCTCGTTTTCAAGATCCGCAAGTGGATTAGGGTTATTTTATGAGAAAGGTAATAGAAGGTACCACGATAGAACATTTTGAGGTTTGGCCTACGGTTGACAATCTCATTTCTAATTTTGAAAAAATTGTTTACCATCAGGAAGAGCCTTTCGCTACCGCTAGTATATATGCACAGTGGGAAGTTTTTAAATTGGCAAGAGAAAATAATGTCACCGTACTTTTAGATGGTCAAGGGGCAGATGAGGTGTTGGCCGGCTATACTCATTTTTTTGTTCCCTATTTTAAAGAAGTCTATAGACAAAGCGGATCGAAATCATTAGCGGAGGCACACCGCCATTTTTTACAGAATAACATTGTTGAAGAGGAGATCAATATTAATTTGCTTTTTAAAATAGAAACGCAATTTCCATGCTTGCCGAGATTTCTTCGGTTTACCAAAAGGGGATTATTCGGGATGGGAACAACAGCTGAAATTCATCCTGAATTGCATGACGCATTTAGGAAATTTCCGTCGCCGTTTGAGGAGCATCGGGACTTAAATGAAGCTTTGAGATATTTTACCACCGTTTCGGGGCTTGATAAATTGCTTCGTTTTGCCGATCGAAACTCAATGGCTCATTCTTGCGAAATAAGATTACCTTTTTTATCGCATGAACTTGTCGAGTTTGTTTTTTCGCTTCCTTCCGAGTACAAAATACGAGAAGGTTGGACAAAAGCTTTATTACGCTTTAGTATGCAGGATATCTTGCCACCTGAGATTGTATTCAGGAAAAATAAACTTGGATTTCAGCCACCCCAACAACAATGGGAGAAAAATAATAATTTCATAGCCTATGCTCAAGAGTTGCAGCAAGTAGCCATTCAAAACCGATACATCTGCGATAACGGCATGGTATCGTGGAAAGGAGCAGTTCTTGGAGGCTTTATTCAAATGAACTCAAAAATAGGGTAAAAAATGGCTAACATTTGTATGTTGCTCAATGGAGAAATCCGGAACGATGACCGAGTGATTAAAACAATATCTTCATTAAGCAAAAGGCATAAAGTAGATTTATACTATGTTCCATCGAAGGCTGAAAGTTCTCGTTTGAATTTTTCCGAAAATGTCGAATTATACCCGATTCCCCAAAGAAATGGCCTTGGAAAATGGTTAATACGTCACAGTTTTTTTTATAATGAGTTTTTATTCTTTGTGAAACATGTATTATCTCGGAATATCAAATATGATTTTATCTATGCTAACGATTTGCCATGTTTGAAACCGGCTTCGATTCTTGCAAGAAAGTTAAATGCGGGTGTGGTATATGATGCCCATGAGATATACGTTGAAACCATTAATCAATTTTTCCCATCACAAGCTCCGTTTTTTAAAAAAATAATTTTTAATGCTTTAATATCTTTTATGCAGGCCATTGGTAAACGGGCTGAGCAAAAAATGTTGAAACATGTTGATTACTTTATTACGGTGGGAGAAGGTTTAAAAAAGCATTTTGAGGAAACCTACGGGTTTAAAGATATTAGGGTTGTAATGAATTGTCCTGTGAGACAGGAAATAAATGATAAGGTTGATTATTATGCAATCCTGAATATTCCAAAGGAATCTTTCATAGTGTTGTATCAAGGGGTTTTAAATGCAGGGCGCGGTCTGCCAGTGCTTATTGAAGCCATGAAGCTTACAGATAAACGAGTTGTATTGGCAATAATTGGATATGGTCCTTTGGAGGAGACATTGAAAAGAGATGTGCAATTCAAAAATCTTGGAGAAAAAGTGTTTTTCTTAGGAAAAATCCCCTCATATCAACTACCTGTTTATACTTCAGGCGCCCATTGTGGTATAAATCTCCTTGAACCAATCAATAAGAGTAAAGCGTTGGCTGCTCCTAATAAATTGTTTCAATATATTCATGCATCGATTCCTGTTATAGCAAGTAATTCGTATGAAAATGTCAAAGTTTTTGAAAAATACAAGTTGGGTTTTTTGGTTGAAAACACACCGGAAGAAATAGCCGACGCAATTAATACAATGGCAAGCATCAATCGGACGGAATTTGTCGAAAATTGCAAAAAGGCGGCTCTTGAGTATAATTGGGAGAATCAGGAAAAAGTTTTACTCTCCCTGTTTGAATCACAAAATGAACTATAGCTATGGAATCGGTCATAACCCATTGTATTTTATGCAATTCGACTTCTCTTAAGCCTCTATCTGCCTACCGGAATCATCATCTTTGCCGATGTTCGTCTTGTGGGTTAATTTTTTCACAACATAATCCCGATTCTCACCAACTTAAAGAGTTTTACAAGCAATACTCCTACGACGAGTATTATTACATTTCGCCTATCACTCTGAAACGCTATCGCGAAATATTGAGTTCATTGGAAAAATACCGTAAATTAAACCGTATTTTGGATGTGGGTTGCGGTAACGGAATATTTTTGTCGGTAGCTAAAGAAATGGGCTGGGAATGTTATGGAACCGAGTATTCGGAAAAGGCCGTGGAGCTTTGTCGTAAGCAAGGTTTATCGGTTTTACACGGATCGCTTTCGGATGTATATCGCCAACTCCCGGAGGTTGATGTAATTATTTCGATAGAGGTGCTTGAACATATTAACACCCCTAACGAGGAATTGTCGCTTTTCTTTGCTTTGTTACGAACCGGCGGAGTGGTTTATATTACTACTCCTAATTTTAATGGACTTTTGCGTCCTATCCTGAAAGAGAAGTACGATATTATAGCCTATCCGGAACATCTGACCTACTACACGCCTAAAACCTTGAGGAAAGCTTTCCGGAATCACCATTTTCGCCCTCTTTGGGTGAAAACAACAGGAATTAGTGTAAGTCGCTTAAAAAATGCGTTAAACAAGGTTGGCGTTAAACATGAAAACCCTTACACAGCAACAAGTTCCGACGAATCGTTACGTGAACTGTCAGAAACAAAATGGTTTATGGATGGGTTAAAAAAAATTGTAAATGGTATTTTGTCCATCACGGGAACCGGTTTAACCATAAAAGGAATATTTGTTAAGCAATCATCTCCTGATTCAATCCATACATTCTGATTTGATAAAGCTTATTGATTCTTTTCCTGTTTTTAAGTGGGTTGTTTTGATGGTTCATATCTTCCGGGGCAAAAACATTTTTTATTGTCTTATGAATAGTCGATTTCCTATTTCGATGCGGAATGTCAACCCATATTAAAAATGGTTTTCTCCCTATTTTGGTAAAAGATTTATTCGAAGGATGCCATATCCCTTGGATGATTAATTCTAAAATAGTTACTTTGTTTGCCAATATGGTTTATTGAATTATAGTTTTGCAGTAAAACCTTCCATGAAGAAAAAAATCTACTTCGAGAATTTAGATGCTCTGCGGGCCTTATGTTTTCTTTCTGTATTTTTTTTCCACAGCTTTTACACAAAGATTGATTCAATTAAAGACACCTGGACTTATCAGTTTCTTACCCGAACGCTTTTTGTTAATGGTAATTTAGGAGTGAATTTTTTCTTTGTCTTAAGTGGGTTTTTAATTACCTATCTTTTGATTGAAGAAAAGAAATTGAATGGGAATATATCTTTGAAAAATTTCTGGATCCGAAGAATTCTACGGATATGGCCGCTCTTCTATTTTTGTGTCTTTTTTGGCTTTGTAATTTTCCCAATAGCTAAAACATTGTTTGGGGAAACCCCATCGGAGAGTGCTGATCCTATTTACTATGTTACGTTTATCAATAACTTTGACATGCTAAAGAAGGGGCTTCCTGATGCATCAATTCTTGGGGTTCTATGGAGCGTTGCTATTGAAGAGCAGTTTTACCTTCTATGGCCGGTAGTTCTTTATTTTTTCCCGATAAAAAGATATTGGGTGCCATTTACGATCATCATCACAACAAGTCTTATTTTTCGTTTTTTTAATAATGATTTGCTTGTTCACGAATTGCATACCCTATCATGCATCGGAGATATGACTATAGGTGCTTTTGGCGCCTGGGCGGTATCAACTTCCGATAGCTTTCTATCTAAAATAGAGAATCTTTCACGATTTAAAATATTACTAATCTACATTTCTTTCTTGATTGTGTATCTCTTTCGAGCAGATCTTCTTTTGTCAAATGAGTTTATTCGAGTTTTGGAACGGAGTTTTATAGCAATCATTATCTTGTTCATAATACTTGAGCAGAACTATTCACATAAATCTTTTTTTAAACTTTCCCGCTTTCCCTTTTTATCCAATCTTGGGAAAATTACTTACGGATTGTATTGTTTGCATTTCTTGGGCATTCTCACAGTTTTAACTATTACCAATCTGTTAGGCTGGAATCAACATCTATGGCAGGTTATAATTTTAGAGACATCGTTGTCGCTCTTATTGAGCATTCTCATTAGTCATTTGAGTTATAAATACTATGAATCGCCGTTCCTGCGTTTAAAAGATCGGTTCTCATTTTTTAGTAAATAGACGCATAAAGGATTTTCCCGTGTGCCAATGTCACATCCATTGTAACCAATAGACAATTATTGGCCAAAACGTTGGTATGTGTCTGACAATTTTTCAGAATCGATGATAATTGCCCGTTTTTTGTTATTGTTAACAGCACTAAAAAGAATATTATGAGCATCGATAATGTATTCGATTTCGAGCAGGATCAATATCCCGAAGACTCGCCCGGAGCATTTCCCGTTATCAACGATGAGGAGGAATTTTCCACTAAGGAATATAATACCCACCTACCCATACTACCGTTGCGTAATACAGTGTTATTTCCCGGAGTAATCATTCCCGTTTCGGTAGGACGCCCCAAAAGCCGTCGTTTGATCGAGGAGGTCTGGAAATCTAACCGCATCTTCGGAGCAGTAATGCAAGTTCAGGTTGATATCGACAATCCGTCGTTCAGCGATTTTCACACGGTTGGGACTATAGGTGAGTTGCTGAAAATTCTGGAAATGCCCGACGGCACAATAACGGCAATTGTTCAGGGAAAGCGTCGGATGGTGCTTAAAAATATTGTTGAAACCGAACCCTATTATATAGGAGAGATTGAAGTGGCCGATGAACAGCCTACTGATGAACGGGAAATGGCAGCACTGGTGAGCACCGTGAAAGAAAGCGCTTTGGAGTTGATCTCCTTTTCCAATCAGTTTAAACGCGAATTATCCTTTGCCATACGAAACATTGAGAGCAAAAACTACCTGATCAATTTTGTGGCTTCGGTAGTCAACATGAGTCCTGCCGAAAGGCAAAATCTGCTTAATAGCAACAGCTATCGCGAGCGAGCCTTGTTATTGCTCGAGTTTCTTTATCGTGAGATCCAGTTGGCTCAGTTGAAAAACGATATTGAGTCCAAAGTAAAAAAGAGTCTGGAACAACAGCAGAAAGAGTTTATCCTGAACCAACAGATCAAGACGCTGCAAAGTGAATTGGGTGGCGATCCCATTCAAAAAGAGGTAGATTCCATGAAAGAACGGGCAGCCAAAAAGAAGTGGTCGAAAGAGGTTGCGGAAATCTTTAATAAAGAGTTGGAGAAACTGCAGCGAATGAATCCCATGGCCCCCGATTTTTCGGTTCAAATGAACTATCTCTCTATAGTTTTAGATTTGCCCTGGAACGAATTTACCAAAGATAATTTTGATCTGAAGCGAGCAAGTCGCATTCTCGATGAAGATCATTACGGACTGGATAAGGTGAAAGAACGAATCCTGGAGCATCTGGCGGTGCTGAAACTTAAGAAAAATATGAAATCGCCCATTATCTGTCTTTACGGTCCTCCCGGAGTGGGAAAAACATCGTTAGGGAAATCGATAGCCCGAGCCTTAGGCAGAAAATATGTGCGGATGTCGTTGGGCGGTTTACACGACGAAGCTGAAATACGCGGGCATCGCCGAACCTACATTGGTGCAATGCCCGGACGGATTATCCAAAACATCAAAAAAGCGGCTTCGTCAAATCCGGTTTTCATTCTCGACGAAATCGATAAGCTTACCAAAAATATCCACGGCGACCCCGAATCGGCTATGCTCGAAGTGCTCGATCCTGAGCAAAACAATAGCTTTCACGATAATTTCCTGGATATCGACTACGACCTCTCGAACGTTATGTTCATCGCCACGGCAAACACCCTCTCAACAATCCATCCCGCTTTGATCGATCGTATGGAACTTATTGAAGTGAGCGGATATTTGCTGGAGGAAAAAATTGAGATTGCAACGCGGCATCTTATCCCCAAACAGATGAACAATCATGGGTTGAAAAAGAACCAAATTCATTTTTCTCCGGAAATCCTACGCTATATCATTGAGCATTATACACGCGAATCGGGGGTTCGGAACCTCGATAAGGTGTTGGCACAAATCATCAGGAAATATGCCCTCTCTATCGCTCAGAATCAGAAAGCCAATAGAGATGTGGATGTTGAAACCCTTCACCGATTTTTAGGTCAGCCACGATTTTCATCAGAGAAATATACCTATCATTCCATGCCGGGAATAGCCACCGGTTTGGCTTGGACAGCCACCGGCGGTGAAATCCTTTATATTGAATCGGCTGTAAGCAAAGGAAACGGAAAACTTTCCATGACCGGAAACTTGGGTGATGTCATGAAGGAAAGCGCAACTCTTGCTCTCGAATATCTGAAGGCTAATCCGGAAATTATCGGTATCGATCCGGAGCATTTCGAAAAACTCAACGTTCATATTCATGTTCCCGAAGGTGCAATTCCCAAAGATGGCCCTTCCGCGGGAATAACCATGGTAACGGCGGTAGCCTCGGCCTTAACACGTAAAAAGGTAAAAGCCGATATTGCTATGACCGGAGAAATTACTCTCAGGGGAAAAGTGCTGCCGGTGGGAGGAATTAAGG
>DAOTAV010000123.1:0-7660 GCA_035382785.1 Salinivirgaceae bacterium | reverse complement strand
ATACGTTCTCTGAAACTGATGGATTAAAAATCGGAACCGAAGTTTATCGCAACTACGATAAAATGTTTCTGAGACAAGTCGAACGAAGCGCTCGTAAGCGAAAAATGGATGTTGCGTTTTGGCTACATTTTGATGGCAATGCTCTGTCAATTAGGGCAAAAAATGAACTAACCAAAATTGATCACACGATTAAAATCGATGCTCCACCGGCTAATAATCAATCTAAAGCCAAAGCAACATGGATGATTCAGTTTTCAAAACTGGGTGAAACTCATTATTCTACCAGCCAAATCAACATAGAAGGTGAGCCCGTTCCTCATTTGAGCATTGCCGAAATCAACGAAATTCGCCGTGAGGTACTCGATCAATTAACTCAAAAAATTCTAACTCAGCACAAAGATTCGCGCCCGGTATCGATGATCAAAGTGGTAGAATATCCTTATAAGAGTATTGATTATCAATGGAATATTGCTAATCCATTGGCGAAACAATTTTTTGAAAAACGGGGAGTTACATCCATTGAAGACGCTTTTGAAGTATCGAAACCTTCAAAGAAATCATACGTTGTCATGACTACAAAATATTGCTTGCTGTATGAGCTGGGAAAATGTAAAAAAGAGACAGCGAAAGCACTACAACTTCCGGAACCCATTACAATTGCTAATAAATTTAAACGTTACCGATTAGAATTTGATTGCAAAAATTGTCAAATGCTAATCCGATCCATAGAACTATAAAAGGTTAATGAATTTTCAGTACCTTTGATTCATGAAAAAACATTACATCGAGCAGTTGATTGAAGAGGGCGAACATCAGCAACAAGATTTCAAATTTGCCATAAACGATGCAAAAAAAATTGCCCGATCGCTGGTTGCTTTTGCAAACACAGAAGGAGGTCGGCTCTTAATCGGAGTGAAGGATAATGGAAAAATAGCTGGCGTTCGCAGTGAAGAAGAAATTCACATGCTTGAAGCGGCAATAGAACTGTACACACGACCCAAAATAAAAGCTGTGGTAAAACCTTGGAATGTTCACGGCAAAAGCGTAATTGAGGTTACAATTCTTCCCGGAAAATCGAAGCCTTATTATGCTCCCGATGAACATAACTGTTGGAAAGCCTATCTGCGAAAAGGCGATACCAATATTATTGCCAATGAATTAGTGGTTGAATCGTGGAAACGAAAGCGCTCTCAAAAAGGAATCCTCATGAAATTAAACAAAGAACATCAGGATTTGATAAACTTCCTCAAGGAACACGGAGAGATAACACTGATGCGTTATTCGCGGATAGCTAAGATATCGTCGGATGAGGCCAAAAAAATATTAATTGATCTGATGGTATTAGATATCATCGAATATGCTTCGAAAGATAATCGCACCATTTACGTTCTGAAAAACTTACAAAATCGATAAAATACAATATATTATGGTTATCAATAGCGATATGTCAACCCGTCCGGAAGTTTTGGTAAATGTCACTCGGGGCAACTTAATTGAATCGACCCATCATGGTCATATTGCCGTTGCCGACAACCAAGGATTGATAATTGTATCGGTTGGCGATCCTTTTCACAAAACCTACATGAGATCGGCAGCAAAACCCCTTCAAACACTTGCTGTAATACTTAGTGGTGCAGCCGATCATTTCGGGATTACCCCCGAGGAACTCGCCGTCATGTCGGCATCACATTTTGGGGAAGAACAACATAGGGAGACCGTGAAAAAAATACTGGCAAAAATCGGCTGCGATGAAACGCATCTTTTGTGCGGATCAACAACATCGCTCAAGGTTGATTATGCCTTGGAAATGGCCCGAAATGGGTACGCATCAAGCCCCCTTTTCAGCGATTGCAGCGGAAAACACTCCGGAATGCTTGCCATTTGCAAATACAAAGGCTGGTCTGTTGAAAATTACACTGATCCTCAACATCCGTTACAAAGGTTAATTACAGATATCATTGCTCAAATGACCCATACAAAACCGGAAGATATTGTGATAGCCATCGATGGTTGCGGAGCTCCTGTTCATGGACTTCCGATGGTGAATATGGCCACTGCTTTTGCTAATTTGGCGACACCAACCTATTTGCCCAAAGAAATAGCCGAGGCATGCCTTCGGGTTTATAATGCAATGTCCGACAATCCTTTTATGATAGCCGGAACCGGTGGATTTTGTACCGAACTTATACATACAGCCCAAGGAAAACTTATTGGTAAAATTGGGGCAGAAGCCATTTACCTCGTTGCCTCGAAAGTGAATCGTTTGGGAATTGCCCTGAAGCTTACCGACGGAAACCTCTGGAGAATTGCACCAGCAGTGATGCAAACCATTAAAGAACTTCAACTTTTAGACCAACGTCAGCTATCACAATTGAAACACTGGTCGGTAATGGAAAACAAAAACAAACATAACCAAGTGGTTGGGTCAATATTCCCTGCTTTTAGGCTTTTATAGTTTTTAAAAAAAATGATATTGTGCATAGAAAACCTCACAATAAAATTTAACCACACAACGGTGGTCAACAACATATCGTTTTCGACCGATCGCGGGAAAGTGCTGGGAATTGTCGGCGAATCCGGGTCGGGTAAATCAATGACCGCGTTGAGTATTATGAGACTTCTTCCGGCAAATGCCAAACAATCCGGTTCAATAACATTCTTTGAAGAGGAGAAAAAAATTGAACTTACTACATGGAGTGAACAGCAATATCAGCGGCTTCGAGGCAACACACTGTCAATGATTTTTCAGGATCCTCTTAGTGCTTTCAATTCAACCCGAAAAATCGGAACACAATTGCTGGAGGCTCTCGCCATTCATCAACCAACAATGTCTGGTCGGGAACGCGAACATCGGATCATTGAAACCTTGCGCAAGGTTCAGTTGGATTCAACGCAACGAATCCTAAATTCCTACCCATTTCAACTTTCGGGAGGACAGCGTCAGCGTGCCCTTATTGCTATGGCTCTCCTCAACTCACCCAAGGTTCTGATCGCCGATGAGCCTACCACTGCTCTGGACGTTACGGTTCAAAAAGAAATTGTTGAACTACTGAAAATGTTGGTAAAAAACGAAAACTTATCGCTCCTGTTCATCTCTCACGATCTGGGATTGGTTTCATATCTCGCCGATGACTTGTTGGTAATGAAAAACGGGAATATTATGGATTATGGCACTACGAATCAGGTTCTCAAAAATCCGGTCTCAGAATACACCCGTGCTCTATTGAAATGTAAACCAACATTAAACCAAGCAAAAGTACGTTTACCTGAAGTTGACGATATTATACAACAAAAAAACATAGCCTCGAATAAAACCATTTTCCCCCAAAAAATCATTTCCACGCAAAATCCGATTTTAACTGTTAAAAATCTGTCTGTTGAATATCGGTCTAAACATAATTCACCAACATTCCGGGCACTGAACAATATCAACCTTACGCTAAATGAAGGAGAAACTCTTGGACTTATTGGTGAAAGCGGTTGTGGGAAAACTACATTAAGTCGCACCCTTCTAAACCTGATCAACCCGGTGGAAGGTACGTTACTCCTGAATCATTTCCCTTTGTCAGAAATCGGCAAAAATCGAAAGCAATTAAGCAAGCTTATTCAAATTGTTTTTCAAGACCCGTTTTCTTCCCTCAATCCGGCTAATACCATAGGATTTACACTTAAAGAAACTATTGCGGAACACTACCCGAAACTAACAAAAACCGAAGTAGATAAATGGGTGACAAAATGGCTTTTAAAGGTTGGACTCGATGAAACGTATCGCAAGCGAAAACCTTTGGAGCTGAGCGGAGGCCAATGCCAAAGAATAGTCATTGCCCGAGCTTTAATTCCTAAACCCAAAATACTGATTTGCGATGAAGCTGTTTCGGCACTCGATGTAAGTGTTCAAGCCAAAATTCTTAATCTTTTGAACGATCTGAAACAGGAATTCTCGCTGACTTACCTTTTTATTTCTCACGATCTATCGGTCGTAAAATACATGTCAGACCGGATTATTATCATGAAAAACGGTTGTTTGATTGAAGAAGGCGATAGCGAAACAATTTTCTCTCGTCCTCAAAACGAATATTCCAAAACATTAATTTTTAGCCATTTTAATATTCCGGAATCAATTTAAACGAGCATCAACAGGAACATTGAGCCAAACTCTGTATTGCTCTCCCATTTCTCTTATAGTTTCCTCCCATAGGTTAGACGGAGAAGAGATGATTTTTCCGGGCGATATTGACGAAATAAGCCATTGAGAGCGATTAATCTCTTCGGCAAGTTGGCCTGGAGCCCAACCGCTATAACCAATAAAGAACTTTATTTGTCGTGAGTCAATCAACCCTGTTTTCTTTAAATATAAAACTTTCTCAATATCGCCACCCCAATAAATATCCGGTAAAATTTGCTTACAATTTCCCAATTGGGGACCAAGAGTGTGAATAAAATGAAGCGTGTTGGGTTCTACCGGTCCTCCTAACGATAAGTTGTCGGGAATATCAGGAAGTTTATTGTGTTCTCCAAAAAGATTCTTCAATTGAATTGAGATTGTCCGGTTCAACACAAAGCCAACCGTACCATCTTTGCTATGCTCAACAATCAAAACAACCGAACGACCAAAATACATATCATCACCAAATGGCTCTGATATTAAAACAACACCTTCTCTTACTTTCGACGGGTCATCTTTGATTGCAAATATGTTGTCGAAGGTTTTCATGCCTTGTTGGTTATTTGTTTAAACGTCAATATACACATTTTGTTCCACTTCTCTAACCTTGGGTTGACTTAGGTTTTAATTTTATTTATAAACGAGTTATTCGAATCGATGAATTATTTGCTTTCTGTGGCTAATTTGTTTTTGTGTTCCCTCTTGACCCAAATTATCCATAACAAAAATATGGTTCCGTAGAGCACGACAGCGCTTCCGTATTGATGAACCGGTTCAAACAAACCCGGATTTATCCATAAAGCAACACCAATCAGACTTGCTCGCATCATATTTGCAAAGGTTAAAACCAAAAATCCCACCAAACAATAGATTAACTTATGATGCCACTTCCCAAAATAAACCATCATGAATCCGGCAAAGATTGTCAGATGTCGCAATCCCAAGCATCCATGAGCAAAATAGAAAGAATGTTCATTAATCGTTATTGTCATGTTGTCCATATGTACCGGTGCACCTAAAAAGCTCAACTGCCAATATGTCAGGTTTGTTAACCATTGATTGTAGTTAGTGAATGATACGAATTTTTCTAACTGCTGATTAAAAATAGGTAGATCGTTTAATACAACCGACAGCATCACACCAAATCCCAAGCCGAAGAAATAACGAAAGATAAGGTTTCTCCAGAGTTTAAGTATCCACTGGTTCATATTTTTAAAGCAAAATCGTGAATTTTAAACAAAAAAGAAAGGGGCTATGTTTGCCCCTCATTTATAATTTTTAACGATAGTTATTTTTGGGTACTTGATTGTTGAACCGATAAAACATAATTTTTCTGGATAGGCCCCCACAACCATCGATGATAAGCAAAAGCCGCCACAACAGAACCCAGAGCGTTAGCAAAGAAGTCACCGATACTGGCAGTTCTGGTTAATGAGTAGAATTCCTGGAGAAGTTCTATGGTACCACCAAAAATAATGGCTGACGAAATTGCTATCGTTAAAACCAATCCTTCGGTAAGTCCATTTTCAAGCTGAAGCCTTGAAAGGAAAAAGATGGTCATCATGGCATACATCAAGAAATGTATAACTTTATCGGTATTGGGAAATAACGATACCTGGGTTGATGAAAAATCGGCTAACGATAGAAGCGTAACAATGAACATCCACATTAACGAAATGGCGGAAAAAACGAGTTTCATATGAAAGAATTTTATCGGATTTTGTACAACAAAGATACGCCAAAAAACCTCCTTTTGTTTGAATACTTGCAGTAGCTTTTGGTTAAAGGTGTGTTTTAGTTGACCAATATCTAATAACACAGGATGCATAAACTAGATCAATCTAATAAGATTTCGGGTTTTGATAATTAAACCTTTTTTAACTAATTTTGTTAAACTTGAGTGTTTATGAGGCTAAGATGATTCAAAATTCTGTTAAAATAGTGGTCGGAATTTCCGGAGCTAGCGGCATGATTTATTCATCCAGGTTACTTCAAAAGCTGGTTGCATCGGCCAATGTAGCTTCGGTTATGGTGGTTTTTTCTAAAAATGCATTATCGATTTGGAACGATGAAATTGGCTCTGTTGAAATTTTTAATCATGAAAAAATCGTCCTTTTTGATATTCACGATTTTTTTACTCCCATTGCTTCGGGAAGTTCACTATTTCATGGTATGGTTATTTGTCCCGCATCCATGGGCATTATAGGAAGGATTGCGTCAGGAGCCTCTGATTGTTTAATTACCCGCGCCGCTGATGTTTCGCTTAAAGAGCGCCGAAAACTTATTGTGGTACCTCGTGAAACTCCCTATAATCTCATTCATCTCCGAAATATGGAACAAATTACCTTAAGCGGAGGTATTGTTTGTCCGGCCTCTCCTTCATTTTATTCCAAACCTTCTGATTTTTACGAATTAGCTGATACGGTAGTTGACCGCATCTTCGATCTTTTAGAAATCCCTATCAATACTTTCCGTTGGGGATCCATTTAATAAAGATATTTCGACAATATCTCTATCAATATTTGCTTTTTAGCAGGCTTTGTAATAAAATCATTACAACCGGCAGCAATGGTTTTATTTAATTCTTCAGAAAAGGCAAAAGCTGTTTGTGCTATGATTGGAATGGTTGCATTGAATTTTCGTATCTCGCGCGTTGCCTGCAATCCATCCATCTTGGGCAACTTGATATCCATTAATATAAGATCGATACTCGATTCTTTTCTGACAAACTCAATGGCATCCTCGGCGGTATTCATGCAATAGATCTTTGCTCCACAATCTTCGAGAATTTTTGAAATTAGCGATTGATTTATTGGATCGTCTTCAACTAACAGTATGTTTCGATTCTGAAATTTTTTATCCTGAAGGGGGCTACTTTTTTTCAAAACAAATTCGTTTTGAGCAGTGATAAATTGAAAGGGAATGGTAAAGTAAAATGTTGAACCAATACCTTGGGTTGACTCAACATAGATCTTTCCACCTAGGGACTCTACGATTGCCTTGCTTATGGATAAACCCAATCCTGCACCGGTTCTGCTTACCTTGGGTTGATTGTCGAGTTGTACAAATCGTTGAAATATATTCTCTTTCTGATCGGGAGGAATTCCTTTTCCGGTATCGCTAACGAAGAATTCTATTTCTTGTCCTTTGCGTTTATATCCAAAAGTTATAGAACCCTTATCGGTGAATTTAATAGCATTGTTTATAAGATTGATTAACACTTGTCGAACTTTAACGGAGTCGGTAATTATCGTGGATGTCTCGGTGGGAAAGTCGGCTATAAAAGCAAGTTTAAGATTTGATTTCCGAGCAATAGGTTCGAGCAGATTATATACATTCAAAATCAACTCATTGATGTTTACCGCCGAAAGGTTTGGGGTAATTTCTCCTGATTCAATTTTGGAAAGTTCAATGATGTCGTTAATCAAATCAAGCAAATGGTAAGCATTGGATGTGATTATTCGCGTGTATTCGCGTCGTGTTTCTTCATCGGGG
>DAOTAV010000122.1:0-7681 GCA_035382785.1 Salinivirgaceae bacterium | reverse complement strand
TGATTATATTTGAAACCAAATTTAACTTACATTACACACTTTTAGGGATACTACCGTTTAACACTACTAAAATATATTCAAAAGATGCGAAGGGGAAGCGTATTTTTACTTGATTTTTTTCAGTTTCGTTTCAAAAAAATGCCAGATTAATAGGCTCATTATGAGATGTATCTAAAAAAAAGCCGATGGAAACCATCGGCTAGCATAACTTCAATCGGAAGTTTATTAGTAAACTTTGATTTCAACCTCCTTGTTTAATGCCATTAAACCATTTATGGCTAATGCTTTCATTTCATCTTCACCGGGATAAACAACCACGGGCGCGATAAATTCGACCATACTGCGTACGTAATCAACAAGATATGGATTATGGGCAATTCCTCCAGTTAGGATGATATTATCAACATCGCCTTTTAAAACAGCTGCCATTTCACCAATAGCTTTACCAATTTGGTACGACATTGCGTCTTGGATTTGTTTGGCTTTTTCATCGCCGGCTTCTGCTCTTTTCTCTACTTCATAGGCATCATTAGTTCCTAAATAAGCAACAAGACCACCTTGACCGGTTATCATTTTTTTTACCTGATCTAATGTGTATTTTCCACTGAAACATAATTTTGCCAAATCACCGGCCGGTAATGTTCCGGTACGTTCGGGAGAGAATGGACCTTCTCCATCGAGAGCATTATTAACATCAATGACACGACCTTTACTATGCGCTCCTACCGAAATTCCGCCTCCCAAATGGGCAATTATTAAATTTAGCTCTTCATATTTCTTGTTGAGGCTTTTGGCATGAGCTCTGGCAATAGCTTTTTGATTCAGGGCATGAAAGATTGAGCGACGACTGAACAATGGATGTCCTGTAAAACGTGCCACATCTTCCATCTCGTCAACTACCACAGGGTCGGCAATGAAAGCACGGCTTCCCGGAATGGTTTGAGCTATGCTGTATGCTATAAGTGCTCCTAAATTGCTGGCGTGTTCTCCATTTTTAGCTTGACGAAGATCGTCCATCATTTTTTGATTCACTTCATAAACTCCGCCTTCGAGAGGATCTAAAAGTCCTCCGCGTCCGACAACGGCTTGAATTGATTTGATGTCGATTTCTGCATTTTGGAGTTCTTCGATGATCACATTTTTTCGGAAATCAAATTGATCAATAATATTCGGGTATTGTCCAATGATTTCTGCCGGATGACGCAATGTTTTTAAAAAGATGTTTTTTTCGTTTTCAAAAACGGCAATTTTGGTTGATGTTGATCCGGGATTAATAGCTAAGATTCTTTTAAATTCCATGATATAAACGATTTGGTTTGTTAGTTTTTCAGGCCATTAAACAAGCTAAAGATACACAATAAAATTTTGATTTAGGACTCTCGCTTCGCGACATAACCACAACAGGTTTTATGGTGCCTTGTATCAATCCGGCAAGTTCTCCTCCTCCAAATAGCATCAGTCCTTTGTAGAAACTGTTGCAAGCTTCCAGGGAGGGGAAGAGCAAAACATCAGCTTCTCCATTGATTGGGGTTGGAACTCCTTTGATGGTAACGCTTTCAGGATCGCAGGCAAGAAATACATCCAGAGGCCCGTCAATGATGCATTTGGGAAGCTGACCACGATCAACCATTTTACACATCATGGCATAATCAACAGTGTATTGTTGATTGGGAGCAACTTTTTCCGATGAACCAATGAGGGCAACTTTAGGGATTTCAATGCCGAATTTTTTTGCCATTTCCACTGCATATTTTAGCATAGCGATTTTTTGGTTTAAATCGGGATATGGGATTACTGCAGTGTCGGTAACGAATAATAGCTTCGGATATTTTGGCAATTCAATGGCAGCAACGTAGCTCATTACGGCTTTTTCGGGAAGAAGTCCTTTTTCTTTATCCAGAACCGCTTTGAGAAATTTATCGGTTCCGACCAAACCTTTCATCAGAATGTCGGCTTGGTCGTTACGCACCATTTCAACTGCTTTTTTGGTTGCTTCTACATCGGTAGGGCAGTGAATTATGGTGAAGATTGTGGGATCAATTTGTTCTTGGCTGGAAGTTTGTTCAATTTGCGATTGATCGCCGATCATAATGGCTTCCACAAAACCTTCGTGCACGGCTTGTGCTAAGGCTCCTATGGTGTTTTGGTCTTGTGCCCATGCTACCGCTACACGTTTTTTGATTTTTTTTTCTCGTAGGTGGTCAACAATTTCCTGAAGTTTGGTTATTGGTTTCATTGGGTCACTGTTTTTCGTTTAACATTTTTGAAACGACCAACTCTGTTGGTTATTATTGTTCCCTTTTTGGGGAGGATTATTTCATTTTGTATGAACTTAAATAAAAAAAGCCGTACCTCTAAGGTACGGCTTTGCTTTTATTTTGCCATTAATGCAGCGAGAGCAATTGAATAGAGTTTCGTAAGTGTTGAATCGCCACGCGACGATAAAACACAAGGCACTTTTGCACCGGCTACTACTGCTCCGAGTTCTGCGCCACAAAGTTTTGTGTTGGTTTTGTAAAAGACGTTTCCTGCTTCGATATTCGGGAAGAGCAAACAATCGGCATCGCCAGCTACAACCGAGTCCACTTTTTTGATTTGTGCCGATTCTTTGTCCACTGCTAAATCGAGTGCTAGTGGTCCTTCAATTATTGCTCCGGCTATTTGTCCACGATCGCCCATTTTACTTAAAATGGTGGCGTGTACAGAAGATTCGATTGAGGCTGATACTTGTTCCGATGCTCCTATAATAGCTACTTTGGGTTTTTCAATGCCAAGAGCTTTTGCCGCTTGGATAAGATAGGTGGTGATGGCTATTTTTTGGTTGATATCCGGAGCCGGGATAACGGCAACGTCGCCGACAATCAAAAGTTTGTGATAATTGGGATTTTCAATAACGGTTACATGCGAAAGCACGCCTTTTGGGGGTAATAATCCGGCTTCTTTGTTTAGAATAGCTCGCATGTATTTGTCGGTACTGATCAAACCTTTCATTAAAATATCACCTTTTTTTTCGGTGATCATTTTAACAGCTGTGTTAGCAGCTTCAACATCACTGGATGCATGGATGATCGTGAATTTATCCATATTGATGTTTTCAGCCTTACATGTTTTTTCGATTTCATTCTTGTCTCCAACCAGAATACCTTCTACAATGCCTTTGTCAACAGCGTCGTTAACGGCTCCAATGGTATGACTATCGTTTGCCCAAACAGCAATTATTTTCTTTTTTTCTTTGCCTTTTAAGGCGTCAAACATCTGATCTAACTTGGTTATCATGATTTTCGATTATTTTAAGTTGTTAATTATTTCAATTCGGATACAATTCTCATGGTGTCGGTAGCAATTACCAATTCTTCGTTAGTGGTGATCAAGAACACTTTTGTTTTTGATCCGGGTTTGGTAATTTCTGTGTCTTTACCCCGAAGGTTATGATTTTTTTCAGTATCAAAATCTACTCCTAAAAATTCTAAACCTTGGCACACTTGTCTGCGAACTTCATGGTCGTTCTCTCCAATACCGCCCGTGAAGATAATGATATCAACTCCACCCATGGCAGCGGCATAGGCACCGATGTATTTTTTAACACGATAGGAGTACATTTTTATGGCAAGTGCTGCTCGTTCGTTTCCTTCTTTTGCTGCCATTTCAAGATCTCGCATATCGGAGGAGATTCCGGAAATTCCCAGAACACCACTTTTTTTGTTAATCAAGTTGTTGACATCTTTCAGGCTTAGATTTTCTTTTTCGGCAATATAAAGCAATACCCCGGGATCGATAGCCCCGCTTCGGGTACCCATCATAAGTCCATCAACGGGAGTGAACCCCATAGAGGTGTCAACCGACTTGCCATTTTTTATCGCTGCAACTGAAGCTCCGTTGCCAAGGTGACATGTGATAATGTTTACCTTTTCCATATCAACCCCGATCATGTCGCAGCATTTCTTCGCAACAAATTTGTGACTTGTTCCGTGGAAACCGTATCGGCGTATTTTATACTTTTCGTAATATTCAAAAGGAATAGCAAAAAGATAGGATTCCTTGGGCATTGTTTGATGGAACGATGTGTCGAATACCGCAACTTGCTTAACGTTGGGAAGGAGTTTCTCCATAGAAACGATTCCCATGAGATTAGCAGGATTGTGTAACGGTGCCAGTTCAATACATTTTTCAATTTCTTGTTTTACATGGTCGTTGATCAAGGCGCTTTGGGTGAAAATTTCTCCTCCGTGTGCCACACGGTGTCCAACAGCGTCAATTTCTTTTACGTCTTTAATGACTCCATGATTGGGATCAACCAGTGCTTTTAAGATCAGCTCAACTCCAACGGTATGGTTTGGAATGTCCTGAATCAGACGGTGTTCGCGTCCGTCGTCTGTTTTTTGCTTGATTTCGCTGTCTTTGATTCCAATTCGATCAACTATTCCTTTGGCTAGCACCTGTGCGCTTGGCATGTTCAGCAGCTGATATTTTATGGATGAGCTGCCGCAGTTCAATACTAAGACAATCATTGTGTTACGGTATTAATGGGTTGTAGTTAAATATGTTATGGTTCTAGGTTCAATGCCATTCAACAGGAATCTAATAACGTTTTTTGCGAATTTATTTTTTTTAATGAACTAGCTAACAGTTTTTTAGCTTAAAATTGATGTTTTCGCAAAGTTAATGTTTTTTTTATATCATTTTTACATATATGTTGAAAAATAGTTTTGCTTCTGTTTTTACGATCGGTATTTATTAATCAATCGTTCAACCATGCGATACAATTCTCCTATCCAAAACACTAGTGAAGTTAATGCAATGATCATTAACCAGTCGATTATGGATAGCGGTGTGGTTCGGAAAACATCGTTTCCAAACTGTACGATTAATATTTGACCAACGATAATTACCAAGAGAGTGAAAACAAATCCTTTGCTCTTTAACATGTGGTAAAATGCCGGTTTATGGGAATTAAAGGCCTTTGCGTTGAAAAGATTCCAAAATTGAAACATAACAAAAAAGGTAAAAAAGCGTGTCAGGTCATAACGGCTTATGTTTCCTTCTTGATCGGGAAAAATCTCTAGGAAAAGAAATAGTAATACCAAGGTGATTGATAATCCACTGATCAATATTGTTTTACTCATTTTGGGAGAAATGATAAAATCGGAGTTCTTTCGTGGTTTGTTTTTCATTAGTTCCGGTTCGGGTGGGAGAGATGCAAGAGCAGCAGCAGCAAAGGTGTCCATAATCAAATTGACCCATAGCATTTGGGTAATAGTTAGGGGAATGGTTTTTCCAAGGATTGAACCGACTAAAACAACCATTAAGGCAATTAGGTTGATAGTTAGCTGAAATAGGATGAATCGTTGTATGTTTTGGTATAACGATCGTCCCCACATTATGGCTTTGGTGATACTTGTAAATGAATCATCGATTATAGTAATATCGGAAGCTACTTTGGCAACGGAAGTTCCTGATCCCATGGAAATGCCCACATGAGCAAAGTTTAAAGCCGGCGCATCGTTAGTGCCGTCTCCGGTAACGGCAACAACGTGATTTTTTTCTTGGAGAAGTTTCACCATTCGTAATTTATCATTGGGTCGTGCTCGGTATATTATCTTCAGATCGGATACTCGTTCGAGCGCTTCTTGATGGCTCAATGCCTCGAATTCAGTTCCGGTTATGATTTCCCGATCATTATTGTCTTTAATGAGACCAATTTGACGTCCTATTTCTTTTGCTGTTCCTAAGGTGTCGCCTGTAATTATTTTTACTTCGATTCCGGCCTTTTGACACATCTCAATGCTTTCCGGAACATCATCGCGCAAGGGGTCGGAAATGGAGACAATTCCCAGAAATATCAGATCGTTGTTTGTTAATTTATTGTCTTCAATTGGTTTCTCGTTTTCGGAAACGTATTTATAAGCTAAGGCCAGGGTTCTCATGGCTTGTGATTGATATTTTTTCAACAGTTCTTCTATTTCAGGCAAAAATTCTGTCAAAGGTTTGATGCCTTCAGTGGTTTGTATTTTCGTGCATTTGGATAAAATCAATTCCGGAGCACCCTTTACATGCAAAGTATTCTCGTTTTGTTTATGGCTTCGAATTAAGGTTGCCATGTATTTTCGTTCGGTGGAGAAGGTCAATTGTTCTATAATTTGGGTGTTTTCCCGGTATTCTTGATAATTGAATGATTGTTCGTGGAGCCAAATTAGAAGAGCACCCTCAGTTGAATTTCCTATTGGCTTGGGATGTTTGGGGTCAGAAAAATCGATATGGGCAGTTGTGTTGGTGGCAATTGCTTCAACAATTAGTTTTCCGTTATTGTCCGATAGGTTGTTTTTTGATAGATTCCAAAACTTAGCTTCGTTCACCTTCATTCGGTTTTGAGTAAGAGTGCCGGTTTTATCGGTACAGATAACGGTTAGTGCTCCCATGGTTTCGCTTGCATGGAGTTTTCTTACTAAACATTGGTTTTTAAGCATTCGCCTCATATTCAAAGCCAAGCTCAACGTAACACTCATGGGCAAGCCTTCGGGAATAGAAACTACAATCAATGTAACAGCAACTAAAAAATATTCAAGCAAATGGTCGGCTGCCTCTAAAGAAATCCATGATTTTGGGTTCAGTGGGTCGATTCCGAAGATGTAGCCAAGTCCACTAAACACTATAAAAACAAGCAAACCATAGCTTATCCAACGTATCCAAGAACCCGATTCTACTATTGGGGGCATTTTTTTCTTTTTACCTAAAAGTTCGAAGATGTTGAAAAAAACGGGAAACCATATTTTGGTCAACATTATCGCTGCCGAAAGTAATAGGATGCCGATAGAGCCTTTTTGTTCAACCGTGAAATTATTTGCTTTAAAGAAAAAATCTTTGATGAAAAGAATGCAAAATGTTAGTATGGCTACGGAAAAGCTTATAATACTTATAAATTTTGCTAATTTATCGAGTTGGCGATTCAAAGGAGTTGGCTCAAAAACCATTTCCGATGATTTTTGTGCAACTTTTCCAAATTCGGTTTTGTCTCCTACCTCATCAACTTCCATGACTCCGTGCCCTTCGACGACGGTTGTGCCTCGATATACCCTGTTGGATGGATATGTTGCGTCGGATTTAAAATAGGCCGGATTAGTGGTTTTTGTAATTACCGGTTCTCCGGTTAAAGTAGATTCGTTAACTTGCAGCGAGATGGCCTCAAGAAGTTTTCCATCGGCCGGAATCTCTTCGCCAAGCTCCAAGATAATGATATCGCCAACCACGATCTCTTTTTTGGGAATCTCACAAACTGTTTCATTTCGGACTACTTTGTAGAGCGTGTCGTCGTTAACTTTGTTTAGAATATCAAATTTTCGGTTGGCATCTACTTCAAAGATAAAACTTATAACGGTGGCAAGTAGAATAGCTATGATTATTCCCACTGTCTCTGCAAAATTCATGTGGACAAACGAGATGATGAGCGACAGTAGAGCTGCTATGAGCAGTATTTTGATGATTGGGTCTTCAAATTTTTCGAGGAATAAACGCCATAGAGAAGGACGGGGGGGAGGTGTGACAATGTTTTCTCCGTGATTTTTTCGACTCTCAATAACCTGTTGTTCGGTTAAGCCTTTGTAATATTTTTTTTTCTCTTCCATTAATGCTTGATTTCTTTAAGTAACACTTGATGCAAATTGTTGTTTTGTTTATGCTGTTAATC
>DAOTAV010000121.1:2548-7744 GCA_035382785.1 Salinivirgaceae bacterium | reverse complement strand
AAATGATTCCTGCGGGATAGTAAACCATGGGGATATTAAGGACTTTAATGTTTGCAGAGAATCGGTAAAAGGTTGAATCGATTCTTGTGGGAACGAAGGCAAGCGCGGGCAATGTTCTAAACAGAAGCTCCCGGCCATAATTAATTCCGGCACTGTTTTTGGCGAAGGCGCGAACATAGTATATAGTATCAGGGAGTAAATTCTTTAGTTGACCATCGAAACTTCCGATAAGAATGGTATCGATACTCAAAATTCCCATATTTGTGGTAATGGTTGGCGAAGGTTTCAAGCTCCACACGAAGCCACATTGCAGACTGTCGGCATTCCCGTTGTCATTAATTGTCCCAAAGGCGGTGGCACCACTGCTGGTGATAAACAAGACAGTGTCGGTTGATACCATAGGTGGTGTAATGATTGCCCCTTCGTAGGTAATGTCTCCGCTGATGTTGATTTCGCTCGGAATTACAAAATCATTGAATATTTTGAGTGTATCTTGGGATAGGTTAAGGAAATTCACAAAATTGGCACTGTCGGTGAATTCTCCAATGCTAAAACCACCAATGGCTCCCTTGTTTCTGGGTAGGGTTAAGAATGATGTTTGTGTGGGGGCGATATGAAAGTAATCGTAGTTGGATTTACCTGAACTGATTCCGCCAACAGCAAAACCGCCTTTCCCTGATTTTGGGTTTGTAGTATTGTCAAAAAGGAGCTGAGATGACCATGGCAATACGGAAAGAATAGGAAAAGAACTGGTTTTACCACTTCCAAGACCGCCAACAGCAAAACCACCTTTTGTTGATTTGGTTGAATCGTTATCGATATAAAAACGAATACTATCGGGATTAAGAACAAAATATGGTAATTGAATTTTATTGTTTCCAAGTCCTCCAATGGCAAAACCTCCTTTGGTTGATTTGGTTGTTGATCTTTCAAAAAAGAGATCTGTTCCGGCAGGAGTTAATCTAAAGTAATTTATGCTGTTAGGTTTCCCTGTACTTAGACCACCTACAGCAAAGCCTCCTTTGGTTGATTTCCCCGATGTTGATATGAAATTGAAGTTTGTGCTGTCGGGTGAAACAGTCAGATAGGGAATAGCGGTATTTTTCCCGGTAACATAAAATGAACCTTGGTTGGTTTGGTCAGGCAAAGAAATTTTCACCCCTGTATTAGTGATGGTGAATAAAACTTCTCCATTTTGATTCCTAATTTCAAATATCGGGAGGGTATCGTTATTATGTGCAGCATCAATGACAACCTTTCCTGAGCTTATCGATAGATGGTTGTATGCATCCCATTCTGAACCGTTATGATGAATTATTTGTCTGGCTTGTCCGGGTATGTGACTGAGAGTGTTACCTGCATCCAAGGAGTAGGGAACGGAAAGAATGGGCGAAGTTCCAATTAATAAAAATTCCCCTGTATTGTTTAGGTCAACCTCCACTCTTAAAAAAAAGGGGTGAGGACTTCCAGTTGACTTGCTCGAGAGTTCCCAATATGGGGGTGCCTTCTCCAATTACTAATTGAATGATTCCAAAGACATTGGAGGTTGCAGTATTTAGCTCGGTGTAAACCGGAGTGCCGTTGATTGTCTCTGAAACAATAGAAACCCGAACGGTTAGGGAATGGTTGGTTAGTATTGATCCGTCGCCTGTTCTAACAACGGCTTGGTAGTTTAATCTCAGAGGTGGTTGGCTATAAAGGCTAAAAGATAAAAAAGAAAATGCCAACAACAGATAAGAGTAAGCTTTTTTCATATGCAGCATGATTTAAATAACAAATTAGAAATCTAAAATGGCAGTTATTTGGTGGTTTTAGAATAAAGCTCTTACAATTTATAAAAAAAATTCAATTGAATTAAATAAGCGAATTTAAAAAAGGATAAATCGATATCAAAAAAAAGGAGCGACATTAGCAATTCATTAACAAAAAAATTCAAATCAGGAAAAGAGATGTCTACGGTTTTTCACAATTTAGGGGAGGTTCGTTTCTATTTGATAGAATTATCCTGTACTATGCAATTGGGGCTCCTTTAGTATTTGATAAAAAATAGGTAAGACACTTATTGTAAAAGGAAATCATTCAATAATCCGTGATTTACTTGTTGGGCATGCCAATGCCACCTATTAGGAAAAACAGCTTCGGTTGTTAAAAGTTTTAATTTTTACAAAGTTCACTGACAACAGCAAATACAGAGTAAATCAAAATAAAAGAGTTGCTACAATTTGATATAAAACATCTTTCTGTGAAACTCCGCAAACATATGAACATTCGGGTGTATCTTTCTATATGATTGAAAAAACAGATGAATACAAAAGACTGTATCAGAAACGATAGATTTTTGCAAAAAGATTTAGATATCGTCATGCTATAGTATATATTTGTTTTAATCTAAATCCTTTTTTTTCTAGGAAAGCCCTCCGGGGCTTTTGCGATTTAGCTATTTATTGTTTAACTTAAACTTTAACATTAGGAAAAACATTTTTACCATTGCATTGGCAGTAACTTTTTCGGGTTCTTTTCTCTTCGCGGGAAGCGTAGAAACAAAAGCACAAAACGCCAACAAGACAGTTACCTTCACGCTGTCATGGGGTGTAGCACCTACAGCAAATACTCCCCAGTACCGCACTGAGCATTACAGTGTTTGGGTTTCGACAACCGGAACTAATGTTGCTGATTTTACCATGGTACACGAAGAAACGCTGCTTACAAGCCATCCAAACTGGACTTATTTAACACGAACGGTGAATCTTAATTATTCCATTGGCACACAAATTTATGTTGCTTTCCGTCATCATCAATCAACCGACAAAGACGCAATTACTATAGACAATGTTAAAGTGGTCAAATCGGAAGATGGTGTGGAAACGACCTTGTTTTTTGAAAACTTTGAATCCTATCAAAACGATGCTGAGTTTGTTGCCAACAGCAACTGGATACTTTTAGATGCGGATGGCGATTCAAATAAATAGTTTCACTATTACCGTTCAACAACTCAAAATAAATCTTTAGTTTCTGAATCGTATGACGGCTCCGCAGCTTTGACACCCGACAATTGGGCAATTACCCCGCAAATCCAGCTGGGACAAGTTTTATCGACAAATCCGATTGCTAACAAATCGTTGTTGGTCTATCCCAACCCGTTCAAAAATAATATTGTAATTGAAGGCGGGCAGGACTTAAGGCGGGTTACCGTAATCAACATTATTGGCCAGGTAGTATTGGATTTAAATTTGTCTGACGAGAGCACAACTTTGGATACCAGTTTATTACCAGACGGTGTATATATGTTTACGTTCACCACTGCTAATGGTGAGAAATTGAGTCGGAAGGTGATTAAGAACTAAGAAAGTTGAACAATACTATTTTGGGGCTGTCTCTGTAAGGGGCAGCCCTTTTTTTATTCTTCTAAGTTGCTTCGCATCAATTGCTTGAGTAAGGATAATTAGAGTTAGCCGAAAATCCATTAATCATGGAGCAATCTTGTAACTATTTGACCGAATACTAGTGAAAGGCTTATTTTCCTAAAAAACATGCGCTTTTGATTTTTCTAACTTTTTGCTTCATGAAAAAGTAAAAAAATTTAATCAAAACACAACTTCCCCCACGCTCTGTCAAACCGCAAGAGCCAAGCAACGGATGTTAAAATGAAACATCAAAAGGCGGAAAGAAATTTTGCAGTGGCCAATAATAGTTTCATTTTAGCAAGGCAAACGCATCCGGCATTTGCATGCCGTATCGCCCAAAGTTTGGTGAATGAAAAAATAACCACGCAAAATGATTGACTTATTCTTCAGGCCATGAATTAAAATCCCTCACCCAATTTAAGTCTTGGATGAGGGATTTTTGTGGTAAGAAGAGTTGATTTTTACTGTTTAATAAAGCGGACGATTTCCGTTTTGCTTCCAACCATGCGGATTTGGTAAATGCCTTTACTAAAGTTTTCGACATTAAGAATCAGAACGGATGATTCCCACAAGTCGGAATATATCAACTTTCCATCAAGGGAGTAGATTTCCACAACAGCTCTTTCGTTTGTAGGTCTTTCTAATATTACAGTTTGTGTTGCCGGATTTGGATACACAGTTAAATTAACGTTTTGGAAGGCAGACACACCTGAAAACAATTCAATATTTATGAGCATGTCTTCACCATCAACGGTAACAGTCCCCGAATTTGTTTCCCATCCATTTTTAGAAATGGTGTAGGTATAGGTGCCATTTTCCAATTCGAAAACAGCTTGTCCTGCGTCATTGGTAAAATATTGCTCGTTTTCAATTACAATCGAAACATCGGCCAAAGGCTGTCCGGAGCCGTAGATGGTAAAAGTCACTGTCCAGTAGTCAACCCATAGATAGGTTAAATGATATTCGGCAGGCTCACCCAAATCAAATTCAATGGTAAGGGTGTAAGTGTATTGTTCTTTCCCAAATCGGACTTGTTTTTTCTCTCCCCACGGGAAGGTCAACAGTGCCGTAGCTCCGTCAATGTCGGTAATTGTGTAATCGACTCCTTCTGTAAACACTATGGTTTCGCCATCAACTTCGGTGTGTATGGAAGTAACTGCAGAAGCATCGTTCCATGTAATGACGGTAGTGAAGTCTTCCGGATTGTTTTCATCAAACGTTCCTAATGTTGGATTGATTGATGCTGAAACGACGTTGCGGAAATTGGCAGTAAGAGAAATGTTTTGGTTCATGATGATTTGCAAAGTCAAATCATTGGAGTTGATATCGCCCGACCATCCTTCCCAAATAATGCCTGCCGGAACAATTGCTGCAATGTTAACTGTCGATATCTCTTGAAAAACAAGCGGTTGGGTATAGTTGTTTCCGTTAACCGATACGGCGCCTCCGCCAACTATGTTAATGGTTAAGGTATATGGGGGAGTAGGCTCAAACTCGACCGTTACGTTCAAGTTGGCCGATAAATTGGTTACAGTGAGTGTCGATGCTGTGTGACCGGAAACCGGAACGTTGTTGATTTTCCATTCTTTAATTCTGTGTCCTACTCCGGGACTGGCAGAAAACAGAATATTGCTTGCTTCTATAACCATAGAACCCGAAGTGATTGATGTTCCGTTCACAGTGGCCACTAAAGTACCGTTTCCTATGGTACTGAAAGTAACCTGGTAGGTTGGAATTGGCTCAAACTCGACCGTTACGTTCAAGTTGGCCGATAAATTGGTTACAGTGAGTG
>DAOTAV010000121.1:0-2448 GCA_035382785.1 Salinivirgaceae bacterium | reverse complement strand
CTTTAATTCTGTGTCCTACTCCGGGACTGGCAGAAAACAGAATATTGCTTGCTTCCACCACCATAGAACCCGAAGAGATTGACGTGCCGTTCACAGTGGCCACTAAAGTTCCATTTCCAATGGTACTGAAAGTGACTTGGTAGGTTGGAAGTGGCTCAAATTCAACTGTAACGGTTATATTATTACTCAAATTGTTGACTGTAAGGCTATTGGTTGTATTTCCAACAACGGTTGAATTGTTAAGTTTCCATTCTTTCACCCGATAGTTTGCATTTGGAACTGCTGTAAAAACTACATTTTTCCCCGATTGTACACTTGTTCCGCTTGTAATGGAAGCTCCATCAACGGTTGCCGATAGAGTTCCATTACCGCCAATAACACTATAATTAACGATATAACTAGTCACTATGGGAGTTCCGATTATGGAAATATCATCAATATCCCAATACCAACCATAGCTTCCGGTATAATTCCATTTTAACTTTACCTGGGCTTGATTTGACACGCCAGGGATAACCTCACTAAAGGTTGCCGGGTTCGCGCTATTAGCTGACCATGATTGAATTTGAGTCCAGTTTGCTCCATTATCAATGCTGTAGAAAAGTTTTGCTGTTGAACCTGTATAATGTTTGTAGTAATGTTTGAAAGTTAGGGTGATGTTGGTGTAGCCGGTTAAATCTAAAGTAGGAGTAATCAAATCGGCATTTTGAGAGTTACCGCTTCCATAGGCATCGCTGTTTAGATAAGCATAATTCCCGGTAGTTCCGCTTAACCCAGAGGTATGTGTACCGAATTGCCAAACCTGACCATTTCCCTGATTGTCAACAATCGACCAACAGCCCGGCAGGTTAGTGGAAGCGTTGAAGTTCTCAGAAAAAGGTAATGAAACCGCGGGGCAATGTGTGGTGGCCGAAGCTGTAACCCCGGATGACCAAGTTGGGGTTGAGTTCAGTTTTGTGAAAATTTTATAGTAATAGGCTGTAGAAGGAGTTAGTCCTGTGTGTGAATAGTTTTGGTTTCCACCGACATAAATTACGGTTCCACCTCCGGGTATTGTATTACCAACAGAATAGTTGGTTCCCGAGGCTGGAGTTCCTATAGTCGGGGTGGTATTAAACACTAAAAGGACATCGCGGTTTTCGCTTTTAAACCATGACAGATTAATTTGTGATACGCCAACGGCGGTAGCGGTAAAATTCGTAGGCTCTCCCGGGCTTCCACCCATAAAATCGAAAGTTACGGTTTTATTCGTTGCGTTACGTAGTATGTTGGTTATAGGTTTATTGGTGTTGGCTCCTGCCCACGATTTCATGCTGGGTGTGGTAGCATCGGTAAATTGATTTTTGGTTCCCGAAGCTCCTGTCCATGGACAAGTATTAGAATTTATTGTGCCATACGAAGAAGGGGTACTGGTAGGAATTGCTACAGTTGCGTTTTGTGCCACAGGATACATTTTCTGCGGATGAGTTGCGTTTATGTTATTACTGTTGGCTGCAGACATCACGCCGCTATGAACTCTATAAATAATCAAACCGCTACCCGGTATTGATGCGTCAAATAAGTGTTTTTCACGATATTCGAGGAAAAAGTATTCATTGGTGGTTGTGGTATTGATTTGATAGAAACTATTGCTATTTTGGGCTGCGTTTTGCATGGTGATGGAAGTTGGGGATGATAGCGTGGTAGCTGTAGCCCAATTGTAAAATTTCACTTTGGTGAATCCGTTATGATGCGCGGGAGTAGCTCCATTGTTATTCCATGATCCTGAGGCCATCAAATCCCATTCTCCCGTTCCTTCGTATTGGCCACCTGTCGCGTAGTTAGTGTCATAATAATCGGGAGCCCCAAGAACGTGTCCAAATTCGTGGCAAATCACACCAATTCGGGTAATGTTGGTCCCTGAGTTTCCACGAAGTTCAGCGGAACACGAGTAATTGGTTATTATTTTCCCATCGAGTGTTATCGGTGAAATCTCCCATGCATGTGCCCATATAGCATTTGCCGAACCTCCGGCTTCTTCTCCGTATCCGGCATATATCACATAAACGGCATCAACGTATCCGTTGTTGTCGTTATCGTAATCGGCATAGTTTACATCGGGATTTGCTTTTTGTACAGCTTCGGTTACTAAAACATCCGGGCGAACATCGTATCCGTTGGAGTCATTCGCTCCATAGTATGCCATGTTATTGTTTGCCGTGTAAGGCCCTGCAACATCTACCGTAAGATTGAATTGTCCGTAAGAGTTTTCAAGGTAATAATCTTTAACGCTACCGGTTGCTCCGTCTGTTGTGTAGTTAATTTGATTAAATAATGCGTTAAAGTCGGCTTGAGTTTTTGTAAAAGGTCGATCGGTGAATCCAATTAAGATAGCAATCAACTTCCGGTTTCCTGTGGTTGGAAATGATTTTGTTGATTCTACTTTTTTTATTTCCCAGATTTGCTTCA
>DAOTAV010000120.1:0-7796 GCA_035382785.1 Salinivirgaceae bacterium | reverse complement strand
AACCTCGGTAACTGATTTGAAACAAATTAATGCCGACAACGCTTTTGCAAACCCATTGCAATTGGTGGCTTTAGCCCCAATCACTCCGGTTCGTGACACCAACGGAATTCTTTACGATCGTCCAACAACAACCTACTACAACACTTTAAGGCACGTTGAGTATTCCCATAGAAAAATGAATGAATACCGTAATATTGCCAACGGGTATATGAATATTAAACTCTATGAAGGTCTTCAATGGAGGAACGAGCTTGGCTATGACCTATACACATTAAAAGAAAATCAGAAGCTAGGCGAGCTAACTAACGATGGTCAAAACGGAGGATTTGGTATGTCGAATTACGGACAAACCCAAAACTTTGTTACAAAATCATTATTGAACTATAATGGAAAGTTCAATGAAATATCCATCGCTGCTGTAGCCGGTACCGAACTACAATACGTGACCATTGACCGTACCTGGGTTACCGGGGAACGTTTCCCCATGGATGCATTCATCACCCTTAACTCGGCCGGTAGCATTACTGAGGGAAAACAAACCGTGGAAAAATATGCAATGTTATCCTATATAGGACGTGTCAATGCCGATTATCAGGAAAAACTGCTACTATCGATAAGTGGTCGTATTGACGGATCATCACGATTCGGAAAAAACAACCGATACGGATTTTTCCCCGCTGCTTCACTCGGATATGTCCTGACCAAAGAAGAGGGTCTTAAAGACAACCCGGTTATCAGTTTCTTAAAACCACGTGTAAGCTATGGTAAAACCGGTAATGCCGAAATAGGAAATTACGAACATTTGGGAACCTTTGGAGTGGCAACCTATAATAATAATGCCGGATTAATCCCTTACAATATCTCCAATCCTGATTTAAGTTGGGAAACTACTGATCAAATTAATGCCGGTTTAGATTATGGATTCTTAAATAATCGTATAAATGGCGAAATTGACTACTACGTCAAAAAAACCAAAGACCTACTTTGGAGAGTTCCGGTTCCTGGAGTTTCAGGACACTCAACCATGATGAAAAACGTTGCTTCCGTGGAAAACAAAGGATTTGAGTTTATCATTAACACAATCAATCTCACCGGATTAATCAAGTGGAATACCACAATCAATTTCTCCTACAACAAAAACAAAGTAACTGATTTAGCAGGAGCCGAAATTTACGATCCGGGAAGTTCACGTTTTATGAATGTATTCATGGTTGGACAACCCATGGGTGTTTTCTATGGAGCCGAATTCGCAGGAGTTGATCCTACCAACGGAGATGCTCTTTGGTATGTTAATGGTCCCAATGGCGTAGATTCTTTAGGCAACAGACTTACAACCAATCAGTTTGACCAGGCAAACTTTGTGGTACTCGGAAGTCCTATGCCCGACAAGATTTTCTCTATCACAAATTCATTTGAATTCACTATTAACGGAACAACTATTGATTTCTCCTTCATGTTTCAAGGAGTTCACGGGAACAAAATACACTTAGCCGGTGATTCCTATATGGCTGCAAGTGGGGAATGGTTTGACAACCAACTCAGAAGTCAACTTGACTCATGGAGACCCGATAATCCCAATACAAATGTTCCTCAGGCTCGTCTCTTTTATGCCAATGGAACTGAAGGAAGAAACAGCCGTTACTTAGAAGATGGTTCCTATATTAAATTAAGAAATGTCACCTTTGGAATAACCCTTCCCAAAAGCCTACTTAGCCAAGCAAAAATTGATAGAATGCGCCTATTCGTAACAGGTCAAAATCTCTTAACCTTCACAAAATATACAGGTTGGGATCCTGAAGTATCATCCGACTTTGTGGTTAGCAACCTGAGATCCGGTGTGGAATTCTATTCTGCTCCACAACCGCGTACGGTGATATTTGGAATTAATCTTTCATTCTAAATCTACAAACATTAAAAATCATGAAGACATTAAAATACATCCTTTTAACAACAATCGCAGTTTTTACACTTGCAAGCTGTGATCAGTACCTTGATCAGGACCCGTATCAAGAGATTTTGGAGGAGAGGGCTCTTAACTCAGACCGTGGTGTTAAAATGGTATTATTGGGAGCCTATAGTACAATGAACGATCAAAACTTCTACGGAGGTTTAGTACAAACCATGTCGGAGCTATTAGCCGGAGATGGTGAAATTCAGTTTGTGGGAACCTACAATGGATTACGCCAAATCTTCGCAAAAAGCACTCTGATTTCATCCAACGAGAATGCAAGAGCCACATGGCTTAAAGCCTATGAATTAATCAACATCTGCAACAATGTATTAAGCGCAGTTGATATAGTCTTACCCGCCGACCGTGGTCGAGTGGAAGGTGAAGCGCGATTCCTGAGAGCAGCCGCTTATTTTGAACTGATTAGACTTTACGGTAATCGTCCCTACATAGCCGGCAATACCAGCAACAATGAGCCGGAATGGGGTGTGCCATTGGTATTGACACCAACCCGTATCATTTCTGATGCAAACAAAGTTCCTCGTGCTACGATTCAGGAAGTGTACGACCAAATTATTGTAGATTTAAAAGAGGCCGCCGCAAAACTTCCCTCAACTAATGGTTATTTTGCTACCAAAGGGGCAGCACAAGCAATGTTGGCACGAGTTTATCTCCAAATGCAAGATTATCCCAATGCACGCGATTATGCTGACACAGTGATTCAATCTAACAAATATTCATTAGTTCCTGTTTATGCTAATGTTTTTAACCAAAACGAAAAAACTACCGAAGACATCTTTGTAAATAAATTTACTACCCAAACCCGATTCAGCGCCATGACTGAATACTGGTCAATCCCAGATTATGGTGGTCGTGACGGAGATATCGATATCCTCAATGGACATTTGAATTTATATCCGGCCGGAGATGCTCGTCGTGCACTCTTCTTCCATGACAATATTGCTTGGCGATCAGGAAAATGGAACAATCAATACGGAACCGTTGTGACCATACGCCTGGCTGAAATGTATCTCATTCGCGCAGAATGCAACCAACGCCTTGGGACAAGCGTTGGTGACACTCCGCTAAATGACATTAATCGTCTGTGCGCCCGCGCTGGTTTAGGAGATACATTTTATGCTACAATTACATTAGACGATATTCTTTTGCAACGTCGTCTTGAATTGGCACACGAGGGGCATAAACTACACGATATAAAACGCCTTCAACTTCCTGTTGGACCCCGTCCATACGACCATCCCAAACTGACCCTTCCAATACCGGAGCGTGAAATTCAGGCATATTTGCCGGTAATCCTTAAACAAAACGACGGTTATTAATCGTTTTGCAGTATAACAAAAAGGGGGAAACCATGGGGTTTCCCCCTTTTATTTGATACACCCAACATCTAAATTCGAGAATTTCAATTTTTTGTATCTTTGCCCAAACATTCAAGGTTCATGGAAATCAAAAAATTAGAACTAAATGTGCTTGAACAGGCGGCCAGTATGCTTAAAGCCATTGCTCATCCCCAAAGAATTGAGATACTAAACCTCATGCAACAGAAAGAACGCATGACCGTTACCGAAATACAACAATGCCTGGGGCTTCCACAATCTGTAACTTCGCACCATTTAGGCATATTGAAAGACAAAGGAGTACTTACGTGCAAAAGGGAAGGAAAAAATATCTATTACGAATTAAAACATCAAGTTTTATCGCAAATCATACAATGTATATTAACCTGCAACAAGCAATAAATCACAGAATATCAACACAATGTATAAGCGAATACTTTTAAAACTCAGTGGCGAATCGCTCGCCGGAAAATTGGGAAAAGGCATCGACGAACAAGCGCTTTTTAATTACACTCAACAGATAAAATCGATTGTTGACCTTAATGTTCAAGTTGGTATTGTAATCGGAGGAGGAAATATATTCCGAGGGCTTCAAGGCGTGGGCAAAGGATACGACCGCGTTTTAGGCGACCAAATGGGCATGTTGGCCACGGTTATCAACAGTCTTGCCCTACAAACCGGACTTTTATCGGCCGGGTTAAAATGCAAGGTTTTCACAGCCATTCGGATGGAGCCTATAGGAGAATTCTACACTAAACATAAAGCTATTGAGGCCTTAAACCAAGGTTACGTAGTTATTATTGCCGGTGGAACAGGAAACCCCTATTTTACCACCGATACGGCTTCCGCTCTCCGGGCTGTTGAACTCGAAGTTGACGGCTATTTCAAAGCCACCCGCGTTGATGGCATTTACACAGCCGATCCCGAAAAAGATCCAACCGCTGTAAAATTCGACCATCTCACCTACAACGAAGCCATCCAACGCAACCTGAAAGTTATGGATATGACCGCCTTCAGTCTGTGCGCTGAAAACAACATGCCAATTTTGGTGTACAACGGTGAAGATCCACAAAACATTCTGCGAATCCTGAAAGGAGAGAAAATCGGAACGGTAGTATCAAACAACCCCTAATTCTCTTATCAAATGAATAAAACAGCCGTATTCCCGGGATCGTTCGATCCAATAACATTAGGCCATGAGTCAATCGTTCTTCGATCTATTGATCTGTTCGATAAAATCATCGTTGCCATCGGGCGTAATTGGGGAAAGAATAATTTCTTCCCCATTGAAGCGAGGTTTGAGTTCATTAAAGCTACCTTCGCCGAATATCCATCAGTGGAAGTAGCTACATTTGAAGGACTCACCGTAAACTATTGTCGCAAAGTGAATGCGAGATATATCTTGAGAGGACTAAGAACCAGTGCCGATTTTGAATTTGAGCGAGGAATAGCCCAAATGAATAAAAAAATGCATCCCGATATCGATACGGTATTTCTCCTTTCAACGCCCGAGCTAACTCCGGTAAATTCAACCATCATCCGCGATATCTATAAAAACGGAGGCGACATTTCCCTCTTTGTTCCTAAAGCCGTGGTGCCTTTAATCGGAAAATTTATTGGATAGCTCCATACCATTTTAGAAAACTCTATCGTTTTTAGAAGAAGTAAAGAAGTAGGGAATGAGGAAAATAAAAATGTTTGGCACGAAAAACATGTTGATAGCTCATAAAATCATATTTGTAGCAATATTTCTTATTTTTATTTCCCAACCTGCAACCGGTCAGAACGAAATTACCATCCAAGGATGTAACCCAACCTTTTCATCGAAAACCATTACAATAACTGCGGAGAAAGATTTTATCACCGAAACCATTGATACACTTGCCGTTCTTAAGGCCAATTCGGAAGGTTGTTTCAAAACAAAATTAAAATTGAATGAAATAACCAAAATCACCCTAACGTCTGGAAAACTTCAGGGCGTACTTTATGCTGAACCCGGGCGCGATTACGATCTACAGCTTCCTAACTATGAAGAGCTAACCATTGTTGACAGTCTGAATCCATATTTCGAAACCGAAGCATTTTTCTTCCGAATCAAAAACTATAAGATTCCCGAACTGAATGATGCCATTGCCAACTTTGATGCAATTTTCAACGCTTTTATAGGAGAAAATTTCTCCAAAATTTACAAACTGAATTACAAAGCACAAACCGACACACTTAAACCCTTCTTCGACTCCTTATTCAGCGATATAAACCATCCATTTTTCAACGAATACAAAAACTACAGCATCGCTTATCTTGAAGCATTAGCGAAAATCAAAGGATTTAACACCACGGTAAAAGAGTTTTTCAGAAACAAACCCATTTTATATAATAATCCGGCTTACACATCGCTGTTCACCGAAATCTTTAAAAATTTCATCCCTTATTACGCCGACACTAAAGAAGGAGAGCAAATCATTTCGGATATTATCAAAGCCAAAAGCTATCGGAAAGCTATGGCAACCCTCGGCAATCATCCACTATTTGAATCGGTTGAATTGAGAGAACTAATTCTATTAAAAGGTATTCATGACCTTCTTAACGAAGAAAGCATACCGGAAAGTAGCAGCTATCAATTAC
The DNA here is from genome assembly GCA_035382785.1 of Salinivirgaceae bacterium. Lineage (GTDB taxonomy): Bacteria > Bacteroidota > Bacteroidia > Bacteroidales > Salinivirgaceae > JAAYQU01. Next base: position 1,865 of record DAOTAV010000120.1, on the reverse strand, counting down.
TCGACTCCATAAAAATTCTAACCCAAAATCCTCGTCACAAGCTGATTGTTGATGAAATCAAACGTAAAAATCAACATTTGGCTGAAGGGACAAAAGCCCCCGATTTCCAACTGCTCTCCATTTCAGGAGAAAAAACATCTTTGAAAAATATCAAAGCCGTGCTTATTTATCTAACTTTTATAAACATCAACTCTTTCACCGCTCAAGCCGACCTTGAAACTTTAAACATTCTTTCAAAAAAATACAAAAATCAACTCCACATTATAACCATAGCTGTCGGTTATGGGACTTGGAATAAAATTTCAGAAATCTTTCAACAAAAGAATTACGAATGGACTTTACTCGACGGGACAACTTCTCCGGAGATAGAAAAAATATACCGTGTAAAAGCTTCTCCCACTTGCTATCTTTTAGACTCGAATCATCGATTGAAACTTTCGCCGGCTCCCGGCCCTAACGAATATTTCGAATTTTATTTAATAAAAATTCTTCGCGAAATGCGAATTGAAGAGCTTCGTCGTTCGAAAAAAACAGAATCGGAAGACCAACGCCAATAAGGCTCTCACAGTAAATGTTAAAGTTATCTTAAAATTTTCCACCAAACCAAACCCTGAGTTAATTTTGCTCAAAAAATTCAGGTTATGGATATTGTAGTGAAAAACTTCACCAAAGTTTACGGCACTCAAAAAGCCGTCGATAACATTTCATTTCAACTTAAACCGGGAGAGATCGTGGGTTTTCTAGGTCCCAACGGAGCCGGGAAAACCACAACCATGAAAGCCATAACATGTTTCACCGCACCAACATCGGGAGATATTTTTGTGGGCGGCTATTCGGTAAAAGAAAATCCCGACAAAGTAAAATCGATGCTTGGATATCTTCCGGAAAGCAATCCGCTTTACACAGAAATGAATGTCATAGAATATCTCAAGTACGTTGCTGAACTTCAAAATGTTGCCAAAGACAAAATCAAAAGCCGTATTAGAGAAATGATTGAGGTTTGTGGACTTGACGAAGAAAAGCACAAAACCATTGGTGAATTGTCGAAAGGGTATCGCCAGCGGGTAGGATTAGCGCAAGCCATGATTCACGACCCACAAATTCTCATCCTTGACGAGCCCACAACCGGTCTTGACCCAAATCAAATCATCGAAATTCGAGAATTGATAAAAAAACTCGGGAAAGAAAAAACCGTTATCTTAAGTTCACACATTTTGGCCGAAGTGCAAGCCACCTGCGATCGTATTCTGATTATCAATAAAGGTGTGCTGGTTGCCGATGGAACCTACGAAGAACTGAGCCGAAAAGCCACCTCCGATGAAATTCTGACTGTGGGCATCGCCGGATGTTCGTTCGACGACGCTTTTCAGAAACTCAAAGAATTACCCACCGTCAAGATGGTTGACGTTCTTTCGGCCACCGATTTTATTTTCGAAATTCATTCTAAAGAGAATCAATCGTCGCTCAAACCCATTTTTGACCTTTGTGTCGCCAATCAATGGTATCTTTCAAAACTCACACCGGTAGAAACTAAACTCGAAGATATTTTCCGCACATTAACCTCCAACTAATTAAAAAAACTATGAAACCCATTTGGATAATTGCCAAACGTGAATTAAAATCGTTTTTCGACTCATTGATTGCCTACATAATGCTTGTGGCATTTCTGGGATTTAGCGGATTTTTCACCTGGATTTACGGGTCGGATATCTTTTTTATTGGACAAGCAAGCCTTCAAGTGTTTTTTGAAATTGCTTACTGGACACTCTTCTTTTTTATTCCTGCTCTCACAATGCGCCTTTTAGCCGAAGAAAACCGGGTTGGCACCATCGAATTGTTGCTGACTAAACCAGTGAGCGACTGGC
>DAOTAV010000119.1:0-7797 GCA_035382785.1 Salinivirgaceae bacterium | reverse complement strand
TTGTTTTTTATTCCTTTTTTTGGAGAACTATAGCTGTTCTGGGTGGCATATAAACCATAACACCGAAAGTTTTACGTTGATCGGAAAGGGTGACAGGTAGAGTGAAATAGGTTTGGGGCTCCTTAATTAAACCAAACCCGCCAAAATTGACAGAATCGGTGTTTAATGCCAGATCGTATTCACCAGGTTCTGCCTCAATGGGAAAATCGACTACAGACCGTGTTGGACTAAAATTGAAAATGAGCAATAGATTTTTTCGTTTAAAGGCTAATATTTGATGTTCGATGTGCTCAAACACCTTGTATGTGTAAAACCCTGCGAGCGCTTGATTTTTGGTAAAGAGCTCAATCATGGCCTGATCAAAATCGGCCAAATAATGATATTTCAAAAGTTTATCATCGCGCAAACTCCATTGGCGTCGAGCATACCAATACGACCAGTTATTCCCTTGGCGCGGGAAGTCAATCCATTCGGGATGTCCGAATTCATTGCCCATGAAGTTTAAATATCCACCGGCTGAACAGGCAAAGGTTATTAACCGTATCATTTTATGAAGTGCAATGCCACGATCAACAATCAGGCTCTGAGTGAGTTTACTCATGTGAGTGTACATCTCCGCATCGATCAATCGGAAAATAATGGTTTTATCGCCCACTAATGCTTGGTCGTGGGATTCGGCATAACTCACGACTTTCTCCTCTAAACGTTTGTTGGTGAGTTGATAATAAATATCGCCAACATGCCATTGTTCATCGGAAAGTTCTTTGATTATTTTTATCCAATAATCGGGGATTCCCATGGCGAGACGATAATCGAACCCCATTCCACCATCGTAAAAAGGTATAGCCAACCCGGGCATTCCGCTCATATCTTCAGCGATGGTGATTGCATTGGGATTTACCTGATGAATCAACATATTCGCTAAAGTGAGATAAACAATAGCATCTTCATCCTGATTACCGTTGTAATACATATCGTAGTTTACAAAATTGGCTCCGAGCCCATGATCGTAATAAAGCATTGATGTTACCCCGTCGAAACGAAAACCGTCGAAACGATATTCCTCGAGCCAATATTTGCAATTGGAAAGAAGGAAATGCAAAACGTTGTTTTTTCCGTAATCAAAACATAATGAGTCCCATGCGATATGTTCGCGTCGTGGTCCATCGTGAAAATATAGAGTTCGTGAGCCATCGAATTCGCCCAACCCTTCTTCCGTGTTTTTCACACTGTGAGAATGCACAAGATCCATTATAACGGCTAACCCGTATTGGTGGGCTTTATCCACGAGATATTTCAGATCGTCCGGGTTTCCAAACCTCGATGAAACGGCAAAGAAATTTGAAACGTGATATCCGAATGATCCATAGTAAGGATGCTCCATGATTGCCATTAGCTGAACAACGTTGTAGCCCGCCTTGGCAATTTCAGGAATTCGTTGATCGGCAAATTCGCGAAACGTACCAACACGTTCCTCTTCGGTCGCCATTCCTACGTGCGCTTCGTAAATAATCGTATAGGTTATCTTTGGCCCTTTGGAATTCTTCCATCGATACGGTTTTAGCGGTGCCCAAACTTGCGCCGCAAATAGCTTGGTTTGGGGATCCTGAATCGCTACTCGGGTATAAGACGGAAGTCTTAATCCTTTTCCTCCATTCCAATGGATCGATAGTTTATAAAGTTGCCCATGTTCCAGTTTATCGATGGGGAACGTTTGTTGCCAATCTCCGTAGTCGTTAATTCGAATCAGTTGGTATTCGGGCAACTCCTGCCAATGGCTGAAATCGCCCACCAGATAAATGGCGGTAGCATTGGGGGCATGTTCTCGAACATACCATTGATTCTTATCGCGATGTAAACCGTAGTAATGATGTCCGTTTGCAAAATCGATTAATCGCAATTCTGATCCACAAAGTTCAATAGCTTTATCAAGAGCTTTATGAAACCTTCGTTCAATAATATCTGAATACGGTTTCAAATAGGGATCGTTTTCAACAATTTTAGGGCGTATTGTCATAAAACGTTTTGAGATTAGATTTTAATTCGACGCTACCTGATGAATAATAGTCTCTTGGTTAGATAATTCGATTTTCAGAATAAAAACACCTTTGGGCAACTTCAATTGAATGTTTTCATTATTGCAAAGAATTTCTTGAACAACTTGTCCTGATAGCGAATATATAAATATTTTCCGAATTTTTTCGGCGGAGGTTATATTTATCATTTGTCGGGATGTTGGGTTTGGAAAGATTTTCACCTGTTCATTGATAAAGCTATCAATTGAAACTATCTGGCTTTGGGTTACGGTATTATACCGCGATATAAGATGAAAATCCGGGTCGAAAGCAATATTCGTTGGCTGAAAACTCGGTGACAAAATAAATACCTGACCATTATAAAGATTATGAACCCAGAAAGTTGTATCGCGTCCTATGGTTGTGGCCTTGATAGGAATTTTCATTTCAAAGTAAGAAACCGAAGAATGGGATTGGGTTTGATTTACACGAAGATATAAATTAGGATGCAGATACTGCCATTCGATGTTATAAGTGGGAAACCCTTGATGGAAAATCCAATCATTAAAAAATTCTGTCAGGGAAGTGTCGGCAGCTTGCTCAAAATGTCTTTTTACATCACCGGTACGAGCAAATTTTCCTGCGAGAAGAGTATCGTTGAGGTATGCATGGATTCCTGTCCAAAAAGCTTGATTGCCAATTTGCTTTCGTAGCATATGTAGAACCATTCCTCCTTTATCGTACACCAATCGTCCATCGAAAATTGAACTCACCGAGGTAGTATCGTAACAGTAAACCGAACCATCGGGATAAGATGTCACATTGCCAATTTTTTCCATACGAAATGTTCGAAACTGGCTCTCACCGTATCGATTTTCAAGATACAAACCTTCGCAATAGCGTGCAAAGCTTTCGTTGAGCCAAATATCAGCCCAGGTTCCGCAAGTAATATAATTGCCAAACCACTGATGTGACAACTCGTGAACCACCAGCATTTCACCTAAATTGTACATAAAACTCATGGTTTGGTGCTCCATTCCCCCACCCCAACCAAACTGGGCATGTCCATATTTTTCATTGGCAAACGGATATGGAATAAATCGTTGACTGAAAAACTGCAGGGCATTGACAACGTTGTTCATATCTTGCTGCCACTGATTTTGCGATTCGGGATAACAGTAGTTGACCACTCTAACGGTTTGGCCATTATTAATCGGCACTTGCTGTTCAAAAACCACATAGTTAGTCACGGCAACGGCAATCAAATAGGTTGCAATGGGATGACGGTGTTTCCAATGATATATAATATGGTCTAATTGCGAACTTACTGAATATAGAATCCCGTTGGATGCAACTTTATTCCCATGAGGCGTTCGCACAATCACGTCGATACTATCGGCCTTATCGGATAGATTGTTCTTGCATGGCCACCATGTGTAAGCTCCGTAAGGCTCACTCAGTGTCCAAATAACTCCTGTTCCATTGTGCGTTGTTTGTGTCCATGCGCCAAAACCTATGCTTTGCGGTGTCCCGTTGTAGGAAATTTCAATGGTACCGTAGGTTCCCGCCGGTAGCATCGAAGGAGTGGTGATGGTTATTATGTGATTTGAGTGAATAAACGAAACCGGATTATCGTTCCATTTCACCCAATCTACAGTCATATTATTTCTTAAATCAACGGTTAACGTTTGAGTAAGTTGCGTGGTTTTAAGGAAAATTGAAACTGTCCCGGAGATTGAATTAACATTCGGATTAATCGATAAATTCAATCGATAATGTTTAACGTCATACATTTCTCCGGTTTTAATGTCGTAGCTGTTAGTGGTTTTTGCGAAAAACTTTTGCTTCAATGTTGCCTCATCGTGCTGAGCAAGCAAAATATTAGCTGACCAAAACAATGCGAGAATGATTCTGAGTGCTTTCATATGGTAGTCCCCCTTCAATGAGGTAAAAGTAATATTTATTATTGAAATTGAACCGTTTCGAATGGTTTCTTTTAGAGATTAATGCATCAACTTCAGAGCAAAAATCATTGATAATGATTCACGGCTTGATGTTGTAAAAATTCAAAACAAAAAAAACTATATATGGTTCGTGGCCGATGGAGGTTTTTTTCTCAATGTTTTGAAATTATCGAAAAAGATACTTATCTTTGCAATCGCTTTGGTCAGTTGGCCGAGAGGCGAGGCATCGGTCTGCAAAACCGAGTACGGCGGTTCGAATCCGCCACTGACCTCTAAACAAAAAAGCTCTTATCTGTCGATAAGAGCTTTTTTTTATCCGGATTTTCTCTATTTGTCTTTAAACCCGACGAGAATGGAAACACACCCACTTTTAACTCCGCCCTCCGGGTTAATTCCTTCTGGGATTTCTACTTCCACTCTGATTTGTTGGGTTGCAGTGGAACTAAAATCCCACATCTGGGCATAATTATATTTCGTGTTATCGAAAAGTACTTTATTCTGTATGTCGTAGAGACGGAAGGATATTTTACCGAATTGTTCTTCCGAACAAATGAGCACCCGATAATCTTGATTGGCATAGAATGTAAGTACCAATTCGGCAATATCGCCTTCATTCAGTAAGGCAGAATTCATTTGACCATTATAGATGTATGGCGCAATCTTCGGAATGCATTTGTTCTTGGTGAAGTTCTTGCATTGAGCTTGAGCACTGAATCCACTTAATAATATGGTGGTTACAATTCCTAAAATCAAAAATAATGGTCTCATAAATGGGGTTATTTTGAGTCAAATTTTTATCACTACAATATTAAGATTTATCCTTCAACTTTCCAAAAATTTTATTGTTTTATTATAAAAGCTCTGAAAGCGGCCAATTCATTTTTTAACTTTTCAAAGGTTTCTTTGTCAATAGTATAGCGATATTCTGCCGTTAGAACTGTTTTGTTTTGCTCGGGTTGAGTTTTGGCGTTTGTTTGAGTTGTTTCCATAGTGACTTTTTGATAAATGTCTGACAACCGTTTCAACCTATCGAAAATTTCGGTTCGAATCGGATTTTCTTTGTGGAATGGCTCGTACAGATTTAGAAGGTGCTGATTGGCAAGTTTTTGTGAGGCTATTTTTTCCATCAAAGCCGATGTTTTCGATTGATCGGCAACTAGTTGAGTTGCAAGATACATTCCTTCAACCCAACTTCCAAGAAGGATCAAAACAGCAGTCCCTTCTCTGTTATTCTCTTTTAAATACAAATCGGCTTCGGAAAATAATGCAATGGAAACGTTGATTAAAGAATCCTTGTTAGCAAGATTCTTTTCGAGGCGTTCAACAGCGACACTACTTTCGTCATCGGGGATTTGGAGTGCCATGGTCAGATTTCTTATCGAACTAAGATACTTTATGGATTCCTGAATTTGATCAAATACCCGGCAATAGCTTAGATCTGCTCCATAAACTCCAAGATTTAATGCTTGAAAATCTTGGGTTAAAAATTCTTTTTCACGTCCATATCGACTTAAAAGTTGAGGATTATACGATACTTTTGACTTTTCTATTAAACTTGCCATCTCTAGTGGAGAAGGAATATTATAGAAAATCTCTTTTATCGCATCGGTTCGATACTTTACCAATGAATCGGCTGATTCGGCACCTACGCCGGATAAACTATCTGTTGCTTTTTTTCCGCTACAACCGATTAAAAAAGCTACTAACAAGCTTATTGAAAGCAAAGTATAGTTTTTTTCAGATCTCATCTTTTTATGTTTTTTTAGTTTAAAATTAATGGAAACGTATAGTTTTTCGCTTTTCCCTTTTATATCAAACTGTTGTTCGTTCTTCCTAGAAATTTTACGCTAAATTAACAATATTTACGAAAACAATTATAATGCATACTAAGATTTATGAACATTGGATGAAAAGTTTAAATCTTTGGTTAGTATTTTTTTACTTATAAACGCTTGACATAAAAATACTTATCGTCGTTTTGTGCGTAAAAATGACGGATCGTAGCTTCGTGGATGAATCCACATCGTAAATAAAAATTCCGTGTGGGTTCATATAAAGGTTTACCGCTTGTTTCGGCAATCAACATTGCTCCATTTTGTTTTTTTACTTCGATTTCGGTCAGTTCAATCAATCTTTTGCCAAGACCTTTCGATTGTTGTGATTTAGCAACAACAATCCAATACAAATCATACGAATGTTCTGAGCCGGGAATTTTTCCATAGCAAGTGAAACCTATCGGGGTTTGATTTTTTTCTATCACAATCCATTGATAATCATCGCTATTTTGATGCAGAGTGTGTTTAACCAATTCGTCCACAATCATTACTTCTTCATAGTTGAAAAATTGAGTTTCTTGAGTCAATAATGGTAAACGCTCTACGTCGCTTTCCACTAGGTGGTTTCTTATTTGTATATCGTCCATAATTAAGAAATTGCTTGCTTGGTCCCTGTTAAAAAGTTTTATCGATTTAGGTCATTAATAATGTTATTTATAGCTTCTAAAATAGGTATGCCACTATCGGCCAAGGCAGCTATAAAACCGCTGTCGGGACTAATGCAGGGATTTGGATTAACTTCAAGAACATAAGGTGTTTGATTATGATCGAGGCGAATATCGACACGTGCATATCCTTTTAATTGAAAAGCGTTCCAACAATCAACACACACTTTGTTTAAACGAGATTTGAGCTCCGGATCAATAGTTGGAAATTGACGAACTGTATTTTGGTATTCAAAACTATCTTCATGCCACTTTGCCTTATACCCAACAATTTTAGGTTTTTCGGAATGATAATTTTGAAAAACAATTTCAGCAGGATTGAGAACTAAAGGCCCATTTGATGTTGACAAAATGCTAATATTAAATTCACGTCCATCGATGTATTCTTCCACAAAAAAGTTTTTCCAATCGATAGACAGGGCTCTTTTTTTCAATTCTTCCCCATCGACCACGTTTTCTTCATCCAAGTATAATGAGCCATCTTCCCAAATGGGCTTAATGATGTATCGCTTCTTTGAGGAGGCTTGATGAAAATTGTGTTCTGTAATAACCGAAGGTGTGTTTATGCGATGAAATTGCATTAATTTTTTGGCGACGGTTTTATTCGAAGTTAAAAATGTAGCTTCGTAGGATGAACCTGTAAATGGAACTTTTAGAACTTCGAGAAGCGCAGGAACAAGAGCAATGAGTTCTCCTTGATTGTTTAAACTCTCCACCAAATTGAACACTGCATCGGGCTTAACGATTTCCAGGTAATTTTTTAGTTCATAAAGATTTAGGCTAACGGGAAAAATTTCTACGGTATGGTTAAGCGTTAGTAAATTTTCGTGTACCAGATTTACCTGATCGAGAACGTCGGCTTCGTCGGCACTAGCGTTATCGCTGATTTGGTTGTGAAGAATTACTATTTTCATCCGATTCTCTCCCTGGCTGAATTAACAATGGTTTCAATCAACTGTTGATATTCAATGCCATGCAATCTGGAAAGAATTGGCAAATCGCTGTCGATTGGATTAAGCCCTGCTAAGGGATTGATTTCGATAAATACGGGTTCATTGTGGCTGTTTAGACGAATATCAACGCGGCCTGCATCGCGACAATTCAATGCGTTATAGGCAATCAAAGCCTGTCGGGCAATTTCATGGGCAATTGGTTCTTTACATGGTTCATACGATACCAACTCTTTGTAATTGGCTTTTGTATGATAGTTGTAAACCCCATGGCTAAGCGGGTTGTTAAAAATGATTTCCATAACGCCAATAACCGACGCTTTGGGGCCTGTCCCCCAAATGCCAACGGTGAATTCACGTCCCGGTAA
>DAOTAV010000118.1:0-7987 GCA_035382785.1 Salinivirgaceae bacterium | reverse complement strand
CAGGTTGTTGTTGGAAAATTCCTGTCAACGCTCCTACTCATAGCTATTGCTTTGGGACTGACATTCCCTTATTATATCACCGTGGCTAATCTAGGTAATATTGATCACGGAGCGGTGATTTCGGGCTATTTCGGACTTTTGCTGATGAGTGCAGCTTATATAAGCATCGGACTTTTTGCCAGCAGTATTACCAACAACCAAATTGTTGCGTTTTTAATAACGCTCTTTATCGGAATTTTCTTCCATTTAATTTGTGGAGTGCTTGGTGTCAGCCTAAGCGGTTGGTTTTCTTCGCTGTTTAATTATTTAAGCATTCAGACTCACTTTAATAGTATTGCCCGTGGAGTTGTTGACACACGAAACTTGGTTTACTTTATTAGTTTAACCTTAGCCGGTTTAACAGCTACCGAAGCCGTTCTCACAAAACGAAATCTTTCAGAATAACCGCTTGCAACCAATTAAAAAGAAGTATCCACAAGCAATAAGTTCCATGTGACCTAAACCCATAAAATTGAAAACACATGAAAAGTAGAAATAAATTCATATATAATCTCCTTCTAATCGGATCGATTCTGGTTTTAGCCAACCTTGCGTCAACAGGCTTATTTTTCCGATTCGATTTTACTCAAGATAAGCGATATACCCTTCACAAAGCCACAAAAGATATTTTAAACAATCTCAAAGAACCGGTAACCATTACCGCCTATTTCAGCACCGACGTTCCGCCGAACATCGCAAAAAATCGTCAGGATTTTAAAGAAATGTTGGAAGAATATGCCGCAAATTCACGTGGAAATGTGGTTTTTGAATTCGTCAATCCCAATGAAAAACCCGAATATGAGCAAAAAGCTATCCAAAAAGGCATTCAACCCTTCTTGATCAATGTAAGGGAAAAAGACCAAGTAAAACAGCAAAAAGCCTTTATGGGAGCACTATTACAGTATGGAAATAAAGAAGAAGTGTTACCGTTTATTCCTATTGGGTCGGCATTGGAGTACACTCTTTCAAAAGCCATAAAAAAGCTAAGTATCGAAAATCGTCAGAAAATCGCTTTCATCCAAGGACACGGGGAACCGGAACGGATAGAAATGCAGCAACTTTTGGAAGAGTTGAACATACTTTACAATGTTGATTTTATTCAGCTTAACGACACAACTAACCGATTAACAGAATATAAAACCGTTGCCCTGGTGGCTCCCAGAGATAGTTTTCCTCAAACTCATCTAAATCAACTCGATGAGTTTCTGCGCAAAGGTGGTAGATTACTCGTTGCTATCGACCGTGTTGAAGGAGACTTCCAACAAGTAAGGGGATATGAAATAACAACAGGTTTAGAAACTTGGCTACAAAAATATGGTCTTCATGTTGAAAATAATTTCCTGATTGATGCAAACTGTGCCCCTGTAACGGTACAACAAAATACCGGCTATTTCAGGATGCAAACACAAATAATGTTTCCCTACCTGCCAATTATTGCTCGTTTTGCAGAACATCCCATTACTAAAGGATTGGAGTCGGTAATCCTTCAATTTGCGAGCCCGGTGAATTTTGTAGGCGATACAACCGTTATTTTTACACCGCTAATGTTTTCATCCGATAATGCCAACACCCAACCAGCCTTCACTTATTTCGATATTCAAAAACATTGGACACAAAACGACTTTCCACGTAAAGCAATTGTTGCAGCTGCAATGATCGAATCAAAACGCGAAACCAACCCCTATAAAATAATTGTCTTTGGAGATGGAAAATTTGCCGTGAATGGTTCAGGACAGACAGCACAACAATTACAACCCGACAACGTCAACCTTTTCGCCAATGCTATCGACTACCTCACCGACGATACCGGATTAACCTACCTTCGAACCAAAGAAATTACTTCCAGACCGCTCGATACCATTGACGACGGCAAAAAAACTTTCATAAAATACTTAAACTTCCTTCTCCCGGTAATTGGCATCATCGGTTATGGAATCTACCGTGCTCAACGCAGAAAAATTTTACGACTGAAACGAACACAAAAAGGTTATGTTGACTAACATAAAAAATAAAATGCCATGTTGAAGATCAAAAATAAAATACTTTTCCTCATTGTAGGGATTTTGGCACTGGTGGTAATAATAAACACCATTCGCAATCAAATTCGAGGCGAACGGACGTTTAGATCAGAATTATTAAAATTCAATCCCGATGAAGTTACCAAAATTTTGCTAGCCAACCACGAGGAACATCTAACCTTTGAAAAAATTTCAAACCAATGGATGGTCTCCGACGATAAAAACCCCAAAAGCCGTGCCGACCAACAAGCTGTAAATAACATATTGAAAGATTTATCGTTGCTTAAAATTGAGCGTTTAGTTTCTAGGGAAAAAACAAAACTCAAAGAATTTGAAGTTGACGATACACTAGGCACCAAGGTATCGCTCTATAAAGATAAAAAATTACTCGGAGAATTGATGATTGGCCGTTTTAGCTATCGACAAGGCGGATACGGCGGAGTTCAATTATCCACCATGGTCAGACTGCCCAATGAAATTGAAGTTTATAGTGTAGAAGGCGCATTGAGCATGTCAGTCAAACTGGATTACCGTAGTTTCCGCGATAAAACCATTGTTGAATTAGAACCTTCTATCATACAACAAATCGAATTCAAATATCCGGGTGATAGTTCATTCACCATCACCAAAATGAATGAAATGTGGTTCTCCGGAACCGATACGCTTGAAACCGGGAAGGTGGTTAACTATCTTAATGATATAAAAAATTTACGTGCCGGAAGTTTTGTAGAAAGCCCTTCACCTAGAGAAATTCCTTTTCAAGTCATTATAACACCAAAAGACCTTCCTCAAATCACCGTATCGGCATTTAACGACAATAACCGCTATCTTTTTGTTACCAGTCAGAACGATGCGATTCTTTCCGATTCGGAATATGTGTTTAAACGCCTTTTTGTTAGCAAAAAGAAATTCAAATAGCGTATAAAATTTGTTATAAGAAGCGGTCATCCTTGGCCGCTTTTTTATTTTAGTAAATGTAACTACCTTTGTGAAAAAAATAAATGTCAGGGAGCCCTTTAATAATTACTATTCTGTTTATCCTGACCGGAGTCTTTCAGCCTGCCGGTGCCCAATTAAGAATCACAGATATAAACCAATTGCCACAAATAAACGGAAAGCTAAAAACATATATGTTGAGTTATTGCCGAAAAACCGATTTTTTCTCCGGACTAGCGGCCTCTGCTATTGAAACACATTTCGATAAAAAAACAAAAAAAAACACTCATTCAAAGAGTTATCCTTATCGTATTCCCAAAGATTCACTTTGGCAATTAATACTTAAAACCAATCCTGCAAAAATTTGGAATAGCCCTATTGTTCGACTGATAAGTGTTTATGAACCAACCACCGACACACTCCTATTCCCGAAATCGAACCACGAATTCTTTTTACATGAAAATCAGATTTTTTTTATAACCCTACGCTACGTTTCTGGATTAATCAATCTTCCGACAGCATTGAAGGTAACAAAAATCGACCACAAAAAGTATATCTTAGAATTTTCATATCTGGAAGGTGGAATGGCTGAAGGAAGGCAGCAATTGCGACTGATGGAGGATGAGTTGGGTGGCACAATTATTGAGCATCAAACCTTTTATTGCAGCCATTCGGCTTTTAGAGACAAACGACTTTACCCCTATTTTCACACCTTAGCCATAAACGAGTTGCACAACAATTTAAAAAAATTGTCGGAAACAACCCCAAACTAAAAAAAGAAGCCATGTCAACAGAATCACAGGTAAAAGCAGTAACCACCCATGTGTTAGCAGCAATGAAGCTGCGAGGAGAGAAGATTGCCATGCTGACAGCATACGACTATTCTATGGCTAAAATTCTTGACCGAGCCGGAATCGATGTCATTCTGGTGGGCGATTCCGCTAGCAATGTAATGGCAGGTCACCAAACAACGCTTCCAATAACCCTCGATCAAATGATCTATCACGCACAATCGGTGGTTCGAGGTGTCGATCGCGCCCTGGTTGTTGTGGATTTACCATTCGGAACCTATCAAGGAAATAGCAAAGAAGCCCTTAACTCGTCTATTCGAATAATGAAAGAAACCGGAGCTCAAGCCATAAAGATGGAAGGAGGCAGCGAAATCCTCGAGTCAGTACATCGCATTCTCAGCGCCGGAATCCCCGTGATGGGGCACCTTGGGCTTACACCTCAATCAATTCACAAATTCGGAACGTACATTGTTCGTGCCCGCGAAAAACAAGAAGCCGATAAATTGAAGGAAGATGCCAAAAAACTGGAAGAGGCTGGTTGTTTCTCTATTATCCTCGAAAAAATTCCGGCTATTTTAGCCAAAGAAGTTGCCGAAAATTCGAAAATCCCAATTATTGGCATTGGAGCCGGACAATACGTTGATGGTCAAGTATTAGTACTTCACGACATGTTGGGAATTACCACTGAATTTTCGCCCCGCTTCCTACGCCGCTATCTCAACCTCTATTCCGAAATAACGAACGCTGTGCAATCGTATATTCACGACGTAAAAATTAAAGACTTCCCTAACGATAACGAACAATACTGATGAATTCGGTGCAAAAAATAGAAATTCTTTACGAAGATAATCACCTCATTGCCGTAAACAAACCAGCAGGTTTACCTGTTCAAGGCGATGAAAGCGGAGACACAACATTGATCGAACTGGTTTCTGCCTATATAAAAGAAACCTATGCCAAACCCGGAAATGTTTTCGTTGGTTTGGTTCATAGGGTCGATCGACCGGTCAGTGGCATTGTGCTATTTGCCAAAACATCAAAAGCACTTGCTCGCATGAACACTATGTTTCAAAACCGGGAAGTCGAAAAAATTTATTTAGCCATTGTGGGAGAGCAACCCAAAGAGCTTTCAGGTAAGCTGGAACACTATATTCTGCGCGATACAAAAACAAACAAATCGCATGCACATCAGAAACCCAAGAAAGACGCAAAATTGGGCGTTCTGTCCTATGAACTTGTGGGGAGAACCGACAACTATTTTTTGTTAAAAATCAATCTTGAAACCGGACGACACCACCAGATCCGCTGTCAATTAGCTAAAATTGGTTGCCCCATTCGCGGCGATTTAAAATACGGGTTCCCTCGAAGCATACCGGGAGGTGGCATCAACCTTCATTCCTACAAACTGACATTCACCCATCCCGTGCAGAAAATTCCTATTGAAATAGTTGCACCGCTTCCCCAAAACGACATTCTTTGGAAAGAATTCGCTCAAGTTGTCTATTCCATTTGATTATGAAAACTCACACCCAAGGCAGGTTAATATTAACCCTGGTATTTATAACCTCTTTTCTAAACACTTTTCTGATTTCTTCGGTAAATGTTGCTTTACCGATAATAGCCAAAGAACTTGATTTAAACGCTGTTGAAACAAGCCTAATAATAACAACCTATTTGTTGTCAACAGCCATTCTACTTTTACCCGCCGGACGATTTGCCGACCTTATCGGGTTGGGTTTTCTTTTCAAATTAGGTATCCTGATTTTCACGGTTGCCTCTTTAGGATGTTATTTTGTACACAATTACTCTACTCTTCTTATATTTCGTTTCCTCCAAGGAATCGGTGCAGCTTTTACATCAACCACCGGTCCCGCCTTGTTGACACTACACTTCCCTGCCAAACATCGTGGAAGAGTGTTGGGATATTCTGTGTCGGCGGTTTATGTTGGCTTAGGTACCGGACCTTTCATTGGCGGATATCTCACCGATTTTTTCGGATGGAAATCGCTTTTTCTTGTAGTTTCCATAGTTGGATTTGTGTTGAGTCTATTTGGATTGAAAATTAAATTTGAAACTAGCCCGACCATCGGTAAATTAAAGGGAATGTCATACCAAGGAAGTCTGGTTTATGTTTTTGGATTGAGCATGCTGGTGATTGGATCAGCCTACATACCCCAAAATTGGGCTTTCGCCTTAACCATCATTGGAACAGCCCTACTAATATTATTCTGGCATGTTGAAAAACGAGCCAAAACCCCAATTCTAGAAGTAAACTTATTTAAAACCAATCGGTTATTTTCGTATTCAAATCTTGCGGCATTAATTAATTATTCCGCCACCTATGCACTTGTGTTTCTAATGAGTCTATTTCTGCAAAAAATACAATTTCTCACCCCACGAAAAACCGGAGTAATTCTAATGACCCAACCCATTGTTATGGCCTTGTTTTCGCCTATAATGGGAAGAATCTCCGACCACGTTCAACCTCGGATACTAACCACCCTAGGGATGGCAATTTGCTCCATTGGGCTTTTTCTTTTTGCTTCACTAACCACAGAAAGTTCACAATTGCACATTATCCTTTTGCTTGCCTGGATGGGAATTGGATTTGCTCTCTTCTCCTCACCCAACATGAACACTATCATGGGTTCGGTTGAAAAATCTAAATATGGAGTTGCATCCGGAACCGCTGCAACTATGAGAGTATTCGGACAGGTTCTAAGTATGACAATGGCCTCACTTTCTTTCGCCTTTTTCCTTGGAAACCAAACCATGGAAAAAATTGAGCCTGCACAATTCCACCAAACATATAGCCTCACCTTGAGTTTATTCGGGATACTATCATTAGCGGGGATTTATTTCTCTTACGCAAGAGGAAACCGATAGCCAACATCCTGACCAAGTTGTTGTACTATTTTTTACTTTTGTAAAAAAAATCCATGCAACTAGTTATCGATATAGGCAACACCAATGTTAAAGTGGGGTATTTTCATGAAATGTGTCTTGTGGACAAGAAAATATTTTCTTCCGGGTTTGAAGGGTGGGAAAATTTACTAACCTCAGAGGTTGCCTCGGCCATCGTCGGAGGTAGCGGAGTAATTCCGATAGAACTCCTTCAAATTTCCCAAGCACATGGGATTCCAATCCATCGATTTACCCCCGCAAGTAAAATTCCTCTAACCAACGCCTACGAAACACCCGAAACCTTAGGGTCTGATAGAATCGCAGGAGCTGTTGGAGCATGCGAAATATTCAAAGACCAGCCAATACTTGTAATTGACAGCGGTACCGCCATAACTTACGATTTAATAGTTAATAAAACTTTCCTAGGCGGCAATATTTCACCCGGAATGACGTTACGCTTTAAAGCGTTGAATCAATTCACCCAACGACTTCCATTGGTATCCCCACCAGAAGATATCGAGCTATATGGTAAAAACACTTATGAAGCTATTGCTTACGGAGTTATCAACGGATTGGTTTACGAAATTAACCAAACGATTGAAACCTTTAATCAAAAATATAATAATCTGAAAATTATAATCACCGGTGGCGATGCTCTATATTTTGTCAATAAAATAAAAAAAACCATCTTTGTAGAACCAAATTTAGTGCTAATAGGTTTAAACCGAATACTCAAAGAAAATGTCTAAATATTTCACCATAGCAGCAATTTGTTTGACTTCTTTATCTTTCGCAGGTTATTCTCAGGTTCAAACGTTGAATCCATACTCAAAAATCGGATTAGGATTCCTTGAGCAAGAGAGTAATATTTCCAACCCGGGAATGGGGGGCTCGTCGATATGGATAAACAACCGCAATACACTTAACATAAGCAATCCGGCCGGACTTAGTGCACTTGATACACTTTCGTTTGTCCTAGAAATAGGTGTCAAAAGTAGGTTTTCGCACATGACCATACCCGGAGCCACAAAAAAATCTACCAACACAAACTTTGGATACTTTTCTTTCGGATTTCGAGGCTCAAAACATTGGACAGCCGGAATAGGATTAATACCACTCACATCAAAGGGGTATAAAATTCTCGACAGAGAAGAAGTAGCTAACCTGGGTGCCATCAACAAATATTATCTTGGTTCAGGGGGAATCAATGCTCTATATTTAACCAATGCATTCGATATCAGCGATAATTTTGCAGCGGCAATCTCTGACCGTTTTCTCTTCGACAAACTCGAGCACACC
>DAOTAV010000117.1:0-7992 GCA_035382785.1 Salinivirgaceae bacterium | reverse complement strand
TTTCTCTAATTTAAGAACTAACTCACTTTACACACTTTTTGGGACAGTATCTTTTTCTGAGAAAAAGAACGATTCATTTCATGTGGGTTTGGGAACAGGGCTACGTATTGCTATGAACGAAAACTTTATTATTGCCTTCGATTATGGTAAAGCGTGGCTCAAACAGGATGGTTCCTCAGGTATTTATATTGGGCTGAACTACGCATTTTAAAGTTCGTTCAGCATTTTAAGTAGCTCGCTCTTTATTGCCTCCAGCTTTTCTATGGCTTTTACTTTTGCTGAGACTTCAGGTTTACTTTTGCTTTCTTTTAATCGGGCTTGAACTCCTTTTATGGTTAACCCTTCATCATTGATTAGATGAAAGATGGTACTTAAGTTTTCGATATCCTCTTTAGTGAAAAGGCGATTTCCTTTTTTGTTTTTTTTAGGCTTTAATACATCGAATATATTTTCGTAATAACGTATTTTTGATGTATTTACATTAAATATTTCGGCAACTTCTCCAATGGTATAGTAGAGCTTTTCAATTTTCGGTTCTTTGTATGGCATAGCGATTCCTAAATTTAATCTAAACTTTGTGTCGGACGTGAAGATAATTCGACAATTCTCTCATATTCTTCAGGTGAAACGTCGTTAAAATAGTAGTTCACGGGATTCACCGGTTTGTCCATATAACGTACTTCGTAATGAAGATGAGGAGCAATAGAGCGCCCGGTCGATCCAACCAAACCGACAATATCGCCGCGTTGAATCTTTTGATCTTTTTTTACTTTAATTTCAGCAAGGTGTGCGTAAACCGTGGAATAATCGTATCCATGATCTATGATAACAACTTTTCCGTAGCCTTCTGTGGAGTTCCCCGCAAAAATCACCTTTCCTTTACCTGTGGCGTATGCCGGTGTCCCTTCAGGTGCTGTTAAATCGATACCTGTATGCATCCTACGAGTTTTGTAGATTGGATGAAGTCGGTAGCCAAAACCACTGGCAAATCGTGTTAAATTTTTATCCGATAGTGGTGATATGGAAGGAATTGATTCTAAAAAGTCTTTTTTATAGGCTGCAAGTTCTGCTACAGCGTCTAATGATTTCGATAACACGTAATATTGATTCATTAACTCATCGATACGTTTTGCGGTTTCAATCACCAACGCACTGTTGGGCATGCTTTCCAGATGTTTATAGCGATTCACCCCACCTAACCCGCCATGATACATCTCTTCTGGGATAGGTTCCGCTTCAAAAATCATCCGATAGATTTGATCATCGCGCTTTTTAATTTCTTCTAAGGCTTTTGTCATCTCAGTTAATCGACCGGATAAAATTCGAAACTGTGTCATAAGTTGTTCGTTTTCAATACGAAGCGAACGTTCGTGAGGCGTTTCAATAATTTGAGAAAGCCAGAAGAAAATTGCAAACGAAACCACCATAATGCCGAGTGCTTTAGGAATAAAGCTAATGATTCGGTCTTTAACCTTAACATTAACTTGTTCGTAGCGAAGAGTCTCCGGGTTGAAACGATATTTAATTCTCGACATTGAATCTTATATTTCCTGACACTATGCAAAATTAAGCGAAAAGAATTACATTTGCAATCAATTTTTTTGTATCATAGTCTTCTCATAGAACAAAAATTATGCAAACACCCATGAATGCTAATCAAATTCGACAAACATTTAAAGATTTTTTTGCATCGAAGCAGCATAAAATTGTTGATTCTGCCCCAATGGTGGTGAAAAACGATCCCACGCTTATGTTTACTAACGCCGGCATGAATCAATTCAAAGATTTGTTTTTAGGACAATCTGAAATAAAGTATCCACGGATTGCTAATTCCCAAAAGTGTCTTCGTGTTTCCGGAAAACATAACGATTTGGAAGAAGTCGGTCATGATACCTATCATCACACAATGTTTGAAATGCTCGGGAATTGGTCGTTTGGCGATTATTTTAAGGAAGAAGCTATCGATTGGGCATGGGAACTTTTAACGGAGGTTTACAAAATCGATAAAGACCGCCTCTATGTAACGGTTTTTGAAGGCGATGCTCACGAGAATCTTGAGCGCGACGAGGAAAGTGCTAAAATATGGGCAAAGCATGTTTCCCCGGACAGAATTTTATTAGGTAATAAAAAAGACAACTTTTGGGAGATGGGAGCTACCGGCCCATGCGGCCCTTGCAGCGAAATCCATGTCGATCTCCGAAGCGATGAAGAACGAAGTAAAATTCCCGGACAATATCTGGTCAATAAAGGGCATCATTTAGTCATTGAAATCTGGAATCTGGTTTTCATGCAATTCAACCGACGCGATGACGGTTCGCTGGTTCCGCTTCCGGCAAAACACGTGGATACAGGAATGGGTTTTGAGCGACTTTGCATGGTTTTGCAAGGGAAACAATCGAATTACGACACCGATGTTTTCACTCCTATAATTCGACGAATCGAGGAACTAAGCGGAATCAAATATGGTTTGGATGCACAAAAAGATGTGGCCTTCCGAGTAATTGCCGACCATTTGAGAGCCGTTTCTTTCGCCATTGCCGATGGTCAATTGCCTAGTAACAATAAAGCCGGATATGTGATCCGTCGAATTTTAAGACGAGCCATTCGTTATGCATTTACTTTCCTGGATCAAAACGAACCGTTTATTTGCAAGCTGGTGAGTACTTTAGCTCGCGAAATGGGTAATGCTTATCCGGAGTTGATTCGTCAGCAAGACATCATCGAAAAAGTCATTCGCGAAGAGGAGAGCACATTCCTGAGAACTCTCGCTGCAGGCATTAGAATGATTGAAGCTCAGATCGAAATCTTAAAAAAATCAGAAAAAAACACGTTCGACGGAAAAGTTGCCTTCGAACTCTACGACACCTATGGTTTTCCACTCGACCTGACCGAATTAATTCTGAATGAACATCATTTGCAACTCGATCATCAAAGCTTTGAAGAATCTATGAAACAGCAAAAAGAGCGTTCAAGAAAAGCTTCTATGATTGTTACCAATGATTGGGTTGAGATTCGTAAACCCGAAACCATTTTTGTTGGCTACGAAACCACCGAATGCGATGCCAATATCGTTGCATTTCGTAAAGCAACGGTGAAAGGAAAAGAGGTTACGCAAATTGTTCTCGATCAAACACCCTTTTATGCCGAAAGTGGTGGACAAGTTGGCGACAGCGGATGGTTAATCAACGATTCTGAAACCATTCAAGTGCTGGATACCGTAAAAGAAAATAATCTTATTGTTCACACAATCAGTCGTTTGCCCCAAAATATCGAAGTTCCGTTTGTTGCTAAGGTTGATGAGCAAAAACGAAAGAACACTGAAAACAATCACTCCGCAACTCACTTGTTGCATTTCGCATTGCGTCAGATCTTGGGAAATCATGTTGAACAAAAAGGTTCACTGGTTGATTCAGATCGTCTTCGTTTTGATTTTTCACATTTTCAGCGAGTTACAGAAGAGGAAATCTTTTGCATCGAAGATTTGGTTAATCAATTTATACGTCAAAACATCAAACTGACCGAGTATCGCGACGTACCGATGGAAAAGGCTATGGAATTGAATGCTATGATGTTATTTGGTGAAAAGTATGGTGAAAAAGTCCGTGTAATACAATTCGACCAATCGGTTGAACTTTGTGGAGGAACTCACGTTCAGTTCACAGGACAAATAGGTTTCTTTACCATTGTGAGCGAAAGTGCCATTGCAGCAGGAATCAGACGGATTGAAGCTGTTACGGCCCAAAAGGCTATTGATTTTGTTCGTGGGCAAATTACTGAGCTTGATGAAGTACGACAATTATTGAAAGGTCCGAAAAGTGTGGTAAAAGCTATCGAAGGGCTCCTCGCAGAAAATCACACATTACAAAAACAATTGGAAGTAATGGAGCACCAAAAAACTCTTGTCCTAAAAAATCAGTTAACGGCGAAAATACGTCAACACAACGGCATTAGAATTCTTGCCGAAATTATTGAGGTATCTTCTCCAAATAGTTTGAAAGACATTTGTTTTCAGCTTAAAAACGAAACACCGGATCTTTTTTGTGTTTTAGCATCCGAAATCGATGGAAAAGCTTCATTGGCAGTTGCCATTCACGATAATTTAGTAAAAACTAAAGGTTATCATGCCGGCAACATTGTGCGTGAGGTAGCTTGTGAGATTGACGGCGGTGGGGGAGGACAACCATTTTTTGCCACTGCGGGTGGTAAAAATCCCAAAGGACTATCCAAAGCGATTGAAAAAATCCTAAACAAGCTGTAAAAAGAAAGGCTGCCAACGGCAGCCTTTCTTTTTAATATCAAAATCAAAGATTATACTTCCAAATCAACGTTAAAAGCTTCTTCCCATGGAAGGCCATATTTGCCGATAAGCTGCATAAATGGATCGGGATCAAACTCTTCTACGTTAAAAACACCAGGTTTTTTCCAATAGCCTTGAAGTAACATCATAGCGCCAAGCATAGCCGGAACACCGGTAGTGTAACTAACACCTTGAGTTCCGGTTTCTTTATAAGCATCCTGATGTTTGCAATTGTTCCAAATGTAATAGGTTTGTTCCTTACCGTTCTTAATTCCGCGAATGCGGCATCCAATCGAAGTTTCCCCTGTGTAATTTTCTCCTAAATCACCGGGATTGGGGAGAACATGTTTCAGAAACTCCAGTGGAATAATCTCTACTCCCTTATACATTACTGGCTCAATGCTTGCCATTCCAATGTTTTGAATCACACGAAGATGTGTGAGATATTCATCGCCAAATGTCATCCAAAAACGGGCGCGTTTTAAGGTTGGGAAATTTTTAACCAACGATTCCAATTCTTCGTGATAAATAACATAAGAATTTCGTGGACCAATATTGGGATAATTCAAGGCCTTTTTTATTTCGTGGGGTTTGGTTTCAATCCATTTCCCATTTTCCCAATAACGACCGTTTTGAGTAACTTCACGAATATTGATTTCCGGATTGAAGTTTGTGGCAAATGGCTTCCCATGATCACCGGCATTACAGTCAACTATATCAAGGTAATGAATTTCATCGAAATGATGTTTGGCTGCGTAAGCTGTGTAGATGCTGGTTACTCCGGGGTCGAAACCGCATCCCAAAATGGCGGTCAAGCCTTTTTCCTTAAATCTATCGAAATAGGCCCACTGCCATTTGTATTCAAATTTGGCTTCATTCCGAGGTTCGTAATTGGCTGTGTCGAGATAATGAACTCCTGTTTCAAGGCAAGCATCCATGATGGTTAAATCCTGGTATGGTAATGCCACATTGATTACCATGTCGGGTTTAAATGTTCGAATCAGTGCCACTAATTCTTGAACATTGTCGGCGTCAACTTGAGCAGTTTTAATTCTATTTCCTCCGACACGTTGTGCTATCGCATCGCATTTGGATTTGGTACGACTTGCCAGCATAATGTCTGTAAAAACTTCGGGAACTTGTGCGCATTTTTGCGTCACTACACTTCCCACACCGCCGGCACCAATAATGAGGACTTTCGACATTCTTCTTGATTTTGTTAAGGTTAAACCAAATTGATTGTTTTTTAATGTTAGGCAAAAATACGTAAAAAGTTAAAAATTATAGAGTTTTGATGGCTATATTTCGGGAGAAATTTAAAATTGATTTACGGTTTTCCTAATGGCAACAAGTCGTGATAATAATCCGTCGATCAAATTTAGTTGCAGCATGTTGGCACCATCGCTTTTAGCATTTTTAGGATCGGGGTGAGTTTCAATAAAAATACCATCGGCACCCACTGCAATGGCTGCTCGTCCCAAAGTTTCAATCAAATCGGGTCGTCCGCCGGTTACTCCTGATGAAGTGTTGGGTTGCTGAAGGGAATGGGTTATATCGGCCACGGTTAGATATCCCAAGTTTTTCATTATGGGAAAACTGCGCATGTCAACAATCAAGTCGCCATAACCAAACATGGTTCCTCGCTCGGTAAGCATAATTTTCTGATTTCCGGTTTCAACTACCTTTTGCGCGGCGAATTTCATGGATTCCGGCGCTATAAATTGTCCTTTCTTGATGTTTATAATTTTTTGGGTTTTTGCTGCGGCAACCAAAATATCGGTTTGACGACACAAAAATGCCGGAATTTGAAGAATATCAGCCACCTTGGCTGCCATGGCTGCCTCTTCGGGTAGATGTATGTCTGTGATTATCGGTACTTCCAATTGTGTTTTGACTTTTTCCAGAATTTTGAGTGCTTCATGATCGCCAATTCCAGAAAAACTATCCATTCGTGAGCGGTTTGCCTTTCGGTACGATGCTTTGAAGACAAATGGAATTTTCAATTTTTCAGTAGTAGTTTTTAATGCATCAGCAATGTGCATGGTAATATCATATCCTTCCACAACACAAGGTCCAGCCAGCAAAAAAAAATTGTTTTCGTTTAAATGATGGATATGAGGCAGCGTATTTAACATATTGGTTTTCAGTTTAATGTTTATATTTTCTAAGAGCTTGCAGCGTGAGTCCTAACTTATATAGATCGAAAATGAACAAACTTGGGTTGTGCGATAACAAATTCGATTCCATATTTTTTCGAAATACAGAGAAAAAGAGCAGATAGAGGTTTTTTACTATGGGTTTATTTGTCTTACAAGCTGTTTTTAAAAGCTTTACGGTAGAAGAAAAATCTTTAGGATATCCTAACCGATGCCATAATGCGACCAGATTTTCAATCCCTATCTTTGTTTTATACAAAAATTCTGACGAGGATTCAATTCCCATATGCATGGTTGGATTGTCAATGTGAAGAATTGGATAACGCATTTTCCGAAGCTGATATCCCATGTGAGTGTCCTCGTGACCGTAACCTACTATTTCTTCGTCAAACGGATTTTCCAGAATGAACTTTTGTGGAATCATAACATTTCCGGTCATGAAGGAACGATAGGGAAAAAGTTGACGCGTATCGGCATTGATGCTTTCCCGTTGATGTCCGTATTTCCAGCGTAGCATATAGCTTGTTCCCGGTGGTTGTGCCGGGTATATGATTCCACCAACAACAATGCTTTGGTTTCGATGAAGGTCGTAGTATTTTTTTAAAAAATCGTCGCTGACAATTTGCATATCGCCGTCCAAAAATAGAATTGCTGTCCCTTCTGATTCGCGTGCCATTAAATTGCGTATGGCAGAACGGCCAATGTTTCTTTGAAGCTCATTATAAATGACACGTTCAAATCCGGCTACTACTCGGTTTGCTCTTCTATAATCGATATGGGAACGATCATCATAAATTCGTATTTCTGCATCGATTCCTAAGCGAACTGTTTGTTGCGACAAGTCTTTCGCCAACTGACGAATATCGGTATTAAATACCGGTATACAAACTGAAAGCATACGGCTTTTTTTTACAAACCTACAACCTTTTTTTGAATTTTTTGACTTGAAAGTTCAAAAAAACAGATTGCCTTATCACAAAGTTTAATAAATTGATTATAAGTATCTTAAATGCAAAAAAGACCATGAAAATTATGCTCATGGTCTTTTAACGCGCGATTCCGACAGGATTCGAACCTGTGACCCACAGCTTAGAAGGCTGTTGCTCTATCCAACTGAGCTACGGAACCTTATTTTTGCGACCGCAAAGATATAAAAAAAATGGCAAATCATATTCGATAAGCCATTTTTCAATCGAAATTTACGATTTTTTATTTTTTCTTAATGCTACAACCGATAGCTTTGGTTTCGGTGATAGGAGGTTTTTTCCCTTTGAGGAGAGCTTCAACAACATCTTTCACGTAGGGTGTTTTTACTTTTGCGGGATCGCGATTATCGTCAATAGCTCCAATGTACTTCACTATAAGGTTTTGCCCTTCTTTTGCCAGAATAAAAACATGAGGCGTGCGTGTTGCTCCGTATTTGGGATAAACTTTTTGCCCATCGTCGTAAAGATAGGGAAACGTGAATTGTTTTTCTGCAGCTCGCTTAATCATATTTTCATAACTATCGGCGGGTTCTACTGCCGGATCGTTAGGATT
>DAOTAV010000116.1:2531-8031 GCA_035382785.1 Salinivirgaceae bacterium | reverse complement strand
CAACCACAAAAGCAAAGTTTCAAAAAAAGCAGCGGTGTTAACATAAATCTTGATATGCCCGATATTTCGATTTCCAAAACCAGCGACGATGATTTTATACACTTTTAATAGAAAGCAATAACCGGATATGACAGAAACCCTAGAAAAAGAAAAGGATCTCTGGACAGGCAATCGTATCTCACGTTTTTTCACTTGGTGCAGCGGAGCGCGTCTCTACCTTCTAAAACAATGCCCCACAGAAATAAATATCTACATGGGAATTGGCATTGTTGTCTTTTTGACCGGAATTATGGCTGCCCTATCGGGAGGCTATGCAATTTGGATGGTATTTGAATCGCTGCCAGTTGCCATCGTATTTGGTTTATTTTGGGGAATAGTTATATTTTTTTTAGACTGGTATTTAGTAGCCTCGCTCAGAAAAGATAAAAGTTGGTGGAAAGAAATTACAATGGCCTTCCCACGATTTATCTTATCACTGTTCATAGCATTTGTAATATCCACGCCCATCGAAATGAAGCTGTTTGAAAGCGAAATTCAGGGACGAATGTCACTAGGACAACTTGAAAAATATAAATTGGCTGAAAGCGTTTTATCATCAGAGTTTTCGGAGATTGAGAAACTCAAACTACAAAACGATTCTCTTCAAAAAAATCTTGATAAAGCACAACAACGCCGTGACCATCTTTTCAACATATATATATCAGAAGCAGAAGGCACCGGAGGAACCGGAGTTGCAGGCAAAGGGCCAGTGTTTAAAGAGAAAAAAAACGAATATGATCGTGCACAAAAAGAACTGGATGAACTTAAGCAACGAGTAATTCCGATTATGAATCATAATCAATCACGAATTGCCTATCTTCAAAGTGAAAAGGATCGAATGCTTGCACAAAATCAAATGGTGGTTATCCGCACAAAAGGTTTTCTAACACAGTATCGAACACTAAATCAATTACAAAACGAAGATGTTTCAGTTTATAGCATTTCATTATTTATAACTTTGCTCTTTGTCATCATTGAAACATCTCCGATAATTGTAAAATTACTCACCAGCCGTGGCCCTTACGACGATTTATTTGCATTGGAACAATTACGTACGAGTGCTGAGGCAAAAAAATCGTACACTTCAATCCGCAATCAACTATTACGTGAACTAGATCTTGAACATGAAATGATTCAAGCCGAAATGTCGATTCATCAGGAAAGCAGTAAAGATGCTATTTCAAAACTGGCAGCTGCCCAGCGTGAAATTAACGAAGCAAGAATTCAAAGATGGAAGGAATATCAAATGGGATTAAACGGAAAAACAACCCATGGAGATGTTCCTATTTTGATCGACTTTGTAAAAAGAATCATAAAAGATCCCTCTGAAAAGAACGATTTTCCAGCAGATATTACCGATATTTCAAAAAGTGATGAAGGATCTAAAAATTAGCGACTTGCCACCTGGATGTATCTAAAATCAAAATCGACCATTTCGGCTAATTCTTTTCCAACATCCAACATGTCTTCATCGCCTTCTTCATAATGCCAATCGATCGAACATAGAAGTCCATTCCGATGGATGCGATTAATCAAGAGTAAAATATCGAGAATAAATTTTGCGCTCGCCGAATTGAAATATGACAATTTAAAAGTAAAAACAGCCGGTTTTTCCGTAAATTGTTCTTTATATTGATCAACGTTCAAATAAACCTCCTCTAACCATTCGACTACCGGCAAAAAAAATTGCCGTACATTCTCCGGTCGTGAACACCCCTTTATCTCAAACTTTTTATTGTTTATATCAAAAATAATTTGCGGGGTTGCATTCGTTTCTTCAATAATTAGTGGTTTCATCCCTCATCTCGTTTCTGGTAACAAATATAAATACTTTTTATCATTTTTCACAAGAGCTTAAATATAAACCTGAATGATAAATATCGATAAATTTTGGTCGAACATTTCAGATTTATAGATGATATCTCCCTGACTGTTGCGTCGTACAATATACAAGCCTAACCCTGCTCCTCCTTTTTGACTTAATTCACGATTTAAAAGATTTCCTTTGATCACATCAGTTAAGGAAGGAAAATTTTGATTTAAAAAGTCGATATTATGCTGCAAAAATTTTACTTCTGAAGTTGCCATTAAGTTGCCCGATTCAATGCAAAAGAGATTGTTGTTGTATAAAACCCTGAAGTATGGATATAATGGTTCAGTATATTTGACCCCATGCATTTGCATGTTTTCTAGAATTTCGACTGCTGTTGAGAATAATCGTTTTATTCGAACTTTCTCGACAGGATAACATTTTATGATTTTTTCAAAATCAACCAGAAGGGCTGTAATTCTGTCAAACGACAGCGGTCCCTGATAGAAGAATATTTCAGAATCCTTATTTTTAAATTTTGATTTTCGCATTAAAATTCTTCGGTTGGCATTGGGGTAGAAAGATTTTTTTTAAAGATAAATAAAACTCTGAATGAAAATTGTTAACATTTTGTTAATGGACGTTTATATTGATTCATTATTATCATCATCATCTTCTTCAACAAGCGAATCTTGCACAGCATCGCGAGAAATTTTCAAGTCTAGATTATTAGGTAAAAAGCTTTTGTTTAACGCCTGATAGAAATCATTTACGGTAGGTATTTGCCCATGAATAGTATGTTTTAGAACAACCACCGTAATGCGATGTTGTGAGAAATGCACTAACAACGATTTAAAGCCTTGCCACCAGCCGGTGTGATAGAAAACCGGATATGTAGCTGAATTGAGTATTCTCCATCCGTATCCGTAATTAGAAATTCGAGCTTGCACTCTTCCATGCGGTAAGAAGGCTAATTGAAGCGTCGATGGGCTAATTACTATTGAATCGTATAAAGCTTGATCCCATTTCAACAAATCGCGTGCTGTGGTCCAAATTCCTTTATCACCATAAACGCCATTGAGATAATCTTCCTTGGCATCCTTCCAATATTTTGAATATCCCGTAATTGCATTTGGGATAGAATCATTCCTTCCAGCGATGTAAACATCGGTCTCATTCATTTGTAGAGGTTCAAATATATTTTTTCGTAAATATTCTTCGAAAGGCAGACCCGAAACGCGTTCAACGATCATTGAAAGAATAACATATCCTGTGTTGGAATATTTAAAACGATGACCCGGTTGGAAATAGATTGCAGGAGGATGTTTCGTCCACATTGAAAGTAGGGTGTCTGGTGGTACCGGGAGATTGTGGTCGGTAGTTCTAGCTGAAAGATAATAGATATAATTGGGTAATCCTGACCGATGGCATAATAATGAATGGATAGTAATATTTTTATAAGGGAATTCGGGAATAAATTTTTGTATTGTATCATCAAGATTTATTAAGCCTCGTTCATAGAGTTGCAGTATGGCAACCGCAGTAAACTGTTTACTTACCGAAGCAATTTGAAACCTTGAATTAGGAAAAACCGTATCGGTTATATATTTATGTTTTCGGGTGTGATATTGTTCAAAAATAATATTGTTATAGTGTGAAACCAATATGACTCCGGAGAAGCCGTTTTGGATCATAGTATTCCACATTTGTTCAAGGTTTCCGCGCAGAAATGGATAAAATGATGTATCTAAATACTCAATTGTGGGCTCAACTATTTTTTTGCCCTCTTGCTGTGGACGAAACTGTGTTGCACCCAAATTATAAAATATGAATGCCGTGGCAATCAAAAAAATCAGTTCTGTTTTTCCTTTTTTCATTTAACTTCCTTCGATGCAACAAATATAAAGTGTTTTTCTAAAAAAGAGGCTATCGGGTAGATAGCCTCTTTGAGTTTTCACTCTAATTTATCGCCGAGTTTGTTCAACAACCATCGTGTTGCTTTATAAGTGCAGTATATTAAAACCGGCCAACTTAGTAACCATAATATTTGAATGAAATAGTCCATAATTTTTACTTTTAATAATTTCAGTATATATGAGATTCTGTCTTAACTTCATCTTCATCGATTTTTTTGTTGTTGATGGATTTCCATGCATACCATATATAAAGTACAACAAAAGGTACCAAAAGTGAAACATAACTCATCACTTTTAGGGTATAAGGACTCGATGAAGCGTTATAGATTGTGAGCGAACTACTCAAATCATAGGTAGATGGATAGAAGGAGGTATTGTTATACCCTGCAACTAAAAAGATAGATAATACTGTAAAAATTGTTCCCAACCCTCCAAACCAAATTGATTTATCGCATTGTGAGAATATGGATTTATAGAGACTAAACAACACCAAAACCACTCCTGTAAGGAAAATAATAGCTACCAAAGGCATTTCGAGAAAATTATTCAAATACTTATAGGGTTGGAGATACACTTGTTGGGTTTCAGGATTGAGGGCAAATCCATCGCGGAGAAGAAGCCAAATAAAGAAAGAGAGGAAGGTAATCAAAAATGGTATAGCATTGATTATCAAATGCTTTTTAATTCTACCAGAGATTGCCTCGTGGTAAACGTTATTCATAAAGTATTGAAGTGCCAAAATCCGTGACAGAAAAAATACAGCCAAACCCAAAAGTAAGTTGTGAAGATTTAAAGCAGCTTCCAATCCTCTGGCAGCTCCCTTCCACTGTGAGATGGTCCATAATTCTTTGCCATCGATTTTGGTAATGTTCATTCTATCAACGCTAAATTCTGAACCGGTAAAGAAAGTTGCAACAGCAACACCCAGAAGTATTGTTCCTAAAGCTCCATTGATAAACAAGAAAGCTTCATAGGTTTTAGCACCAAGAAAATTGTTAGGTTTTGAACGGAATTCATAACTAACTGCTTGTATAACAAAAGCAAACAGAATTAACATCCAAACCCAGTAGGCACCACCAAAACTTGTTGAGTAGAAGAGTGGAAATGAAGCAAAAAAAGCTCCACCAAAGGTTACTAAAGTTGTGAATGTAAACTCCCATTTACGTCCTAAAGAATTTACAAGAATGGTGCGTTCAATCTCGTTTTTTCCGAGTGAATAGATGAGCATTTGTCCTCCTTGAACAAAAAGTAAAAAGACAAGTATTGCTCCTAGTAGTGAAACTATCAACCACCAATATTGCTGAGTAAATACATACGATTCAAACATAATTAATTTCCTCCGTCGGTTTTAGGTCCTAATTTTATTTGCTTAGTCATAATTTTGATCTCAGCTATTGCCAAAATAGTAAATGTTACTGCAAATAGCCAGAAGGTTATTAGAACAGCAGTTACATCCACATGCGATACGGCTACCATGGTGGGCATGATGTCTTGAATAACCCAGGGCTGTCGTCCCATTTCTGCAACAATCCAACCAGCTTGAGTTGCTAAATAAGCCAATGGTATGGATATAATGGCCAAGCGTAAAAACCACTTTTGTCCGGTAATTTTATTTTTAAAGAGCAAATACAACGAGTAAATGAAGATAAAAAGGAACAAAAAGCCCAGACCAACCATTATCCTGAAACTATAGAACGATATCGGGACATTGGGTATAATTTGGGATGGATCATTG
>DAOTAV010000116.1:0-2521 GCA_035382785.1 Salinivirgaceae bacterium | reverse complement strand
TACCCGTATCCAAAATATTGAAAATTCTCTCTTAATTCGGTTAAATATGCTTGTTTCAAGCTATCGTTATCAGTAGCTTTAATTTTATTGTAATTAGCTAAAGCAGCTATAGCTATTTTTCCACGTCGAGATTTTTCTTCAAACGATAATGCTTTCACAACCTCTCCGTTATCATTTTTAAATTCGTATCCACCTTCAATAATATCTTTAATTCCGGGAATAAAAGCATTAAAATCGTGGTATCCCAAGAAGCTTAACATGCGAGGAATTTCGATTTTGAAGAGGTGGGATTTTTGGTCATCGTTGTATTTTTTCCCGGGAGTAGGTGCCCCAATGACAATTAAACCTTGTCCGTTGGTTCCTTCATACAATCCCTCCATGGCTGCAAACTTCATGGGTTGCTTCTGCGCTACCTGCTGTGCACTTCCATCGCCGGTCAAAATAAGGAAAGCACTCATAATTAAGCCAAAGACGGTTGCAACGGCTATACTTTTTTTTGCAAGAACCAATTCACGGTTTTTCAATAAATACCAGGCACTAACACCAATCACAAACACCGATGCTAAAACATATCCGGAAGAAATAGTGTGAAGAAACTTATTAATGGCAACCGGGCTAAGAAAAACATCCCAAAAATTAAGCATTTCATTACGTCCTGTGTCGGGGTTGAAATGCATTCCGGCGGGGTATTGCATCCATGCATTAGCAACTAAAATCCAAAGAGCACTTATGTTGGCTCCAAATGCTACCAACCAGGTTGATAATAAATGGAATTTTTTACTGACCTTATTCCAACCAAAGAACATTACCGCTATGAATGTTGATTCAAGGAAAAAGGCCATAATTCCTTCAATAGCAAGAGGCGCTCCAAAAATGTCGCCTACAAACCAAGAATAATTGCTCCAATTAGTTCCAAACTCAAATTCAAGAATTATCCCGGTGGCAACTCCGATGGCAAAGTTTATCCCAAATAGCGTCATCCAAAATTTGGTTATTCGTTTCCACTCGGGATTACCGGTCTTGACATAGATGGTTTCCATAATTGCCAAAAGAAAGGCAAGACCAAGAGTGAGTGGAACAAAAAACCAATGGTAGATAGCTGTGAGAGCAAACTGCCCTCGACTCCAATTGATTAACGAAAGATCGATGTTCTCCATACTTTAATTATTTGCAGGTTTTGTAAGGTTTTCAATAACATGATTTCCCCTATCTGCATCGGAATTGAAGTTGTGCTTCAAATGATTAGGGAAAAAGATTAACTTAAACACTAAAAACATTATGGCTAATTTTATGGTTATGATGATCCACAAATTTCGTCCTAATTGTCCCATGTTACGGAACCCATCGTAATAAAGCTTCCAAAATCGATTCAAAAACTCCATAAAGTTATCCTCCAATACAAATTTATATTTTCTTACAGACTATCGATAACATCTATATCAAAAAAAAGTTCTGATTTTTCTTTTTTGGCACAATTTTAAATATTTATTAACATAATAATAAAAAAAATCTACCGAAATTTGTGGCTAAATTGAAGGATTGGGATTTTACGATGCAAAGAAGATTTGGGACTGTTTTGTTTTTGATGTATTTCTCACTTGCAGTTTTTGCAGGGGACGATAATACTAAGAAGGTTATGAATCAACAAGGGTTAATAACTACCATGTCGTTTGGTGATTTGGCTCCGGTCAATCGTTATATTCAAATAATTTCATCTTCTGCCGTTGACACGTCTGTGACTTCAATCTTTGACTATCAATTCGATAGTGTAGATAGCTATTTTTTCTTAAGCAATGCTTTTTGTTCAGGTTGTGAAAAGAAATCTTTTCGTTTTTATAAAGACCCCTACGATCTCTATTACCGAATTTTCTTTGATAAGGATCACGTGCAATGTATCGATGTCTCTCTTCCTTTATTGGATCAAGGTTATGCTCCCAGCCTGAATAGGGAAAATTATGGTTATGGACAAAATTTTTATATTCGTTATTTCAATAATGGTTATTACAAGATTTACCACTCGTCTGGAAAGATTTTATCGCTTAACCCAAACCCAGATTGTTTTCCCAAAATCAAACTTATCGACGACAACGATTCCCCCTATTCGTATTGGTTTTTTATTGATCCTGTAACCAAAAAAGTTCTCACACCTAAAAATTTCTAAATGTGTCTATTGATAATCAATGATGGGCTAATTACTAAATCCATCAAAACATCGTGAGGTTCCGAAGGTAATTCTTCAACGATCTGATGATCGAAGCAAACTCCAATTTTCACAGCATGGGGAATTTGCGGCAATAAACGATCATAGAATCCCTTACCTCTGCCCAACCGATGGCATTGAGAATCGAACGCTACTCCAGGAACTATCACTATATCAATAGCTTCGAATTGATTAAACTCCTTCCCGATGGGTTCAAGAATTCCATAGCGTGAATCGGGGAGTAATGATTCAACACCGGTGAAAGATTTTAACCCAAAATTGTCATTAGCCAGAATTTCTAATGGCGGTCATTAGAAAAAT
>DAOTAV010000115.1:0-8115 GCA_035382785.1 Salinivirgaceae bacterium | reverse complement strand
GGCAAACTATCTAAACCGGCATCAATCAAACGTTGCAATGTTTTTTCAATAGAAAGCCGCGATTTTTTA
Organism: Salinivirgaceae bacterium; assembly: GCA_035382785.1. GTDB lineage: Bacteria > Bacteroidota > Bacteroidia > Bacteroidales > Salinivirgaceae > JAAYQU01. Next base: position 8,046 of record DAOTAV010000115.1, on the reverse strand, counting down.
GCGATAAAGAAAATCTCTGCCGGTCCTAGGGCATGCACCTTGAGTTGAGGAAATTCCTGCTTTAAAAAACGAAACAATGTTTCGTAAAACCCTATATCCCATTTTGGATCAAGCCCTCCTTGCAATAAAATTTGATTTCCACCAAAACGAAATAACTCGTCAATTTTTTTTCTATATTCTTCCTTTGTGGTTTCATAAATCTTAGGGCTTCCGGGCTTCTCATGAAAATTACAAAATTTACATCCGCAAAAACAACGGTTGGAGATATTAATATTACGATCGATCATCCAAGTAACAATCTTAGGATTATTGAGTGTCTGACGAAGCCTATGCGCCGCATTCATCAAAACTCCTAATGGTGCTTGGTGGTATAAATGCAATAGCTCTTCACCGTTTAAAAACTCACCATCGATAGTTTTATCCAAGAGAAAAGAAACTGAAGATTTCATGTTGTGGATTTGAACAACAAAAATAAGATTTGGTTTGTTGAAATTAACAGTCAATTTTGTACATTTACAAAAAAATATACCGTTATGAACGATTTAATTTTTAATTTTCGAGAGGATAAGCCACAATTGGTAAACTCTGTCTTCATTATCGATTCAATCAATCAATTAAATACCGAAATTTTTTCGGAAAGAGAACGCGATTATATCCAACATCAGTTGGAAAATAACCGTCAATTAATTAACCTAAACTATTACTATCATTGGAATTTTATAGTTTGTATCAAAGACAACAACAATAAATTCAGTCGATTAGAAGAGTTTCGCAAGGTTGGAGGTCAACTGGCAAAAGTTGTGGCTGAGCAAGAGCTCGATTTTGTAAACATTGTTGATCAGCTTTCCGATAGGCACTACGCTCTGGCACTCGTTGAAGGATTAGCACTTGCCTCCTATCAGTTCAACAAATACCGCACAGGAAATAACCAAAAATCGGGTTTTAAGCGAATCAATCTCTACAGTCAGAATTTTACGTCAGAGGTTCTGGAAGAACTGGAAGTTTTGATTGAAGCCACTTATAAAACGCGCGATTTGGTTAATGAACCCGCATCAACGCTCACATCGACAAAACTTGCCGATGAAGCTATGAAAATTGGCAATGAGGTTGGCATTCATGTTCAAGTGTTACGTAAAAATGAAATACAACAACTGGGAATGGGTGGATTGCTTGGTGTAAACCAGGGAAGCAATGAACCGCCGACATTTACTATCATGGAGTATAAACCCAAAAACAGCCTAAATACTAAACCCATTGTATTGGTTGGGAAAGGATTAGTGTATGATACCGGCGGATACAGCTTAAAACCAAGTGATAGTATGGACGACATGAAATGCGATATGGCAGGAGCCGCTGCTGTGATGAACACCTTACGCGCATTGGCTCGAATCAACTACCCACTTCATATAATCGGACTTATTCCATCTACCGACAATCGTATCGGACCCAATGCGCTTTCGCCCGGAGATATAATCAAAATGCACAACGGCAAAACTGTCGAAGTGCTCAATACCGATGCAGAAGGACGTTTGATTTTAGCTGACGCTTTGAGTTATGCAACTCAATTCGATCCGGAGCTTACCTTAACCATGGCAACACTTACCGGATCGGCAATACGAGCTATTGGCGAACGAGCATCGGTAGCCATGGGAAACGCTCCCAAACACATCATGGAAAAACTCGAACAAAGCGGATATAAAACTTTCGAACGAATTGCCATTTTCCCATTCTGGGATGACTATGCCGAAGAATTAAAATCAGAAATCGCCGATCTCAAAAATATTGGAGGTAAATATGCCGGAGCCATAACCGCCGGAAAGTTCCTCGAAAAATTTGCTCCAAACCCATTCATACATATCGACATCGCCGGTACTGCTTTCATCAAAAAAAACGGAGATTATGCACCGTTTGGAGCCACGGGCGTTGGAGTTCGATTGTTGGTTGATTTTCTCAAAAGTCTATATCCCAAAAACTAATCCAATAAGATAATATGGAAAACCTGCGAAAGATTGTAAATTTGCAGCGCAAAAAATAAATACCAAACCATGAGTAAAAAACCAATCATAGGCATCACCCAAGGAGATATCAACGGAATAGGATACGAACTCATCATTAAGTCATTAATGAATCCATACATCTACGAAATCTGCACCCCGGTAGTATATGGAAGCCCCAAAGTTGCTGCCTATCATCGCAAAGCGCTTGAAATAAATAACTTCAGTTTTTTATCAGTTCGCGATATCGACAATATTCAGGTAGGCAAACCCAACCTAATTAACGTTCTCGATGATAATGTGCGTGTTGAATTAGGGAAACCGACACAAGAAAGTGGGCAAGCCTCATTAAGTGCGCTCGATGCCGCTGTTGACGATCTGCGTATCGGGAAAATTGATGCACTGGTAACGGCACCCATCAGTAAAAAAAACATGCAGGAAGCCGGATTCCAATTTCCGGGACATACGGAATATTTGCAAAACCGTATTAACGCCACCGAAAGCCTTATGTTAATGGTAGCCAACTCTCTTCGTGTGGCGGTTGCCACAGGACATATACCCTTAAGCCAAGTAACAAAAAACTTGAGCGTTGAAACTATCGTCAATAAGCTGGAACTTTTAAATCGATCGCTAATTGTAGATTTTGCCATAACTCGACCACATATAGCCATTTTAGGACTTAACCCACATGCCGGGGAACAAGGATTGCTCGGACATGAAGAAATGGAAATTATTATACCCGCCATCAACAAAGCAAGGGATAAAGGAATAATAGCCGTTGGCCCTTTCCCTGCCGATGGCTTCTTTGGAGCAGGCCATTTTGCAAAATTCGATGCAATACTAGCCATGTATCACGATCAAGGTCTAACTCCGTTTAAAACCATTGAACCAAGTGGCGTTAACTACACCGCAGGTTTGCCCATTGTCAGAACCTCACCTGCCCATGGAACAGCATTCGATATAACCGGCAAAAATCTAGGCAACGAAGCTTCTTTCCTAAATGCCATTTATCTGGCTATCGATGTGGTAAAAAACCGCGAGATTTACAAAGAAATATCTGCCAATCCGCTGCAAAAGAGATCTGCAACCATTGAACAAACGGATGATTTGTATATAGACCAAATTGCCAATACCAATTACGATGACCCAATTCTCTAACCAAAATACATGCAACTATGAATCCATCCTACGATGCATCGTCGTTCCATTGGGAAGGTGAAACTATTCTAATTGCAGAAGATATTGATGTAAACTATCTTTTTCTCGAAAAGATCTTACTCTCAACCGGAGCGAATATCATAAGAGCAAAAAGTGGTGAAGATGCTCTGGATTTAATTAACAAAAAACCAAAAATTTCACTGGTTCTAATGGATATTCAAATGCCCGGCCTCAATGGTTTTGACGCAACCAAACAAATCAAAGCGATCAAACCTTCCCTGCCCGTCATTATCCAAACCATACACAATATAGACACAGCCCGAGAAAACAGCATAGAAGCCGGGGCCGATGCTTTTATTCAAAAACCACTTAACATCAATAAATTGCTAAGCATCCTCGACAAATTTATACGTACCGGTTCCAAATAATAAAGTGTAACACCCCGGTGAAAATTCCTTCGACTCAATCTATAAGGACGAAAATAGTCAAAATAAACATCCCACTATTTTTTTTATTTCTTACTGCTTTTGGCAAAAGTCAAACTACGGAAGTTAAATCAAATTGGAAATATCCCGTAGAAATTGACACCAAAATAACATCGCTGCTAAATTTCGAATTTTCGCCAGAACTAAATTCTCTGACCTTAAGAAACAGGAAATATCAAAAACCGACGGATATCTTGCCGGATGCTAACTATCTTCTGCTGTCAGCTTTTTTTTGCTCAACGCCCGATGTGGTTGCTACTGCTGATAAACAAAATGAAATGCTTTTTGATGCTCTTGTAACCATCAAACACCGGTCGGCAGAATGGGATTATGTTAATATTCGCCTGATGATGAACAGGATTATGCTAAGTTTGCTTCAAAAAAGTTATTGGGAAACCCTTTATCAATACTATAAAACCACAACAACACTCAAAAATTCACTTGAAAAATTTCCAACCTTTCCACCATTTCACACGCTGGGAGAAATTCACAACCAACTCTATCAAACACTAATCGATTATGAACCAGCACTCCGCCATTTAATTCCTTCACCCTTAAAGACAGACAAAAAATTTTCTCTACACATTTGGTCTGAAGGAGAAACAAAAATATGGCAGACCTTAACCGCTTTTTTTGATTCAGTAGATTCGACCAACATCACCTTTGAATCGTTACCAAGAACTCAAACTGAGAAAATTATACAAATATCGTATTATCTCTCCAAGAGAAATATCGACCAAGCAGCGAAATTATTAAGCCTTAAAGACACTTCTCCGTTCGACGATTATTTTAAAGGACGAATTTACCTTTTAGAAGGCGATTACGTTCAGGCAAAAGCAAGTTTTAACCGACATGTAAACAAAACAGAACCCTGGATTTTCAAACATGCTTCAATTTTAGGTCTATTTTTCATTGATATTATTGAAACTAACGGACAAAACACAACCAACTTCAAAAATCAAATTCAGCGTTTACCAAAATCATTAATTTATCAGGACGAAATTGTTGAGAGAGAACTAAAAAAAACTTACCATCCGGTGCTTTTGAAAGCGCGACTGCTGTCCGATGGTCATCAGTGGGAAAAAGCTCTTCTAGCTCTCCAGGATTTTCAACCTGCACAAGCCTCAGACATTCACCGACTGGAATATTACTACCGTTACGGAAGAATTTATTTTTTATCGAAAAAATACGACCATTCTAAAGAATGGTATCAAAGGGCTCTCGACTCCCAATTACCCAATTACAGTTATTTTAAAGCTCAGGCAGCCTATGACTGTGGTAAAATTTCGGAAGCAATGAATGATTTCCGACAAGCCGAACAATGGTATAACCGATGCATTAAGGAGGCCAAAGAAAGCTCACAGGAAAGCTTGATGCAAATGGCAAAAATGGCCATCAATATTCTTCACAAAAAAGGGCTACTTTAATACACTTTGATTTCTCTATAAAGACTGTCGCGTTCTACCGGTATTTTCCCCTCAGCACGAATGGCTGTTACAAGCTCATCAACCGAACGTCCCGATTTACCAATATTGCCGGTTTGGTTATATATGCCGGTTGATTGAGCAACCGTGCCATCCAAATCGTCAGCACCAAACGATAACATCAACAACGCATTCTCAAAACCTAGCATAGGCCAGTAGGTTTTAATATGAGGAACATTGTCAAGAAAAATCCGACTGATGGCAAACATCCGAAGATCCTCCATTAGCGGCACTTCGCGTGTAAGTCCTAAAGAGTTTTCCGATAGTTTATATTTAAGAGGAATAAAAGCGTTAAACCCTTTAGTTTCGTCTTGTAATTGTCTGATCTTCCAAAGATGGTCAATTCTATCATCTAAGGTTTCGATGTGGCCGTAGAGAATGGTGGCGTTGGTAGAAATTCCAAGAAGATGCGCTGTTTTATGAATTAAAAGCCATTGATCGCCTGAGAGTTTATCCGGACAGATTTTTTCCCGAATACTTTGTTTGAAAATTTCAGCTCCACCTCCGGGCATAGCTTGCAAACCACTATTAATAAGTTTCTTCAAAACCTCGGAGTAGCGCATCGGATCTCCGCCGCTCAAAAAATGAATTTCTTCAGCGGTTAACCCTTTCCTAAAAATATTCGGAAAGCGACTACGAATTTGTTCAAACAAAGAACAGTAAAACGACAATTGAAGATCTGAGTTTAATCCACCAACTATATGAACCTCGCTAATATCAAATGCTGCCTCGATTTTGCTCAAAATTTCTTCTACGGATAAAACATAAGCCCCCGGCTCTCCGGCCGACTTTCTATAAGAACAAAACCCGCAACGATTGCGACAAATATTGGTTGGTTCAATATGTATGTTACGTATAAAATAAACTTTTTTACCGTTAATCCTCTGATTAACCCTATCGGCTAACTCAGCCATTTGCCCCAAGGATGCCTCCTGAAAAAGCATTTTTGCATCTTCCGGCTCGATGCGGTCACCTGCCTCTACCGATTGAATAATTTCATGAAGCTTTTTCATCGCCAAAAGAAAAGAAAAAAGGTAGAAACACCCGCCGGCATATCTACCCTAAATTGTTAACCAAAGCAAACGCTTATGCCTTATGACGCAATTCGTCCGATACGGTCAATTTCTTACGGCCTTTTGCCCGGCGACGTGCTAATACTTTTCTTCCTGCAGCAGTTGCCATTCTTTCACGAAATCCATGTTTATTTCTTCTTTTGCGCAGCGATGGTTGGAATGTCCTTTTCATCTGAGTATAATTTTCGTGTTAATACAATAATGTCTTTGGCTACCTATTTTTGGACTGCAAAGATAACGCTTTTTTTATGCATAACTAATTTTTTTTCATAGGATTTTAATCATTTACCAAAATTTTATCCATATCTATTTGACATTTTGCACTTTACGGCAAGATAAATAAAAGACATGTAGTCAATGAATCGAATCATTATTTCGAAACCTGCAATTGATTATCGAATTGAAATTTCTATATTTGCCAAATTTTTCAAATAGGTTGTTTGTAAAATTATTTTCAGATTATGACAAAAAAATACAAGGAGTATAAGCAACTAAATCTGTCGCAGGTCAATAAAGAAATTTTGGCGTATTGGGAAAAAGAAAACGCATTTCAGAAAAGTATAAAAACCCGAGAAGGCCATCCTGCATTCATTTTCTATGAGGGACCGCCCTCTGCCAACGGAATGCCAGGGATTCATCACGTAATGGCACGGACTCTAAAAGACATTTTCTGCCGCTATAAAACCATGCAAGGCTTTAAAGTTGACCGAAAAGCAGGTTGGGATACTCACGGCCTTCCGGTGGAACTTGGAGTAGAAAAAGCATTAGGCATCACTAAGGAAGATATCGGAAAAACCATCTCAATAGAAGAATACAACAGACATTGTCGGACTGATGTAATGAAATATACAGACAAATGGGAAGAATTGACTCGAAAAATGGGTTATTGGGTTGATATGAACGACCCATACATCACTTACGACAACCGATTCATCGAAACGTTATGGTATTTGTTGAAAGAACTTTACAACAAAAATTTACTTTACAAGGGAAAAACCATTCAACCTTATTCCCCGGCAGCTGGGACTGGCCTAAGCACCCATGAATTGAACCAACCCGGATGCTACCGCGATGTTAAAGACACTACCGTTGTTGCTCAATTCAAAATAAAGCCAACCGAACATTCGAAATTCCTTTTTGATAAAACCGATACCGATGTTTTCATTTTAGCATGGACCACCACACCTTGGACATTACCATCGAATACAGCATTAGCGGTTGGACCATCCATCGTTTATTTATTGGTAAAAACCTTTAATCCTTATAATGGTAATCCTATAACCGTTGTGCTTGCCCAAGATCGGTTCTCAGCTTATTTTAATCAAGCCAATGCCGAACTGTCAATGGACAGCTACACTGCCGGCGACAAAAAACTTCCATACCGAATCCTAGCAGAATTTAAGGGTAAAGACCTTGAAGGTGTTGAATACGAACAACTTATTCCATGGGTTAAACCTGAAGGAAAAGCCTTTATGGTGATTTCCGGCGATTTTGTTACAACGGAAGATGGAACCGGAATTGTTCATATCGCACCCACCTTTGGTGCCGACGACGATCGGGTTGCTAAACAATGGGGAATTTCTCCGCTTATCTTGCGTGACAAAGAAAACAACCCCGAACCAATGGTGGATAAGCAAGGTCGTTTTTATCGAATCGAAGACCTCGATCCAACCTTCGTTGAAAAAGCCGTAAACCGACAACTTTACGAAGAATATGCAGGAAGATTCGTTAAAAACGAATACGACCCCAACTGGGACGGCAACTCCGATACCAACCTTGATGTTGATTTGAGTGTGATGCTAAAAAAAGAAAACAAAGCATTCCGAATCGAAAAACACATCCATAACTATCC
>DAOTAV010000114.1:0-8147 GCA_035382785.1 Salinivirgaceae bacterium | reverse complement strand
GGCAATACTTTGCGATATGGATAATCCAATGCCTACTCCCATCTCCGATTTTTTAAAATAAGGTTCAAACAAATGATTCATGATTGCAGCGGGAATTCCTGGTCCTGAATCTGTAATCTGAATTATAATAAACTTACCTTTAAGATTATTGTTTGGATTTATCAAAATTTCGCTTCGGGTTTGTACTTCTATCAATCCGCCTTCAGGCATCACTTCAATGGCATTCAGAAAAATATTCAGAAAGATTTGTTTTAACTGTCCCGAGTCGGCTAAAACAAACTCCTCATTGTCGGATAGTTTTTCAACCACTTGGATGTGTGTTTCCTTAAATCGAGGGGTCAATAACCGTATTACCTCTTTCAATGCGTTATGCGGATCTTCAATCTTATACACCGGATCGGCGGGTTTAGCAAATTGAAGGAAATTTTTAGTAAAAGCTTCTAGTCGCTGTACTTCTCCTGAAATGATTTCCAAATCGTTTAAGATATCATTGGGGAGATTTGGTGATTCTTTAATGGCATAAACCAACATTTTTATTGCTGTTAGCGGATTTCGTATTTCATGTGCGATTGTGGGAGCTATTTGTCCCAAAGCCGCATACTTGTTGGAATGTTGTAGAAGTTGATTTTTACGCGACAAATCCTCATTGGCAACATTCATTTGTTGAATTATAAATTTAATCCGCTCTTCCAACTCATCAATGTCGCTTTTCGACCTTAGCTTCAGTTTCTCCAAAACGGTTTCCCCGGAAGCACCCCGAACTGTTAATATCAATTGATTGATTGGTGTAATCAGAAAATGTGTCAACAAATAACCCAAAAATAGTCCGATTGCTATTCCGCCTATGCCAATAATGGTAAGAATTTTCAAGGTCAATTCGTTGACATTTTCAATGCGAATTTGCTGAATAGCTTCAGCCTTTTTATTTCGACTAATAAAATCTTCGGCTTTTTGCTCAATAGTTCCTAAGAGTTCTTGTACAGAGTATATCAATAATTTATTGGCAGTTACATAATCGTTTTCTTTTTGATATTTCAATGCTAGCAGTGTGTTTTGCTCGAAATTGGAAAATAGTGCGGACATTTGTTGTACAATCTTTTTTTCCTCATCTCCCACTGCTGAAACCCGAGCTCTATCTAAAAAAACGATAAAATCTTTGCGTCGAGAACTGAGCGAATCGAGCCAACGATCGGAACGGTTAAAAATATAATTATAGGTCAAACCACGAATGGCAATAATTTGTGATTTCATTCGAAGGGCTTCTTCAGAACTTTTGCGCACCTGTTCAATATATGTTTTGGTCTGTTCCTGCAAATCGTAGGTGTATGCCACAACAAGAAACACGCCGCCTGTGGCGAAAGCGAATATTAGCAAAATCCAAATGTAAAGCTGGTAGTTTAAGATTTGTTTTTTTATCATGGAATGGTGTGTTCCTGAAATTTATTGCAGCTTTGGCAAATCTTCAGCGTTTAAAAATCGAGTAAATCCGGTTGTCATTTTTGTTTTTATGAGATTTGTGCTATCGGTAAAAATAAAATAGGCTTCTATCCCATTCAATTGTGTTGCCAATTCATAAGATTTTTCTAATCCTAATACCATAAAAGCCGTAGCATAAGCATCGGCAGTCATACAATCATCTGCATAAACAGTAGCACTCAACAACTGATGTTGTACCGGATAGCCCGATTTAGGATCTATGGTATGAGCATATTTTTTCCCATCTTTATAATAGAATTGTCGATAATTTCCACTGGTAGCAATAGCTCCGCCTGTTATATTAACAATTGATTCTAATTCCCGTTGTTCACTTATCATGGTCGATTCAATGGGTGCCTCAATTCCTATTCTCCAAGGTTTATTATGAGAATTTTTTCCTTTGACACGAACCTCGCCTCCAATTTCCACCATATAGTTGTTTATTCCCTTAGTTTCGAAGAAATGGGCAACTCTATCGACCGAATAACCCTTGGCAATGGCACTAGCATCGAGTTTTATTCCTCTTTGGGAAAGTATTAACCTATTTCCTGCGCGGGAAACTTTTTCCATTCCTACCCATTGCTTGATTGAATCGATTTTTTGTTGCGAAACACTTTTTTCCGGAGCATAACCAAATCCCCAAGCATTAACTAGGGGCGCAACAGTTATATCGAACGCACCATAGGTATTTTGCCAAATAATTTTGGCTTTATCAAAAACTTCTATGAATTGCGAATCAAGGATAACAGTTGTATCTCCATCGTTAATCCTGCTAATTATCGATTCTTTTAAAAATGTGGAAAGCGATTGATCTATCGAAGAAGTGACGCTATCAATGGACGATTGGAGATCATAGGAATATTCATAAGCAACGCTGTAAAAGGTTCCGTGGGCTCGTCCCTTGTTGAATTGCCATTGTGTTGTCGGTCTTTTCCCACATGAAACTAGAAAAAATGCCAATATCGTTACAATCAGATTTTTACCCATCGATTTTATGATTTTGACTTTCTGATGTTACAAATAAGCAATGACTTTCTCTAATTTTACTCCATTCGACCCCTTCAGAAGGATAGTGTGATTTTTAAGCGGGTTGCTTCTCAAATATTCAATCAAATGGTCAACATTCGGAAAATATTTGAATGCTGTCTGCTTTTCTCGATGGAAGCCTTCACCCACAAGAAACACTTCTGTAAACCCATGCTCCTCTATTGTCTGCAATAAAACATCATGTTCGCGTTGGGAAACATTGCCCAATTCCAGCATTTCTCCTAGAATCAACAGTTTATTTTCTCCCGGGAACTGCGCAAAATTGGTAATGGATGATTGCATGGAGGATGGATTGGCATTATAACAATCGATAATAAGTCGGTTATTTCCGGTATCATGCAACTGAGATCGATTGTTTTGTGGGGTGTAATTTTCGAGAGCCTCCTTAATAGCTATATCTTCAACCTGAAAATAGTCTCCCACACAAACTGCTGCCAGAGCGTTTTCGAAATTGTATTTCCCAAATAGTTTTGTTTGAATTATCCGATTGGGATTTTTCCAATCGATTTGGGGACTTTCATCTGACATGTCGTTGGATGAAATCCATGCAAATTTGACTAAACTTGGTTCATCAAACAAAATTCCCTGACAATGGTTGAATTTTGAGGTTCCATACGAAATGACTTTTTTGGGAGGATTCATGTCTTCCAAAAATTCATTATCGGAGTTGACAAAGGCAGTTCCATTTCGACTATTTAAGTATTGATAAAGTTCGCCTTTTGTTCTTTGAACCCCCTCGAACGAGCCAAAAGTTTCCAAATGCGCTTTCCCGACATTGGTTATAATTCCATAGTTTGGCTTTGCAATGGAGCATAATAATGAGATATCTCCCACTCGGCTTGCACCCATTTCAATAACAGCTATCTCAGTTTCTCCGGTGATTTCAAGAATTGAAAGCGGAACTCCGATATGATTATTTAAATTGCCCTTCGTGTAATAGGTTTTATACTTTTTGGACAAAACCGCGGCAATAAGCTCTTTTGTTGTGGTTTTACCGTTGGTCCCCGTGATCGCTATTAAGGGTATATTATGATGACTCCGATGATACTGAGCCAAATCATGGAGAGTGTTCAATACATTATCAACTACAATATAACGATTGTCCAGAGCAACCGACGGATCGTCAACCACGGCATAAGCATTGGTTTTAAGAGCCTCAGCAGCAAATTGATTGCCATCAAAATTTTGACCTTTTAGAGCAAAAAATATCCCGTTTTGCCCGTCTTTACGACTGTCAATACTTATATTTCGATGTTTTTCGAAAATTTTGTATAATGCGGGAATTTCCATAAATATTTTTTTTCAAATCTACGAAATTCATTTTCTTTATTAATCGAATGATCAAAAAAAATGACTGCAAATTGCAGTCATTTCTCGTTAAATTATTTTTTATTCATCCTCGAGCATTCCCAATTGGATTTCAGTTAAAATGTCATTTTCAAACCAAAAAATCAGACCACTGTCGTAACATGAAACCATCGAGATTTTAGAGTCTTCGTCTTCTTCTATGATTTCGTCATCGAATTCACCTAAATTCATCAGGGCTAATTTTGCCATAACCGTATCTTTATGCTGATCGATTAGTTTTTCTCCGTTGAGAGAAGCATTGAGTGCACTGATGGCAATAGTTGTTAATTTATTGTCCATTTCTTTTTCAAATGAAATCGACAACTCATGTTCATCATAATGCCAGGTTTCCATGGTGTCGTTTTCATCGTCCGAGAAAGGAATTTGCTCAATCTCATCGGGTTCTCCGATTATCTTTTTTACTTCATTGCGAGTCATCCCAAATCGCAAATCGCCTAACCCTTTCCCGGGAATAATGGTTGTAAAATCTTTGCTCATAAAATACTTAAGTTAAAATCTTTGCAATATTAAGTATTTTTTCTGAGATAATACGCTTTAGATCAAAATTTAACAAATTCATCATCCCCCGAAATCGATAGATCGAATTAAAGCCAAAGTTTACCGCTTTTTGCTGTTTTGGGGGATATTTCGAGAGCATGCTTTTACCTTAAGGCCATGATTTTAATGATTTTTCTAAAGATTTTGTCTGTATGTTTATTGAGTAAGTGGTTTTGCTTTTTGATATCGAACGTGCGTTTCTAAAAAACGAAATTGATTCAGCAAGTTGTTGAGATTGATTGGATAGTTGTCGAACCGAAGTTGCCAATTGACCCAGTTCATCAGGCCGATTGAGCAAATCATCGCTTATTTTCACCTGAAGATTCCCTTCAGCAAGCTCCTTCAGCGATTCATTTACCACCTCCATATTTTTCTTAATTTTCTGCCCGACCATATAAAAACAAATAAAAGCAAATCCAATCCCCAATGGAAGTGTTATATATACTTTGAAAGTATCCGGATAAGTATATTTTAAATTGGTAAATGTAACTGTAAAAAGGATGGTAGCTATCTACAAAAAACCAAGAAAGTAGGTAAACGACCCTTAAAAAAAATATCGTACTACAATCGTTCCTACAGGTAATCCTACCAAAAGAGAAATAAGTGCCTTGATTAAATTTGAAGTGTCCCTATCCATTTTTTTTCAAATATAATAAAAACTCAAAAAAAGCGAATATAAAACATAAACAAAAATTTGTGTAGCTCTAAAAAAACTTGTAGGTTTGAGACGCAAAAGAAGAAGAAATAACCTTAAATAGATCAACATGCGAAAACTATTGTTAGGCGATGAAGCGATAGCCCAAGGGGCTATCGATGGAGGATTATCGGGAGTGTATGCGTATCCCGGAACTCCATCCACCGAAATAACCGAGTATATTCAGGTAAACAAAACAGCCCAAGAGCGTAAAATCCACAGCAAATGGTCTGCAAATGAAAAAACAGCCATGGAAGCAGCTCTTGGAATGTCGTATGCCGGAAAAAGGTCAATGTCGTGCATGAAGCACGTTGGTATGAATGTGGCGGCCGACTGTTTCATGAATGCCTCAATCACGGGTGTTAATGGAGGTATGCTGATAGTGGCTGCCGACGACCCCAGTATGCACTCTTCTCAAAACGAGCAAGATAGCCGTTACTATGGAAAATTTGCCATGGTTCCGATTTTGGAACCTTCAAACCAGCAGGAATGTTACGATATGGCATATGAAGGGTTTGAGCTAAGTGAAAAATACAAACTCCCGGTTCTAATCAGAATTACCACGCGTGTTGCCCATTCGAGAGCCGGAGTTGCAACTCGACCAATCAAACCACAAAACCAACAAACACTTCCGGAAGATAAACGACAATTTGTTTTGCTTCCTGCCATCGCTCGCAAAAATTACAAACGATTGCTTAGCGTCCAAACTGAAATTGAAAAAGCAAGCGAGGAGTCAAAATGGAATCAATATTTTGAAGGAGACAATAAATCCATAGGTGTTATTGCCTGCGGAATTGCTTATAACTATTTCCGCGAAATCTTCCCCGAAAAAAGCTGCCCTTATCCTTTATTAAAAGTATCGCAATATCCGCTGCCCAGAAAGATGGTAACTAAACTTGCCTCTGAAGTAAAACGGATTATTGTGCTAGAAGAAGGGTATCCGTTGGTAGAAGAGTGGCTAAAAGGATACCTTGAAAAAGAACCGGTAAGCGGGCGACTCGATGGCACATTACCGCGCGATGGTGAACTCAACCCAAACATCGTGGCAAAAGCCTTTAACGTACCCATGAATCACGAAACACCCGTTCCATCCATCGTTGTACCTCGTCCACCTGCAATGTGCGCAGGCTGTTCACACATTGATGTTTACACAGCATTAAATGAAGCCTTAAGTAAATACACAGAGGGCAGAGTTTTTTCCGACATTGGATGTTATACGCTGGGAGCACTCCCTCCATTCAATGCAATTAACACCTGTGTTGATATGGGTGCATCCATCACCATGGCCAAAGGAGCTGCAGACGCCGGGTTGGTTCCAGCTGTGGCAGTCATTGGGGATTCAACTTTCACCCACTCCGGCATAACAGGATTGATCGATGCCGTTATCGAAAAATCACCCATCACCATCATCATATCCGACAACGAATCCACATCAATGACCGGTGGTCAAGACTCTTCAGCCGTTGGCATTATTGAAAATATCTGCCAAGCCGTGGGTGTCAAACCCGACCACATTCATGTGCTTCTTCCCATGAAGAAAAACCATCAACAAATGGTTGAAATTATAAGTAAAGAATTGGCCTTTGACGGTGTATCGGTTATTATCCCGCGCCGTGAATGTATTCAAAAAGCCGTTCGCCGTAAGAAAGCAGAAGCCAAACAAAAATCAAACGAATAAAATTTTAATTTCAAAGAAAAATTTTATGAAAAAAGACATCATATTATGCGGCGTAGGTGGACAGGGAATATTATCAATAGCCGCCGCTATTGGAGCAGCCGCACTGAAAAACAATCTTTACCTGAAACAAGCCGAAACCCACGGAATGAGCCAACGGGGTGGGGATGTGGTATCGCATTTGCGCCTTAGTTCCGAACCAATTTTTTCCGATTTAATCCCACTTGGGGGCGCCGACCTGATTTTGTCTGTAGAACCATTAGAAGCACTCCGGTATTTCCCATACCTGTCACCCAACGGAACCATTGTAACCAATAATGTTCCGTTTAAAAACATCCCGAATTACCCAAGCGAAGAAACTATTTTTGCTGAACTTAAGAAATGGAAAAATCTTGTAATTATCAATGCTGAGGAAATCGCGGAATCGCTTCAGGCAAAACGCTCTTCAAACATTGTAATGCTCGGAGCTGCTGTTCCTTTTTTAGGAATACCTTATGATAGTTTTGCCGCCGGAATAAAAGAAATTTTCGAACGCAAAGGGCAGGAAATTGTAGAAACAAACCTTGCGGCACTCAAAGCCGGTTACGATTTTGCTAATAAAAAATAACCAAAATATGCTTTTAAAAAAGGCGATGAAAACCATCGCCTTTTTTTATATTTGTAAAAACTCTAATCGAACAGTGTCGTTTCTTATCCAAAAGCTGTTATCCTATACCGACGAAAAAAAATGCACTGTTTTCGCCAAAGGAGAATTTATATGCAAACAAAACCAAACCTTCAACCATTTTTGTCTTTTAACTTCAGGACTTGTTAAACTTTATCTTGAACACCGCGGAAAAACCATTATTATACAGCTTCTCACCCCGGGCGATATCATTCTTTTCCCCGCTTTAACCGAAAAAAACATTAGCACATATAATGTCGTAGCACTCCAACCAAGCGAAGTTATTGTTATTGGAACTAACCAATTTTATCGCTCAATCGAAAATGACCCCTATTTATCCATAAAGCTTCTCGAAATCCAAAATCAATTAAAGAACTCATTTTATCATCGTATATTCAGTTTAACACAAAAGAGAGCTCATGGAAGAGTAGCCGATGCACTTCTTTATCTTTCCGACGATGTTTTTAAAAATCAAACATTTCTTCTGCCTTTCCCACGCAAAGATTTTGGGGCCTTCACTGCTCTTTCAACCGAAAGCACCATCAGGATTCTCCGCGAAATGCATAACGATAAAATCATCGAACTTTCTAACAGAACAGTAACACTTTCAAGCCGTTCGATTCTTGAAAAATTAACCCAAAATTGTCATTAGCCAGAATTTCTAATGGCGGTCATTAGAAAAATAT
>DAOTAV010000113.1:0-8172 GCA_035382785.1 Salinivirgaceae bacterium | reverse complement strand
ATTAGCCTTAAGATTTAAAATTTCTGCTTCCAACAATACTTTTTCTAGCAGAAGGTCCACATTCGTGCCTTTTTTGGCTGAAATATCTTGTGATTGATATTTTCCGCCCCATTCCTCAACCATGAGATTCATGTTTGCCAATTCTTCTTTAACTTTGTTCGGATTGGCATTTTCTTTATCAATTTTATTGATTGCAAAAACAATAGGAACGCCTGCAGCTTGAGCGTGGTTGATTGCCTCGATGGTTTGTGGCATTATATGATCGTCGGCTGCGATTACAATGATAGCAACATCGGTAACCTGTGCACCACGCGCACGCATTGCTGTAAATGCCTCGTGACCGGGTGTGTCAAGAAAGGTTATAACCTTATCATTGCTTAATTCAACACTGTATGCTCCTATATGTTGGGTAATCCCGCCTGCCTCTCCGGCGATAACGTTGGTCTTTCTTATCCAGTCTAGCAAGGATGTTTTTCCATGGTCAACGTGCCCCATAACTGTAACAATCGGCGGACGAGGAACAAGATCTTCTTCTTTATCTTCATCAGAATCATTGATAGCTTCAACTACTTCAACCGCAACGAATTCAACCTTATATCCAAACTCGTCGGCAACTAAGGCTATGGTTTCTGCATCTAAACGTTGATTAATTGAAACGAACAGGCCCATATTCATACAAGTGGTAATCACTTGTGTGACCGGGACATTCATCATTGTGGCAAGATCATTAACCGAAACAAACTCAGCAACTTTTAGCACGTTTTTTTCCGTTGCTTCATCATCTCTTTGTCTTTGACTTAATGCCTCCCGCTTTTCTTTCTTATATTTTGTTGTTTTTGATTTTGTTTTGTTTGTTAAACGTGCGAGGGTTTCCTTGATTTGTTTGGTAACATCCTCCTCGTTTACTTCTTGTTTAAACGGGATCTTTCTCTTGGGTTGGAGTTCTGGACGTTTCCGCTCTGTTTCAGATTCTTTTCCAAACTTTTGGTATCTATCTTTGCGTTCAACTTTTTCCGGACTAATAACTTCGGGTTTTTCTACGGCAAGAGCATCCTTTTCAAATTTCTTTATTCTCTTTCTCTTTTTCTTCTTCTTCTTTTTATCGGAATCATCATTAGGCTGTGCATTGATGATTTTCTTTTTCGATTCATCGGGTAATTCAATTTTCCCGACAACAGTTGGACCGCTAAGCTTTTCATATCTCGAAGGAATGAAATTTTGATCGATTTGCTCATTTTCTTTTTGATCGACGATTTTAGACTCTTCCTTCGTTTTGGTTTCAATGGATTCCACGTTTTCGTTCTTGGGTGCACTTGGAACTTTCTTTTCAATATCTACCTTCCCAACAATCTTTGGTCCCTGAAGTTTGGGTTTTTCAGATTTCACTTCCGCATCTGATGTCTGAGGCGATTTGGTATCCTCAGGTGCAACTGGTTCTTCTTTGGATTCCTGCTTATCTTTTTTCTTCTCTAAATCGACTTTTCCAACAACTTTTATCTTCGGTTTAAATTCATCTACATCGCTTCTATAAATATCTGCATGCGAAGTAAAATCAGTGATTCGAACTTCATCGGCATCTTCAAGGTTTTCATCCTTGTCGCGCGCTTCTTCATTTTTAGTAGGTATGGGCTTATGCAATTGAATCTTTTCCGATTCCTTTTTTAAATTTATATCAGAGGAATATTCTTTCGACAAAATAGAATAGATATTCTCATCAACTCGGGTGTTAGGATTATTTTCTATGTGAATACCTTTTTTTTCAAGGAATTCTACAATTGTTCCTATTCCTACGTTGAATTCTTTGGCTACTTCGCGCAGTCTTGGACTTTTTTTGTCAACCATATGTTGAAGATAAGGGTTTATTTTGTTCGGTTTAATATACTATTCAAATTCAGCTTTTAGTATTCGTATTACTTCTTGAATGGTTTCTTCTTCCAAATCCGTACGTCGGGCTAATTCATCAGCCGGTATGTTAAGTACGCTTTTGGCGGTATCACATCCTATAGATTTTAAGACATTGATAATCCAAGGTTCAATCTCGTCGCTGAACTCTTCGAGTTTAACGTCTTCTTCATCCTCTTCAAAATCATCCCTATATACTTCGATTTCATAGCCTGTAAGCATCGAAGCTAACTTAATGTTTACTCCATTTTTACCTATTGCAAGGGATACCTGATCTGCTGGTAGATAAACTTCTGCGCCTTTTTCTGCTTGATTTACAACAATCGTGGTAACTTTTGCCGGAGTTAAGGCTCGCTGTATGAACAATTGTACATTGCTAGTCCAAGGGATGACATCGATATTTTCATTTCTAAGTTCTCTAACTATCCCCCGAATTCTGGAACCTTTCATCCCCACACATGCCCCTACGGGGTCAATGCGATCATCGTAGGATTCAACAGCAACTTTGGCACGCTCGCCGGGAATTCTTGCCACTTTTTTAATGGTGATCAATCCATCAAAGATTTCTGGTATTTCCATTTCAAACAATCGTTCCAGAAAAACCTCATTAGTGCGAGAAAGTATAACCTTTGGAGTGGCGTTTTTGTATTCAACTTTCAAAACAATAGCGCGAACGGTGTCTGATTTCTTAAAGAAATCGCCCGGAATTTGTTGTTCCTTAGGCAATATTAGTTCATTACCATCTTCGTCGAGAAGTAAAATCTCTTTTTTCCAAACTTGATAAACTTCAGCTAAGATAAGGTCGCCAATCTTTTCTTTGTATTTTTGATAAACGTGTTCTTTACGGATCTCCTGAATTTTTGCAGCTAGGTTTTGTTTAAGAGCTGAAATGGCACGACGTCCCACTTTTTCAAAATGGAACATATTTGATACCTCTTCACCTATTTCATAATCTTCTTCTATTTTTCTAGCCTCTGAGAGAGTTATTTCTTTTGTTGGATCTTTCAACTGATCATCGGCCACAACGGTTCTATTATGCCAGATCTCGAAGTCACCACGGTCCGGGTTGATAATGATATCGAAATTATCACTACTGCCGAAAAGCTTTGTAATGGTGTTACGAAACACATCTTCCATAACACGAATCATGGTGCTACGGTCAATATTTTTTTGCTCTCTGAACTCTGCGAATATATCAAACAGCTTTAATTCGTCCATATTTTTTTTATTTAAACTTTACTATTTCCTTCGTTTGCTTTATTGATTCCATTGGGATAAATTTCGGATTCTGATCATCCTGCTCCGGGGTTTTTGTTTTATTTTTCCCTTTTTTATTCGATTTTTCAAGAGAGATAAAAATGCCATCCTGAGCTACTGTCATTAAAGTTCCAATAAATTTTTGTCCATCTTTGAGTACTATTTCAATATTCTTTCCAATAGCTTTCTGATATTGACGGGGCACTTTAAAGGGATTTCCGATGCCGGCGGAAGAAACTTCCAGTGAATAATCTTCTACATCTCGATCAAGATTTTCTTCAATCTTTCGAGAGATAGTAACACAGAAATCGATGTTGATTCCTGCGTCATCGTCGAGAATTATCATGATAGCGTTCCCCGGCTTTACAACCACATCAACGATGAAGGCAGTTGTACCTTCCAAAGCATTTTCAACTATTTGTTTTACCTGCTCTTGTGTAATCATTTTTGTAACAATTAGGGGGACTTTTGTCCCCCTCAAAAATTTCTCCCTTCGAATTTCGTTGCAAAGTTAATGATTTTTTCGAAAAAAAATATTTATTCGCTTGTTTTTAGATGCTTATCGAATTTTTCTTCTTACTCCGGAACGGTTGTTATCTTTAATGCGATTAAATTTAACACCCACCATTACTTCATGCGATCCGGAACCAAACTTACGTAACTGGCTAATCATTATATCGTATGAATATCCGACATAGAGCATATCCTGGTAATTATAACCGCCCATAAGCGCAATCGCATCACCTGTTCGCCAAGAAATACCTCCCCATGCCATTTTTCGCCAAATTCCTTTGACATTCAAATCCATTTGCAAGGGTGATCCTCTTACAATTTTAAACATACTGGCACCTTCCACATCTAAATCGCGATTTATATTATAGCGATATCCTCCCATAATAAAGATATGGTTGTTGAGCTTAGCCATAACTTTTGTTTGATACTCGTTGATGATTTCAATTTTATTTCCAAACAATTGATTCATGCTTAATCCAAAATAAAATTGAGAATTGTAGGTATAGACCCCAATGCTTGCATCCGGTAAATACTTAACATAGTTATCACCATGAATATCTGTAGCGGGCTCTGGATCGGCAAAACGAAGAGCGGTCATATCAATTTTAAATTGTTTTAGACCTATGAACGTCCCTGCGGATACACGAATATCCTGGTAAACCAAAATATTATAGGCGTAGGAACCATATATTCCAAGTTGCGTTGTTGGACCGGTTACGTCACTGAAAATAAAACCGCCATAGCCCATCGGCATAGATTTGTGGGGTCCATAAGCACTTAACATATAGGTTCGAGGAGCATCTTTTATTCCTGCCCATTGATAACGATAATTGGTTCTAACCTGATAGTAATCGTAGATTCCGCCTATTGCAGGGTTGAAAACATAATCGTTAAACATGTACTGGGATAATTGATACATTTGTTGACCTTCGGAATTTCTTATTCCAAGAAATAAAATTCCAATGAGTATTATAGCTGTCCGTTTCATGGCTCTTATTTTTTCTAATTGTGTGCTGGACATATTTTTCTTCGTTTATCGAACTATAGTTACAGGACCCGATATTTTCTTCGTTCCGGAGTCTGTAGTGTACTGAATTATGTAGTAGTAAGTACCTACCGGTAGTTCTTTTCCTTTTTTATTGGTTCCATCCCAACGGAAGTTAATATCGTTCGATTCAAACACCTGTTGTCCCCAACGGTTAAAGATCTGTACATTGAAGGAAGTGAATTGATCAATACCTTCGAGTTTCCAAAAGTCGTTGTGTCCATCTCCATTGGGAGAGAAGGCTGTTGGTGGATTGAACTGACCAAGAACCCGAACTAAAACGGTATCTGAACTGTAACAGTAATGCTGACGTTGTGGATATGCCTTAGTTTTTGCACGTACAGTATAAATTGTACTATCGATCGGGCGAACAACTATTCGTGTCCAATCGTTGGTGTGAGCAATGATACTGTTTGTTGTTGGTAATCCTTGAACTGTTGTGTAATACTGCTCGCTCCATTGATATGTGGTTGAATCAGTAACAGGTCGGGTTACTTTTATGAGTGCATCGTTTCCAACAAATATTGATCGCAAGGGTTCTGTTCCTTCAAAATCAGATCCAAGGGTTCGGTCAATTTTGAATGCCGATGCTTCAACTTCCGGCAAATTGAAGGTGCGAACAGTCAACGAGTCAACATTAGAACACCCATTAGAGTAAACTGTGACATAGAACTTATTACGGTCAGTGTTACTACTTGTTATGGTATAATATTCAATAGTATCAGTGATTGGTCGCACTAATATTGGATTTTGACTTATCCAACGTATCGAATCGGCATTTCTTCCAATACCATCCAAGCCATAGATATTGTAGTAACTGTAAACTGCAATGGTATCACCAACGCAGACGGTTGAGTCTTTGGTTATACCGGCCAACGGGTCAAGACTTGCATTAGGATAGATGTTATTGTGTGCCATGTCAACCAATATCGAGTTGGTAGCGGTACATTGCGGATAAGGAGCATAGGCCACGGTGACATCATAATATCCCATTCCAACAGTAGCACTTTGAAGAGTTTGTCCGTTGCTCCACAGGTAAGTATATTGACTCGGATCGGGTTGGTTGACCCATGGAAGGTTCGGATGATCTCCTGCAACGACTGTTGCTTTTAATATTCCATCTTCAGAATTCACATTACATGTTGGGTTGTTGTCAATTAAAATGGAAACATCCATATAGGGCGCTTCACTTCTAAGATTTACGGGCTGATAATTGGTAACACAGTTATTTCCGTCCACTACGCGAATCAAATAGGTTCCTGCAGAAATATTGGCAATTGTGTTCCCCGGAACTTGAGTTGGTTGCCCCGTGGCCTGATTAATAACGTATAGACTATACGGTTGGGTTCCACCATTGATTTGGGTAACGATAGAACCGTTCTGATCGTTGTAGCAAGTCGGACGAATTGTGTCTAATATGCTGAAAATAAGTTCATCCGGCTGAACAAGAGTAGTATCTGCCATTCTTTGACAACTTGAACTACCATCGGTAATGGTAAGACCATAATGTCCTGCGGCAAGATTAGCAGCAATATTGCTGTCCAAAGTTGGGTTATGTGACCATGAATAGGTTACAGTTCCGATAGCATCGGTAACAATTGCGGTAATACGACCGGTTGAGAGACCATAACACGTGGGATGGATTACCGATAAGCGAAGCGCTAACGGACTGTTGTCTGTCATATAAACAGAGTCTGTCTCCGCACAACCGTTTCCGTCGGTTATTGTAACGTAATACCATCCGATTCCAATGTTATTTAATGTATTCTGATCTACAAATATGCTATCAGGAGCAGGATAAGATGACCACCCCGGATGAGCCCATGCGTAAGTCATCGGTGTAACCGGAGTATAAATAGGATTAAAATTCACTTGCAATTTTCCGGTGGGTATAGTACATTCGGTCTGTTCTACAATATGCAATGTAATTCCCATAGAAGCAGGCTGACGAATTTCAATACTGGTTACTAGTGGCGCAAAGCCATATACATCGGTAATGGTAAGTTGATATATTCCGGCTATTAAATTAGTGATAGTGTTTCCTAACGAATCTTGCGTCCAAGAACTGTGTCTCCAACGATAGGTATATGGAGCTTCTCCACCTTTTGCCTGAACACTTATAGCACCATTATTATATTCATAACAGGTTACGTGGTTAATGTACAAAGTATCGTAAGATATTACACTTGGGACAACCTCAACAGAGTCAATCCATTGGCAGGATGGTGTATTTGAATCAGTCACCGTAACAAAGTACCATCCATAATTGAGATTGTTAATTTGTGCAGTATTTCCTACAACAACTCCTGCGGCATTTTTCCACTGGTAACTGTAAGGTTGAACTCCACCTAAAGCATCAGCACGAGCTATACCAAAGTCGGCGACGTCACCACCCACATCAGGATACGAATACATCACAACATAAAGGGCACCTCCGGTTGGCACAGTAAACATTCGGGTTTGAACACATCCCGAATTATCGATTACTTTCACAATCTGAGTTCCCTGATAGAGTTGTGTATTCGTAATTATTCTATTGGTTTGATTATAAAGTGTATCGCCATTTGCCCATATGACAGTAAATGGTTCATTCCCATTCTCGATTGTCAGTGTTGCCATTCCGTCGTTGCGACCTAAACATGTCACACTTTGCACGTTGGATATGTTCAGAACCATATTGGTATTTGATTCAACCTGAGCAGTATCGGTTTTCTGACAACCAAGGGCATCGGTTAAGGTTAAAACGTAGTATCCTGCAGGCAAATTTGTAATGGTTGCCGTTCCATTTCCTGTAATAATCATTGATGGGTTCTCAAAATTAGCCCATTGATAGGCATAAGGAGTTGCTCCACCCTCAACAATTGCTGTGACTGTTCCGGTTGGTGTTGCACAATCGGTTTGGGTTGTATTGAACGTAATTTGAATTGGGTTAGGAACAATCACATCAACAGAGTCTAGTTTTTGACATCCTAAAGCATCAGTAATTTGAATATAATATCTTCCTCCTCCCATATTTTGTAATTCAGCAGAGGTGCCCAATACTTGGTTGGCTTGATTTCTCCATTCGAAACTATAGGGCTGAACGCCTCCGGTAACATCAACATGGAAGGTTGCATACGGGTATTCAGCACAATGGATAGGTTGGGTGAATACAAAGGTGGATACAATTGGAGGATTTTCATTGATTGTAACCGTATAGAATATGGTACAATTTTGTGCATCGGTAATAGTTGCAGTATAATTTCCTGCTCCAACATTACTTATGGTATTACCTGTTTGACCATTATTCCAAACGATGGTATAAGGCATAACGCCACCTGTTACTTCAATAGTTGCACTTCCTGTGGTGCTTCCAGCACAAGTAACGTTGGTGATACTTACTGTATTTGCTGCAAGCGTTGTGTTATCCGACAAATTAATTTGCTCTGTTACTGAGCAAGATGTATTGTCTGTAA
>DAOTAV010000112.1:0-8210 GCA_035382785.1 Salinivirgaceae bacterium | reverse complement strand
AAGATTAGCTAACACAAAAAAGAAATATAAAATTTTACTAAACAATTATAAATTACAAAAAATCGCTATTATTTTGTAATAATGCCTCATAAAAGATTAAAAAAATCATACCAATAAAGATAACAATCGATGTTATAAAAATATTTATCAACCGTTCAAGGGTCAGATAATCAGGCAGATAGCTTAAAATTGTTAATAATTTTTTTTGCTTTGTTAGTATATATGATATTATCTTTGTTTCGTTGTTGTAATCATTCCTAATTACAGCAATATGTGGTTGCATAGTGCGCCACATAACTAATAATTTAATTACTTTTAGTTATGGCCAAACAAATGAATGGCATTTTAGGGCCCATTTCAGGGAAATTGGGTCCTGTGATTGGCAGTACCTGGAAAGGTACACCCTACCTGCGTGCGGTAGGTGCCAAAACGGAAAAACAACCCACTCCGGCTCAGCTGGTAGTGAGAGCGAAGTTCAAAATGGCTTCGGATGTTATCAAACATTTGATGCCGTTTGTTTCGTTGGGATATGCGTCGTACAAACGCAAATTAACTCAACGAAACGTTGCGATGAAGCATATTCTCAGTCGAGCGATTGAGGGTGTGTACCCCGATTTTCGGGTGGATTATTCGAAAGTTCAACTTGCGGAAGGGACCTTACCGGGAATTCTTCAGGGAGCGATAGGTGCTGATGAGCCGGCTACACTTACTATTCGTTGGGTTTACGACGTCAACGATAGGAGTGCTAAGCCTAATCATTATCTTATGGCTGCCGTATATGCTCCTGAGTTGGGTCAATCTGTGGTGCGTACTACCTTGGAGCTCCGTGAAAAGGAAGAGGCAAAAATTCTTTTGCCGCAGAATTTCTCCGGACAACAAGTGCATGTGTGGACAGCTTTTGTTGATCTCGATTCCATGATGAAAAATTCAAAACCCGAGGCTGTGAGTAACAGCACTTACCTCGGGTCGGTGACAATTCTTTAACGGAATCGAGATGTAAACGTCATTCCGCCGGGGGTTGCCGCCCCCGGCGGTTTTTATTTCCGCAAATATCGTCATAAAATTCATAAAAATCAATATCTTTGCGTTAAATCTCTTTTTTCTTATGGATAGATTTCCTTCCTCTTTCCCGTGCGTGGAGCTTTTGCCGATGAAAGACGGCGGTGAAAATATTACTCCGTTATTAATCCGGGAGGTTGTGATTGTGAGGATATGCTATCGTGAACCCTGAACCGTGAATTATGAGTACCGATAAACCCATCTACGTTACCCAACCCTTTTTACCGCCGTTGGAAGAGTTTATCCCTTATTTGCAAACCATTTGGGAAAACAGGATTTTAACCAACAACGGTCCGTTTCATCAGCAGTTGGAAGAAGCCTTGGCGAAATATTTGGGAGTTCCCTACATCTCCCTGTTTTCCAACGGAACCCTCGCACTGGTTACCGCTTTACAAGCGCTGCGGATTACCGGTGAGGTTATCACCACACCGTTTAGTTTTGTGGCAACCACCCATAGTTTGTGGTGGAATAACATTAAACCTGTGTTTGTGGATATCGAGCCCGAGCGGTTTACTCTCGATCCTGAAAAAATAGAAGCAGCCATAACCCCAAAAACCACAGCTATTTTGCCGGTACACGTTTACGGTTATCCCTGCCATGTGGAAGCCATCGAAGAAATAGCTCGTCGTAGGGGATTAAAGGTGATTTATGATGCAGCCCACACCTTTGGCGTTACCTACAAGGGTAAGAGTTTAGCTTCGTTTGGCGACCTGTCGATATTAAGTTTTCATGCTACCAAAGTGTTTAATACTTTTGAAGGCGGAGCCATTGTGTGTCACTCCCATGAAATGAAACATCATATCGATAACCTTAAGAATTTTGGGTTCCGGGGCGAAACCGTTATTGAAGAACCCGGAATCAACGCTAAAATGAACGAAGTGCAAGCCGCTATGGGATTGTTGCAACTAAACTATTTAGAGCAAAACATCGCGAAGCGACAGCAGATAGCCCGGTGCTACCGCACGGAACTTTCCGGAGTTGAGGGCATCAGCTTTTTGGAAGACTTGCCCGAGGTGAGACATAACTACGCCTATTTCCCGATATTGGTGGATGAAACCCGTTACCGCACCAACCGCGATGAGCTTTATGAAACGTTAAAAAAACACAACATCTATGCTCGGCGCTATTTTTATCCATTGATAAGTCAGTTTGCGATGTATAACGGATTAGAATCGGCACAGCGCTGGAATTTACCAATAGCAGAAGCAATTGCTGCCAAAGTAATTTGTCTTCCAATTTTTCCGGAGATGGAAGAGAATGTTGTTGAACGAGTTGTTAACATTATAAAAAAAAATGGATAGCGGTATGAAAATAGCCATTATGCAGCCTTACTTTTTTCCCTATATTGGTTATTTCCAATTAATAAATTGTGTTGATGAATTTATTGTGTATGATGATATTAAGTTTACAAAAAAGGGTTGGATTAACCGAAATAGAATTTTAGTTAATAACAGACCATTTACTATTACGTTGCCATTAAAAAAAGATTCAGATAGTAAAATGATTTTTGAAAGATGTTTAAGTGATTCATTCATTAGCGATAGAGATTATTTACTGAGACTAATTAAGGAGAATTATAGACATGCCCCATATTACAAAGAGGTTTACCAACTAATAGAAACGTGTTTGAATTTTAACGATCATAATTTATTTCCATTTATTTTTAATACCATAAGAGCTATCGTTAACTATTTAGAAATAGATACAACTATTTTTATTTCATCAAATGTCGGTGACACTAACAAATTAAAATGTGAAAATAGAGTGATTGAAATATGTAAAATTAAAAATGCAAATATTTATGTTAATCCTATAGGTGGAATTGAACTATACAATAAAAATGATTTCGCACGTCATGGAATTGATTTATACTATTTAAAAACGAAAGAAATCGCCTATAAACAATTTAATAATGAGTTTATTCCCAATCTGTCGATAATAGATGTAATGATGTTTAATTCAAAAGAAGAAATTCATAAAATGCTGAATGAGTATGAACTTTTGTAATGAAAACGATAATAATAAGTTTCAAGTAAAAATCAATGAGGTCAATATCGATGAATTGATTCTAATACACGAAATTTGCGATAATGATTTTATTCCTCGACTATCGGATGTTGTAAACATCAACGAATATTGCAGGAAGCTAATCAATAAAGCAGAAATAATAAGCTTACACATTGAGGGAATAAATTATCCGGTGGGAATAGTAGCCATTTATTGTAACGATTTTACGAATTTAAATGCCTATATAACCTCAGTATGTATAAGGGGAGAGTTTCGAGGGTTAGGTTTGGGTAAGATTCTTTTAAGGAAGGCTTTCGAATTATCCAAATTAAAGGGAATGAAAAAAATTTCTTTAGAAGTAGGTCTTAAAAATGAAAAAGCGATTAATCTTTATAGGTCGCATGGTTTCGAGATAATTGAGCAAAAAGCATTAACGTATATAATGAGTGTGAATGTCTAATATGTTAGTATCGGTAATAATGATAACCTTCAATCATGAAAAATACATTTCTCAAGCGATTGAAGGAGTTTTGATGCAAGAAATCGGTTTTCCGTATGAGCTTATTATTGCAAACGATTGCTCTCCCGACAACACCGATGCTATTGTAAAGGATTATATCAATCATCATCCTAAAGGAAAAATAATAAAATATTTCAGCCATGCCCAAAATATTGGCATGCAGCCAAATTTTATTTTTGCCGCACAACATTGCACCGGCAAATACATAGCCCTTTGCGAAGGTGACGACTATTGGACCGACCCTTTAAAATTGCAAAAACAAGTGGATTTTTTGGAGAGGAATCCTGAATATAACATTTGTTTTCATGATGTTGAAATTCTAGCTCCAAATCCTGAAGTGGTTTCACAAAAAAACATTCAATGGAATGATAGAGATACATTTACAACCGATGATTTATTGGACTTTGGCAACATAATGCACACCCCTAGCGTTGTTTTTAGAAATATCGTTAAAGAATATCCTTTCAAAAATGCAATCACAGGCGATTATTTCCTCCATTTGATGGTTTCGTTAAATTCTAAAATTTTTAGAATTAAAGAAACCATGGCTGTTTATCGGGTACACGATGGGGGTTTTTTTTCTCAAAAAGAGAGATGGAGTATTGAAAAAAAAATCTCTTTTTTCGAAAAACAAATAGAGAGTTTTTTCATATTTTACGAAAATAAGGAGCTAACAGCACGGCAAAAAAAGAGAATTGAACTCCAAATTTTTAATCTTCGGAATGCCCTAAGGTTTTGTTATTCTGAGAATAGAGAATTTTTAAAAAGCAGTAAACTTAGCATTAAACTTCTATTAAAGTTGAGTAATTATAACTCTGTTGACTTGAAACTCATTTTATCCATAATCCTGAATATCTTCTTCCCATACTATTTCTACGTGAAAGCCCAAAAGAAAAAAAACAATGTTTCGTAAAAATGTTGTTTTTGTGGTTAATTTTCAAGAGTAAAAGTTTTACAGCCATTTTTTATAAAATTAAGGATGAATGGTAATACAGAAAAAATTTTTTTTAGAAAACTTCCCATCAAAAGCCTGGGCTGTCAAAAGTGCGCAAAAAAGGGTTCGGATGTCATTCCTTATTTTAAAAACCATGTCTTTGTTTATCCAAAGGGGGATTATAAGTTGTGAACGACTTATTATTGCACTTATTGCAAACAACAGGTTAATGGGGTATTCAGGAGAAATAATGAGTACTTATCCCAAGCATTCTGGAGGGATTGGAAGTAGGGGCAACGCAATTAAAATTTACAAATCAAATGTGCAACTTTATAAATTGCATAACAACCACTTTAAGCCCAAATACAAGCAGGTACTTACAAAATAGATTTTCAGGTGGCAAGGGCATTACGCTCTATCTCTCGTAAGAGAGGGGGAAATATTTGAGGTATTTGATTGAAATTTTGAAAACAACATTGTATATTCGAACAATAAATGCTTTCAAAGCATACAATAAAAGTCTATAATTCTAGAACAGTTCTTTAAATATGTCGATAAGTGAGAAAATATACATAAAGCGCCGTTTTGTTGTTCGTTCTTTGCACGACAGAATTGCACCCGCGAAAAACCGGTTTGATATTCGGGAAATATGCCACGAAAACATCGCCGATGCAGCCTGGTTTAATACTCCCGAACAATTAGACTGTTTCCACCAGTTTTTGGAAAATGGGTACAAAGGTTATTTTGTATATATCGAAGGTGAGGTGGCGCACCGTATTTGGATTTTTACCGATTCAAAGCGCAGTATTCTTGCTGAGGGATTTGTTTACAAAATTGAGCCTAATGTAATTGTTGCATGGGTTTTAACATCGGAAAAGTATCGGGGAAAGGGCATCTATCCACACATGCTTGCTTATTTGAAGAGTGTTTTCCGACCAAAATTTATTTATGGGGTCGTTGAACCTGAGAATTTTACATCGATAAAGGGATTTCTGAAAACCGGATTCGAAATATACCAAAAATTCGTCCTAATCCGGTTTTATCGTATAAAACTGTGGGTTCAATACCAAAAACAGGGTAAACTAAGTTTCAGATTGGGCATTGGTAGTGTAGTATCATGAGCAATACGGAATACAGAAAATTTTTCTCCCAAATTCCCGCGCCCCCCATTTTTTATGAACCTTGGTGGCTCGACAGCCTGTGTGGTTCGGAAAATTGGATTGGGTTGGTGGTACAAAGTGGAAATGTTGTAAAGGCTGTTTGGCCATTGCAAAAAACGACCTATCGGTTTGGTAGAATATATTACAGTCAACCACCCTTTACGCCTTATTTAGGTATCTTGTTCAATTATCCGCCCGAACAGAAAACCTGCACTCGTTTAGCCTTCGAGAAGGATGTTGTAAACGAAATGTTAGCTCAACTTGGCGAGTTTGCGCATTTAGGGCAAACTTTTCATCCATCGTTTCGAAACTGGCTTCCATTTTACTGGAACGGATTTTCGCAAACTACGCTATATACCTATAAAATTCAGAACATAACAAACACAGATCTTGTTTTTCGCAATTTTCAGGAAAACATTCGCCGAGAAATCCGAAAGGCACAACGACTGGGAGTTGTGGTTCGGCAGATTAGCGATGTTGACCTAATCTATGCCATGCTAAGAAAAACTATGACCAGACAAGCCCGTGAAATGTCGTTTACGAAAAACACCCTAGATAGGTTGCTGAAAATGGGCATGGAACATAGTTGCTTAAAGACATTCGGAGTATTTGATGCCGAAGAAAAATGTCATGCCGTGTCCATTATTGTTTGGGACAAACATACGGCCTATTACCTGTTAGGGGGAGGTGACCCCGACTTACGTAACAGTGGGGCTACCAGTTTGCTATTATGGGAAGCCATTCGTTTTGCATCTACCAAAGTCCAAACTTTCGATTTTGAAGGCAGCATGATAGAACCAATCGAACGCTTTTTCAGAGCCTTTGGTGCTGAACAAATAGATTACTTTTCGATTTCGAAAACAAATAAATCTGAGAAACAAATTCAAAGGCTGTTGAAATTAAAAATACGATTTTTAGGTTAAACATGAAACTCATTGTAAGTACCAACGACAGTTTTATAGCTGAAAAAGAGTATATTTTAAATTATATACTTTCCATGCGGCTCGGGCTAGATTACGTGTTGAAGATTGTTGAAACGGGAATCGAGAGCTTTCAGATATGCAATCAAAACGGAGAATCGATTTTTATTAGCGATACATTTTTTAAAAGTAACGAAAATAGTTGGTTAACAAAAAATTCTCTTCCCAGTAGTCCAGTTAAATATATTCCAGTATGCGACGACGTTTTAGCATTGTTGTTAGGTTATCAGACTCTGCCTGTTGTTTATGGCAATAATTCCGAGTGTGTAATTGAGGGAAGGAAAATAAATATTGATATTTTCGGGAGTGCCTTCTATTTGCTTTCGGGCTATGAGGAACTGGTAATCAATGAAGTAAACATGTTTGGCAATTTCCCGTTCGAGAAATCCTTTCTTTCCCAAGATCTCTTAATTCGGCAACCTATTGTTGATGATTATGTTCTAATTTTAGCCTATTACCTCCAAAAACTACTCGGAGTGAAAGAAATGAAAAAGAATGAATTTCGGTTTTCCCCAACTCATGATATAGACCGTGCTTTCAAGTTTCATGAACTAACTCTGTTTGAACATATCAAGGGCAGTTTGGGTGATATTGTAAAAAGGAAGTCGATTAAACAACTTTTAGTCAGGAACCAATCTTACTGGTTACAAGGCAAAAACGATCCCTACAATACCTATTATTGGTTAATGGAACAGAGCGAGTTACGCAGTTTAAAAAGCATTTTTTACTTTAAGAATTGCAATCGCTTTGGGGAAAAGGATTCTGCTTACAATATCAGAACAAAAGCCTTATCGCGGCAAATTAAAGATATCGATAAAAGAGGTCACTGTTTGGGTTTCCATCCCAGTTATGAAACATACCTAAATAAAAAGTTGATGCGCTCGGAAGCTGACGATTTTCGGCAACATCTCAGGTCTATCGGTGTTGGGCAGGAGATCAAAAAAGTACGTCAACATTACTTAAGATACCGCAATCCGGAAACATCTGAACTTCATGTAGAAGTAGGTTTTACTGATGACAGCACTCTTGGTTTTTCGAATAAAGCCGGTTTTCGAAGAGGTACATGTCATCCATTTCCGGTGTTTAACATCATTTTGCGCAGGGAGACTGGCATTGTGGAACATCCTTTAATCTTAATGGATGTAACCTTGTTTCTTGAGGCTAAAAGTCCAGAGGATCGGTATAATCTTGCAAAACAACTCATTACTACCTGCAAGCACCACAAAGGGGAGTTTGTTTTGCTTTGGCACAACGAGGCATTGCAAACTAAAGAGGATAAGGATTTCTATTCTGATCTGTTAACTTTGGCTTAATTTTTTATCAAATCAACAAAATGAAGCATTGGCTACTATCTCTTCTCTTTATCCCCATATTTTGGCTAACGTACTTGTATGTACTATTGCTTAGAATTTTAATAACCAAGCGTAAGTCAAAACCTATATCCGGAAGTTGTTTGTATTTGGACTCCTTTCCCTTCGACCGTTCCTCCGGCCATAAGTACCGCGTAAGGAATTGGATGCAAATTTTCGAAACGTTAAATTGCAAGACAG
>DAOTAV010000111.1:0-8225 GCA_035382785.1 Salinivirgaceae bacterium | reverse complement strand
AAGGTGATTCTTGTATTAGTTTGTCTTTGATATTATATTTAGTTTTAAAATCGTGGATATCGTTTTCAATTTTGTCTAAGGTATTATAGATTAAGCCAAGTTGATTGTCGATAAATTTCAAAATGTTTTTTACACTTTCGCTCTTTTTTTCCACTTCATAAAAACGGAATTCCTCGGCAATTAAATTTACAACGTCGGCAGCCTGATTTGCATTATTTGATCGATAAGCGATTTCAATTGTCAAATCTTGGGGGTTAAGTATGCGGATGGTAAGATTCGATATCAGTTCATTTAAAATCTGATTTTCGTCGTGAATTGTGAAGAAGTAGCGATTGTTGGGGTCGCTTTTTTCCTTATCGAGGATAGCTTGGTAGTTTTCGATGGTTATTTTAAATAGATTCCCATCAAGAACAAACCACTCGTTTGTTGCTGTTTTAGTGTTGTAAACCCTTTGATCAATGCTGCACGAAACCCGACAGCTGTCTTTTGAAAGAAAGTCAACAAAAATAGGAATACCTTGAGTTTGTTGGTTGATATTTCTCTTTTCAACTTTGAAAGGTGTTGATTTATAGAGTTCGGTAACCAGGAAAGTACCCTTTACGTAATAGCGTATTTCGAATGGTAAATTTTTCAGACATCGTTTGATAAACTCTTTTGAGTTCATAAGAGTGATGGTCTTCCCTATATTTTTTGAATCGTCAACTTCAGTAATTTGAAGTATCTTATTTGGAGTTTCATCGGGTGTAATCTGGATAATCGATTGAGCCAAATAAACCGGAGGGGTGTATCGTAAATAAAGGAAAACGCTTATTCCTGCAAATAATAAAATCAAAAGCGGTGGAAGCAGATTTTTCCTGATAATCAGGAAAAATACCACTGGGTCGAATTGTTCGTTCAGACGGGGTATGTTTTTATTTACCATTAGCTGTCAGATTTACAATCAATAGAATGGTTGAAAGTAGAGAAAGATATGGGGTAAGTTCGTTCATTACACTTCGGATGTAACGTGGTCTCCTTTCGATATAAATGATGTCGTTGGCTTCAAGTTGCAGATTTGTTCCTTGCAAATCGGTTAGTTTACGGATGTTGTATAGAAATACCTGTGGATTATCAGCCGGGTTCCCACGTATTAATTTAATTTGATAGGCTTTGTCATATTCTGTTAAGCCTCCGGCCATGGCTAAGGCTTCAAGTAGTGTGAGGTTGTCCTCGGGGATGTTAATTACTGTTCCGATTTCACCACTGCTTTTAAACACATACACATGTCGGTTGATAACTTTCAACAATACAAATGGATTTTGGTAGTGTTGGGAGTATAAATCTTCGAGTTTTTTTTCGGCTTCACGAATGGTTAAACCGGCAATCTGAACTCTGCCAATGGTTGGAAGTTTAACTTGGCCATCGAATTCAACCAGAAAATCGATTTCGCTTTTGGGATTCTGATTACGATTGCCTTCAGCTATTGAAATCATTTGGTATCCATCGTTAGTGGAAATGCTTACGCTTAGCTTATCGTAAGGCTTTATCCTATATTCAATTTCAGATTTTTCAAAGGGCGAATAATTAAAATCTTTTGGGGTTTCAAGCATGCGATTGGGTTGCAGTACTTTACATCCATTCAATGTTATGATAAAGGCAATGCCGATAAGAAGATTACAGTATTTGAACATCGTTCCCGTTTTGTTTCAAAGATAATGGAAAATGCGCATTTCTGCTAATTTTTAATCGATTCCTCCAGTAGTTTCGTGTAAAGATTTGCCACGTCGGTCACAAGGCGTCGATAATCAAATTTATCTTTCACACTTTTTTGCCCTGACGTTCCAAGTTTTTTTCTCAATTCGGGCGAATCTGCCAACTCAAGGATTCGTGTAGCAAAGAGATGGTCGTCGTCAACATCGGTCAGAAAGCCTTGGTGGCCTTCGGAAACGATATCGGCCACACCTCCTACCCGCGTTGAAACCACCGGAACACCCGACGCAAGTGATTCAATAATGCTCACCGGAGTGCCTTCATTGTATGATGTTAATACCGAAATGTCTGCCCCGGCATAAACTTTTTCCACATCGCGTATCCACGAAGTGAAGATTATTTCGGCTTTGGCATTTGGATTCTCAGGTGTAGATATTGTGAAGCCTTTTTCTTCGGCTTGTTTCTCGCATTCTATTCTGGTTTCACCATCTCCTACAATCATAAATCGAACCTTGGGATTTTGCTTACGAACCATTTCTGCTACTCGCAGAAACATCGAGTGGTTTTTCACCGGTGCCAATCTTCCAACGATGACAACCAATACCGTGTCTTCTTCAATAGCGTGTTCCTCACGAAATCTGGCTCGTTGCTCCGGTGTAATATTATAGAATCTTGATAGGTCAAACCCAAGTGGAATAACATGAGCTTTTTGTTCAGGAATGATTTTATGAATGTGGCATAGTTCATGCCGTTGTAGATTGCTGATAACGATGATTGCACTGCTTCTTCGAGCAAGAAATCGTTCGATAGTTTTAAAAATATTTGTTTTGAATCCTGAAAAATAACTGTGAAAAACATGGCCATGAAAAGTATGAACGATGACCGGGACTCTGCAAATCCATGCAGCTAAACGGCCTAAGGTTCCGGCTTTGGAAGCATGAGTATGAACAATATGGGGGCGATATTTACGAATAATCCTTATGAGCTTTATCAAGGCAATAAAATCGCTTAAGGGATTGATTGACCGACGCATTTCAGGAATGATTTCTCCTTGTACTCCGATGGATTCTAATATGAACAGACTGTCGGCTTCGCTCTCTTCGTTTGGCCCTCCCATAAGTTTTGTGGTAAATTCTGATGGTAGATGTCGTGTCAGATAGGCTGCGTTATATGTCGGGCCTCCAAGGTTGAAGCGGTTTATTATTCGTAAAACTCGATACATAGTTAATAAGGGTTGTATTTTTTGAACCAGTGTTGAAAAACTACAATAGCCCAAAGTTTTGCAGGAACATCTCCCACTTGACGACTGTGTAGTTGTTTTTTCATTTGTTCAATGGTTGAATACCGGAAAATTCCTTGTGATTCAATAAAAGATTTTGAAAGGTATCGGGCATCGATAAAATCGGCCAAGTCGTTTTGTAACCAATGAGCCAAAGGAACTTCAAAGCCTTTTTTTGGACGGGTGAAAATTTCTTCGGGAAGATATTTTGCAAATGTATTCTTCAAAATTATTTTCCGTTGTGTTCCCCTAATTTTCAAATGATCGGGCAGTGATAAGGCAAATTCTACTACCCTGAAATCTAAAAACGGAGGTCGCACTTCTAATGATTGTGCCATGGACATGCGATCAACTTTAGGAAGCATATCTCCGTGAAGAACAAGTTTGACATCGGTTCGTGTTATATTCGATAGGGTTTCTTCCTGAGCTAATTCTTTGCAGAGTGTTTCGGCAAAATGGTTGTAAGGTTCGCTAACTATGGGGGGTATGAGTAATTCTTCTAATTCCAAAGGTCGGGAGATGGATGCCCAAAGAAGGTATCGTTCCGAAGCGGTCAGATTAATTCCATGAATAAATTTTTCGATTTGCCGAATCTTGTCGCTTATCGCCGAATTCCGTGATTTAGGAAGTACTTTAAGAAATGGGAGACCCACTTTTAATATTTTTCGATACGGTTTGTATTTTATTGCATTACTATGGGCAAGATGTTTTCGATATCCCCCAAAAAGTTCATCGGCACCATCGCCGGAAAGTGCAACCGTTACTTTTTTTCGTGTTTCACGTGAAAGCAAATTCACCGGAATTGCACTGCTATCGGCAAAAGGTTCGTCGAAATTGTCAATAACGTCATAAACTGTTTCGACCAATTGTTTTTGGGGAATTTCAAATGTATGGTGGTTGGTTTTTAGGTGTTTTGAAACACGATTAGCCCATGCCGTTTCGTCGAAATATGGTTGGTCGGGGAACCCGATATTAAACGTGAGTAAATCGGATTTATGATTACTCGCCAGTAATGCTATGATAGAGGAATCAACTCCGCCACTCAGAAAACATCCTAAAGGAACGTCTGACTCTAATCGAAGACTCACCGAATCGCTAAGTAGTTGATAAAGAGTTTCTGAAGACTTGGATAAATCTACTTCGGACGATTTTGATAAAGGAAGCCGATACCATTCCAAAACATCAATTCCCTTTGAAGATGCCAGAATTTTATGGCCGGGTTGGAGCTTGTAAATACCTTCAATCATAGAACTATTGTCCGGAATGTAATTGTGGAGCAAATATCCATAGAGTGCCGATCGGTTTAATTTTCGTGGAACCGGATAGGAGAGAATGGCTTTTAGCTCCGAAGTGAAAATCAAGTTTCCTTGCCATATCGTGTAAAAAAGAGGTTTCTCGCCATATCGATCGCGGGCAATAAACAGAGTGTTGTTAAGGGAATCATAAATTGCAACGGCAAAAAAACCGTTGATTAAGTCAAGACAAGAATCGCCCATTTCTGCGTAAAGTGCCAGGAAAACCTCCGTGTCAGACTGAGTTTTGAATCGATAACCGGCATTTTCGAGACGTTGTCGGTGCTCGCGATAATTGAAAAATTCTCCGTTAAAAACGATGGTATAGCGACCGGAGCAATCGGTTAATGGTTGAGTTGCATTTTCCGATAAGTCGATGATTGAAAGGCGAGCGTGTCCCAGAATGGCATTTTTCAAATGAACGGCACGCTGACAGTCGGGACCTCTTTGAAATAACGACATAACCGAACGGTTGACATCGCTCAACATATCAGCGGAAAGAGGTTGCGATGAATAAATTCCCGTTATGCCACACATACCTATTGCTTAGATAGTTGAGAAAAGAATGAGACAAAGCGTTCGTGGCGTTCAGACACGCATATTCTGCTTAGGTTTTGATAGCCTGTATCTAACGTAAAAAACGATAGGGGCACTCCATAGATTCGATATTTTTCCAGCTCTTCAACCGAACGGTTTATGACCGAATAAATTCCCCAAAGTTCGGCTTCCTTATAGATTGGTTCATAGATTAATTGCTGCTCCTTGAGCCACCGTATATTCTCCATAATGTGTTTTATGGTTTCCTTACGGTATTGTTCAGAAATTTCCTGACCTTCAGGTGTTGACAATAAAAGGCGTATAATTTCTTGTCCCACCACATTCTGTCCATTACTGCAATATAAGAGATTTCGCCCGAATTCACGATTAAATAACTCATGGTTACTGTGAATAAATCCTATTCTATATCCGCTTAATCCGTACGATTTACTGAAGCTATCTACAATAATTACATTCTCAAAACTGAGCAATCGCTGATAAAATAAGTCGTTCATCCCCGTAAAGAGTCTTCGGTAAGGAATGTCAAGAATGATGGGAAGACCGAGCAAATCCAACTTATTTATGACTTCCAGCAACTTTGAATCAGAGTGTTTTTCACCTAAAGGATTTCCGGGGTCGTTGATTATAATGGCAATGTGGTCAGAATTTTTTGCCATATCAAGAAGATGTTGAAAATCGTTATAGCAAGCATGTTGAAGTTTGTTGATATGCGCCAGCATTCGATAGGTTCCCCAGTAGAACTTTGGTGTATATAAGGTGCTAATATTAAGTGTTTTAAGTGTAATATAAAGCCCGTTCATTCCTCCGGATGTGACGAAGATATGATTTTCGGAGGCTTTGTTATTAAAATAGTTTTGATTGATGGCAGCTCGTAATTGAGGTAGTCCCGACGCGCCCGGATAATTCTGCAGCAACGGCGAATTAAAATCAATCTTTGGTAGTAGAGAGTTTATGTTGATTGGCACAACATTATTGATTCCGACATGAATCAAAAGACAATCTTGTTGGGCTTCTTGCTGTGCTTTTCGCGCTTTATTTCCGATTTCAACAATTGCTGAAATCGGAACACCGGTGGGTTTAATTTCCATACAGTTTAATTTAAACGAGCAAATATACAAATTTAATGTGGTTTCTGCCCATTGCTTTGGGGAGTCGATAGTTGCATTTGAAGTTTGCAAAGTTTGCAATCGTAATTCCTTGCTGAATACAAATTTGCAAGCTGTTGGTTGGATTTAAAATACAGATAATCAGACTGATAATATTTTTTTAATATTTGGAAAAATAGGTAAAATTACTTGCAAAAAAGAAATTTTTTTGGCGCAAATTTGAACTAAAACCAATCTGCTATGACTGCCGTTGAATTTAATACTCAGCTTTTAGGTTTGCGCAAAAGTCTGTGGCGATTTGCCTACAGTTTAACCTTAAACAAATTTGAAGCCGACGATTTATTGCAAGAAACCATGTTAAGAGCCATCCGCTTTCGCGATATGTTCATTGATGACACAAATCTGCAATCGTGGACATTTACCATTTTGCGAAATACGTTTATCAATGAATACAGAAAGAAGAATAGATTGTCTCAAAAGTATGACAATTCAAAAGATTTGAGTAGCTTTAAAATTCCCGTTATAAGTCATTGGGGACATCCTGAATCGAGCCTTTTGGCAAAGGAAATTCAAAAAGCCATAGCATTACTACCCGATGATTATCGAATTCCCTTTGTAATGCACACAGAAGGATATTTGTATAAAGAAATTGCTGAAGTTATGAACCTGCCGTTAGGTTCAGTTAAAAGTCGTATTTTTATTGCCCGACGGCGACTTATGGCAATGTTGAAAGATTATAGGTAAAAAAAAACGAGTTGTCAATTCTTTCGACAACTCGTTTTTTTATCACAGATTGATTAAATATGAATCACTTCTCCATAAGCTGCAGCAGCGGCTTCCATAATGGCTTCCGACATCGTTGGGTGTGGATGGATTGATTTGATGAGCTCTAAACCGGTGGTTTCAAGTTTTTTGGCAACAACAAGCTCTGCAATCATTTCGGTAACGTTAAGCCCAATGAGGTGAGCTCCCAACAATTCACCATATTTTGCATCGAAGATTAATTTTACAAATCCGTCTTTATTTCCGGATGCACTTGCCTTGCCTGAAGCAGTGAACGGAAATTTCCCCACTTTGATTTCATATCCTGCTTCGAGAGCTGCTTTTTCGGTTAGCCCAACCGATGCGATTTCGGGGATTGTGTAAGTGCAGCCCGGAATATTTTTGTAATCCACGGGCTGTGGATGATGACCGGCAATATTTTCAACACAGCAGATTCCTTCGGCTGAAGCCACATGGGCTAATGCAGGTCCATGCACAATATCTCCGATGGCATATATCCCGGGAATATTGGTGCGATAATATTCATCAACCTTAATTCGTCCGTTTTCAACAATTACTCCTGTTTCTTCCAACCCGATTCCTTCAATATTGGGAGTTATGCCTACCGCTGAAAGTACAATTTCTGACTCGGCAGTAATTTCGCCTTTGGGTGTTTTGATTAAAACTTTGCATTTATCTCCGGATGTATCAACGCTTTCAACCGACGATGAGGTCATAACCTCAATACCGATTTTTTTGAACGACCGTGCTAATTGTTTTGAAACTTCTTCATCTTCGTTGGGAACAATGTTTGGAAGGAATTCCACCAGAGTCACCTTCGTTCCCAGCGTTGCATAGAAATAAGCAAATTCGCTTCCAATGGCTCCTGAACCCACAACCACCATGCTTTCCGGAAGTTTTTCAAGCGTCAGAGCTTTACGATATCCGATGATTTTTTCTCCGTCCTGAGGCAAGTTTGGAAGCTGTTTTGACCTTGCCCCGGTAGCTAAGATAATGTGTTCGGCTTCGTAAATATTCTTTTCACCGCTATCGGTCGTTACTTCAACTTTCCCTTGACCTGCAAGTTTCCCAAATCCTTGAATAACTTCGATGTTGTTTTTTTTGAACAGGTATTGGATTCCTTTGCTCATTCCGGCAGCTACCTCACGACTACGGGCTACCATTTTCTGAAAATCAGGTTTTACCTCACCGTTTATCGCTACACCATAATCCGAACTGTGTTTCAGATAATCATAAACCTGAGCACTTTTTAAAAGCGCTTTGGTGGGGATGCAACCCCAGTTCAAGCAAATTCCACCTAATTCAGCTCGCTCAACCACAGCAGTTTTTAATCCCAACTGTGAAGCTCTGATTGCGGCAACGTATCCTCCTGGACCCGATCCAATGACTATCACTTGGTATTTCATACAAAAAAGTTTTAATTTATTTGTGTGTGTTTAACTTAATTGAAAGAATCGAGAATATTTTGGTTAAAATAAATATTGTAAACAATGACAATATAATTGTTGCTCCTGATGG
>DAOTAV010000110.1:0-8240 GCA_035382785.1 Salinivirgaceae bacterium | reverse complement strand
TTAGTTCATTTGAATAAGGATTTTTTGAACGACGCCCTTTTTCGGCATAAAACGCAGGCTGCAAATCATAAGCCATATGCTCAAACACAGCCTCCTCGGCATATTTCTGCATACGACTATTAATAGTGGTATATATTTTTAAACCATCTCGATAGATATCGTATTTTGTACCATCGGGTTTAAGATTTTTGTTAGTCCAACCGTACAATGGATCGTTAGCCCATAAAACAGAGTCTTTTAGGAATTGATCCTGATCCCAATATTTTCGCTCCATGGGATTAGTGGCTGTGAGATACATGCGCAGCATTTCGCGAAAATAGGTTGCCAAGCCGACATTTTGATTTTCGGGCATGTAATCAATTTTAACAGGCAGTGCCGATAATGAATCAAAATCGTGTTTTGAAAGATACCCATACCGATACATTTGACCTAATACGACATTTCGTCGACTACGAGCTCGTTGTGGGTTGCGCAATGGGCTGTAATAGGTCGGAGCTTTTAACAAACCCACTAACATTGCTGCTTCTTCGGCTTTGAGTGTTTTAGGTGATTTATTAAAATAGGTACGGGCAGCTGAAATAATTCCATAAGAATTCCCACCAAACGACACGGTGTTTAAATACATAACCAAAATTTCTTTTTTGGTGTAGTTTCGTTCCAATTTTACTGCTGTAATCCATTCCTTAAATTTGGCCAATCCTAAATGCGCAACTTTTGCAAGAGCAAAATCATATCGTGATGTATCGCGAGGGAAAAGATTTTTGGCAAGTTGTTGGGTCAAGGTACTTCCACCACCTTTGTTTGAACCGGTGAAAATTCCCGCTGCTACCCTCATCAAAGCAACAAAGTCAATTCCAGCATGCTTTTCAAATCGATAATCTTCCGTGGCTATAAGTGCTTCAACAAGGTAAGGCGATAATTCTTCAAACTGCGCATAGGTTCTGTTCTCAATAAAATAAGTTCCTAAAATAACTCCATCCTCCGATAATACTTGGGAAGCAATGTTGCTTTTCGGATTTTCCAGATCATCAAAACCAGGCATAAATCCGAAAACCCCGATATTAATCAACCATAAAAAAAGAGCTAATAACACAAGAGGGGTAAAAACTGCTACGTAAATTAAAGGAATATACTTCTTGTTCATAGTCGGAGGCAATAAGTGATTGAATACTGAATACTGTGTGCAAAGATAATTTACAATAGAGAAAAAAAAATATCGTTTAGCAAAAAGCCAAAATTTTCCCACCGAATTCACCTTTTTTGACCAATTGAGAAAATAGATTTAATCAACAAATAATAGTTTTTTAACAAAAAGGCCTTTGCATATTCCGTTCAGAATACATTAAATTTGCAGCCAAATAATGAAAAAATGAAAAATCTTGTTATCGTTGAGTCTCCTGCTAAAGCAAAAACTATAGAAAAGTTTTTAGGAAAAGACTTTGTTGTAAAATCAAGCTACGGGCATATTCGTGATTTATCAAAAAAAAATCTTGGGATTGATATAGAAAAAGACTTTAAACCCCATTATGAGATCGACGCCGATAAAAAGAAAATCGTATCGGAACTTAAAGAATCGGTAAAAAAATCGGAGAAGATTTATCTGGCTTCCGATGAAGACCGTGAAGGAGAAGCCATAGCGTGGCATTTGGCAGAAGTTTTAAATCTCAATCCCCAAACTGCACAACGAATTGTATTTCACGAAATCACCCAAAAAGCAATTCTAAACGCTCTTCAGTCTCCGCGAACCATTGACCTGAACCTAGTGAATGCTCAGCAAGCGCGTCGAATCCTCGACCGAATTGTTGGTTTTGAAATCTCGCCACTTTTATGGAAAAAAATCAAACCCGCACTTTCGGCAGGTCGTGTTCAGTCCGTGGCAGTTCGTTTAATTGTGGAGCGAGAACGCGAAATACAATCATTCAAGGCCGATTCATGGTATCGCGTTAGCGCCATATTTCAATTTGAAACATCAGGACAAGAACATTCATTTGAAGCCGAGTTAAATAAAAAACTCCAATTAAACGACGCGGAAGATCTGCTGAAAAGTTGCAGCAAATTCTCATTTTCGGTTAGCGACATCCAAACCAAACCCGGGAAAAAATCATCGGCAGCCCCCTTCACCACTTCAACCCTTCAACAAGAAGCATCGCGAAAATTCGGATTTTCCGTTGCCCAAACCATGTCTATAGCTCAACGCCTCTACGAAAATGGGTTTATAACCTATATGAGAACCGATTCAACTAATCTATCGAACGAAGCTATTGCGGCAGCCAAAGAACAAATCATTCAATCTTTTGGGAAAGACTATTCAACCCCAAGACAATTCGCCACAAAAACCAAAGGGGCACAAGAGGCTCATGAAGCTATTCGCCCTACTTACTTTAATAAAACTAAAATATCGGGTTCAGCAGCCGATCAAAAACTTTATGAACTCATCTGGAAAAGAACTCTAGCATCTCAAATGAGCGATGCTGTGGTAGAAAAAACTACCATTACCATTCCAACACCCAACAGCCAATATAAATTTATTGCTTCGGCTGAAATCG
Source organism: Salinivirgaceae bacterium (assembly GCA_035382785.1). Lineage (GTDB taxonomy): Bacteria > Bacteroidota > Bacteroidia > Bacteroidales > Salinivirgaceae > JAAYQU01. The sequence goes on along the minus strand of DAOTAV010000110.1, from coordinate 5,694 downwards.
TAAAATTTGATGGATTTTTAAAACTTTACTCTGAATCGTTTGACGATGATGAAAGCAACGATCAGCAACAAAAAATGCTTCCTCCGATAAAAATCGGGCAACCTTTAACGGCCTTATCCATTGAAGCTTTAGAAAAATTTTCCCATCATCCACCAAGATACACCGAAGCGTCGCTAGTTAAAAAACTTGAGGATCTTGGAATTGGCAGACCATCAACCTATGCTCCGACCATTTCCACCATTATTCAACGGAAATATGTCATTAAAGCCGATCGACCCGGAGAAAAACGAGAAATCAACCATATAAAATTAGAAAACGGAAAACTGGTAAAAACAAAAATAGAAGAGACCTACGGTTCGGAAAAAGCAAAACTTTTTCCCACCGATATTGGTATTGTTGTGAATGACTATTTGATGAGTAAATTTTCCGATATTCTCGACTACGGATTCACCGCCGAATTGGAGAAAAAATTCGACGAAATTGCTCAAGGTAACGTTAATTGGACAGAAATTGTGCGCTCCTTTTACCAAAGCTTTCACCCAACCGTTACAGATGCCGAAAAAGAAAAAGAAGCACAGCGCATCGGTGAACGGGTACTTGGAACTGATCCAAAAACCGGGAAAAAAGTCTCGGTTAAAATCGGCCGATATGGCCCTATGGTACAAATCGGGGATGCCACAGATGCAGAAAAACCCATATTCACAAGCATTCCGGAAAATCTTAGCCTCGAAACCATAACCTTGGAAAAAGCACTAGCGCTCTTCGAGCCACCAAAAAATTATGGAAATCTTGAAGGAGAACCTATTACCTATGGAAGTGGCCGATTTGGTCCCTATTTAAAACACAAAGGAAAATTTTACAGTATCCCTAAACACCTTTTACACCAGGAAATTACCCCGGAGATTGCTAAGGAAATTATTTTTCAAAAAAGAACATCCGAAGCACAGAAAATTATTAAGGAATTTAACGACATTAAGATCATCAAAGGCAAGTTTGGACCTTATTTGACTCATAACAACTCAAATTACAAAATCCCCAAAAATCTCAATCCTGAAGAGATCACATTGGAACAATGTATGGAGATAATTCATAAGGCGGAAGAGAAGCCCAAACCAAAACGTAAAACAAAAAAATAAGACCATGGAGTCCATAGTTTCATTCCTTCAGGAACCCAAAATATGTCTTCAAAACAATGACTCCCCCATAATTCCCTTTTGGAAACAGAAAATCATTCCTAAAGGAACCAAAATAGCTCTGATTGGAATCCCCGATGAACGCTTTTATCGAACTTCAGGAAAAATCAACTACGACACAACAGAAGCCATCCGTAAGGCATTATCAACATTAATATTCAACCAACGAAAAAAAATAATCGATTTGGGCGACCTTGTTCCCGGAGAAAGCCCAAGGGACACTATTTTTGGACTGAGCGAGTTACTGTTAATTCTTCTAAAAAATCAGTTGACACCTCTAATTTTTGGAGGAGGCGAAGAATTAATATACGGAATTTATGAAGCCATTCAATACCGAAAAACACAGATAAAACACACTCATATCGATTTCAAAATCGACAAAGCTATCGGCACAGAAATTTCACCCGATAACATTATCCAACACATTTCCAGGGAATTTCCCTACATTCACGAGCGTCATTTCTTAGGAACTCAGGCCTATTATAGCCCTGAACGCGATTTTTCAAAAGATGGACACACACTCGAGTTGAAATGTCGATTAGGAGAAATCCACCAAAACCTATTGGACACTGAACCAATCTTTCGCGACAGTACCTTTACTACCATAGATATGGACGCTGTGCGTTCCTCCGATTACCCGGCAAATAATTTACAGATGCCCAATGGCTTGTACGCGGAGGAAATATGTCAATTGTCATGGTTCTCAGGCATTTCAGAAACATCAAAAGTCTTTGGTGTTTTTAACTATACAAATAACAACGATCCTTCGGGGCAAGGAGCCATACTTATTGCACAAATCTTATGGCATTATATCGATGGATTCTATTCTCGTTACCATGATCCCAAACCATCTATTAAAACTAAAGAGAATTTTATTTTAAATCATGTTTGCAGCAGTCTTTTAAAAAGCAATCTGATCTTTTATAAAAGTCAAAAAACAGGACGAATATGGCTATTAATCGAAAACAAACGTAAAAAGACCACCACCTTTATTCCGGTCTCAAAAACCGAATATTCGTCAATGGTCAACGATCAAATACCAGAAAAAATATTTTTTTACATCTTGGAAAATCAATAAAAAGCTAAAAATTCAAAATTAAATTTGTTTTTTCCCGTTAGAAAAATAAATTTGCATAGAATTCAAAATTTCATTTTCTTTACTGTTCAAAATTTCTTATCTGTAAGATAAGCAAGTATCGATGAGAAGAAAACTACTAATAGGTATTTTTTCAGTACTGTGGGTTACTGCCCTTAGCGGACAGCAATTACCACAGTCGTCGTTTTTCGTTTATGATCAAATGACAATAAATCCCGGCTATGCAGGATCGCAAGAAGGAATCTGTGTCAATATTTTAGCCCGTAACCAATGGATGGGGTTTGAAGGAGCACCGCAAACACAAAAATTCGACCTTCACCTCCCCTTTAAACTATTCGGATTAGAGCATGGAGCTGGCATAGCCCTGTATAACGATAAAGTTGGTTTCAATAACGACATTAGCTCAAGTCTTTCTTATTCTTTTATTCGCTCAATCAGTATTGGGAGAGTTGGAGTAGGGTTAGGCCTTTCCTTTTTTAGTCAAACCCTAAAAGCCAAGTGGGATTTCCCTACTTACGATTTTGGGACACAAACAGGCTCAGCAACCGATCCCTTTATTCCCAACGAGTCTGCAAAAGGGAAAATAGCATTCGATTTAAACCTAGGAACCTTCTACAAAGGGCCAAATGTACTCATGGGGATTTCCATCAACAATTTACTTCAAACCCCGCTACAGACAAAATCAGAAACCTCCGGTGTCAACGCTTATTCATTCCTTGCTCGCCACCTAAACGTCATAGGAAGTTACAATTACCAGTTATCCAATCCGCAGTTTGAACTTCAACCGGCTATTGGAATAATGACAACCGGAAGAAATACACAATTAAGTATTAATTCAACCCTAAAATATCGGAGCAAAATATGGGGTGGAATCGGTTACAGAACAAGCGATGCAATCATTACCTTTATAGGGGCTGAATTCATTGAAGGATTAAATTTTGGTCTTTCTTATGATGTAACTACATCAAAAATTGCTAAATTTGACGATGGATCAGTTGAGATATTTTTACGATATGTATTTAAACTTATGATAGAAAAAGAACACACTAACTATAAAAGCATACGATTCTTATAATAAACGAACCATAAAAACAACAGAGATATGAGAACCTCAATTTATTTGACAATGGCAGCTTCGATTTTCCTATTCGGATGTGGTAGCGCCGATACTGGAGAGTTGGTCGGGGTACAGGATCGTGCTCCTGTTTACAGCAATGATCCTTATGGAATGGTCTTAGTTCCTCAAGGAAGCTTCGTACAAGGGGCAGGCGAGGAAGATATTCCATGGTCGCTAAATGCTGAAGCAAAAACCATATCAGTTTCAGCTTTTTGGATGGACGATACCGAAATCACCAATAACGAATACCGACAATTTGTTTATTGGGTTCGAGATTCCATAGCTCGTTTGGAAATTGCCACGAAAGGCAATATGGATATTGAACAAACGCGGATGGTCTTCAATGCTAATGAACAAGACCTACGTGAAGACCCTTTCAACATTAAAGAAGAAGACCTTCCTCTTAAATGGGACTATCCAATTCCATGGAAAGGAGAAGATCCTCAAACCTATGATGCTTACAAAGCAGTAAAAGAAAAATTGTTTTATCCGAATGAAGAGCGTTTTACTAAATATATCAGCCGGGAAGAAATAGACACGAGAAAACTAATCTATGAATACTCTTGGGTTGACTTCCGTCAAGCTGCACGCAAATATCAACTTGATGGTAAAGTACGCCGGAGGAACTATAGTGCTGAAGTTTTAGAAGCAGATGAATATAGTGGCGATAAAGAAACGAACGTTTATAATTCTAAAAATCTCGAAGAACGGTACACCAATCGTAAGTCCTTTATTCTACGCAACCGCATCCTCGTTTATCCCGACACCTTAGTTTGGGTTGGAGATTTCTCATATTCATACAATGAACCACAATCAAATGCTTATTTTAGTAATCCGAACTTTGACGAATATCCTGTAGTAGGGGTTAGTTGGGTACAAGCAACAGCCTTCTGTATTTGGAGAACTAACTTAATGAACAGCTGGTTAGTTTCAAAAGGGATGTCAACAGTTCAAGACTACAAATTGCCAACAGAGTCAGAGTGGGAATATGCTGCAAGAGGAGGACTGGAACAGATGATGTACCCATGGGGAGGTTATTATCCGCGCGATATGCAAGGTTGTTATTTAGCAAACTTCAAAGGAAACCGAGGAGATCTAACAAAAGATGGAGGGTTCTACACAACTATGGTTAGAACTTATTCACCCAATGATTTTGGTCTATACGATATGGCAGGTAATGTTTCCGAATGGACAAGAGATGCATTTGACGAATCAGCGTATAGCTACACCCATGATATGAATCCCTCCTATGAATATAACGCCCGCAGAGAAGATCCACCAGTATTAAAAAGAAAAGTGGTTCGCGGAGGCTCATGGAAAGATATTGCCTTTTTCCTACAAAACGGAACACGTACGTTTGAATATCAAGATACTGCCAAATCATACATCGGCTTCCGCTGTGTAAGAGCTCACATGGGAGCAAGAGCTGCTATTAGCTCAAAATCTAATGTTTATTAATCTTTTAGTCTTATTCACATGTCATTAGCAGAATTTGTTGAAGGTAAAGCGTATAAAAATGTCATGAAGTTCGTTTACGGTTGGGGAGCCTCAATCGTATTACTTGGAGCTTTGTTCAAGATCCAACACTGGCCGGGTGGAGGTGTCATGCTTACCCTCGGAATGTCCACTGAGGTTATAATTTTCTTCCTATCAGCCTTCGAACCACTTCATGAAGAGGTAGATTGGACTCTGGTTTATCCGGAACTTGCAGGGATGACTGATGATTTTGAACCCAAAGACCGCGATGAAAGAGACCGGCGTGGAAGAAGTCGTTATCATGACGACCGCTTGATTAATCTCTCCGAGATGCCGGCGGCTCATTCTGCCGAAGCGGGGGCAACAGCACAAAGTTTTAGTATTGGAGAAACCTTCGGCACCGGCTTACAAGGATTAAAAGCTATTGAGCAATTTGATACCCTGCTTGCGCAAGCGGATCTTACTCCGGAAATGTTCCAAAAACTTGGAGAAGGAATTCATAAAGTAGGAGATATCGCACAAAAATTCTCCAATATCGATCAAACCATTGATGCAACAGGAGAATTCTCTCAAAAATTAACCTTTGCTTCCAAATCGGTTGGGAATCTGGCGGATTCATGTCAAAACGGAGCAGAGGCGATAAAATCTTCTGTCATCAATTTAAGTTCAGCATACAACCAATCTTCAGAGTTAATCAACAACACTAGCCAACAAGTTGCAGGTGCAGTTCAGGACGGAATAAAAACAATGGTTGGAGCACTCAATGATGCCGGTACTAAACTCATTCAAATCATTGGAAATTCTGACCATGA
>DAOTAV010000109.1:0-8256 GCA_035382785.1 Salinivirgaceae bacterium | reverse complement strand
CCTTGAACGTCGTTATCCGGCTTTTGGTAACTTAGTCCCCCGCGATGTAGCCTCACGCGCCGCTAAAGAACGATGCGACGCCGGCTATGGAGTAGGCCCCACCGGTCTTTCAGTCTATCTCGATTTTCGCGATGCCATTCAAAAACAAGGACATAAAGCCATTGAAGATAAATACGGCAACTTATTTGAAATGTACGAAAAAATCACAGGAGAGTCGCCATACGAAACCCCCATGCGCATTTATCCAGCAGGCCACTACACCATGGGAGGACTGTGGGTTGATTACAACCTAATGACAACCATCCCGGGACTTTTTGCCATTGGCGAATCAAATTTCTCCGATCACGGAGCAAACCGACTTGGCGCAAGCTCCTTAATGCAATGTGCCGGCGATGGATACTTCATTCTCCCCTACACAATCACCGATTATCTTGCCGATTTCATCCGTGAACCACGAATATCAACCGATATCGCTGCTTTCAAAGAAGCGAGCAAGGAAGCATCCGATCGAATCGCACGTTTATTTGCTGTTAATGGAAAACAAACCGTATCATCGTTCCATAAACGGTTGGGGAAAATTATGTGGGACTACTGCGGAATGATCAGAAACGAGCATGGACTAATCAAAGCCATGGAATTAATCACCGATCTAGAACAAGAATTCTGGCACGATGTGAAAGTACCCGGAACAAACAACGAACTTAATCATGAACTAGAGAAAGCCGGACGAGTAGCTGACTATTTTGAGCTGGCAAAACTTCTCTGTACCGACGCCTTTAACCGTAAAGAAAGTTGCGGAGCCCACTTCCGCGAAGAAAGCCAAACCGAAACCGGAGAAGCAAAACGTGATGACGAAAACTATGCTTACGTGGCAGCATGGGAATATAAAGGAAAAGATCAAGCACACCAACTTCACAAAGAACCTTTAACTTTTGAATACGTTAAACTTCAAGAGCGATCCTATAAATAACATCCAAACACAACCGAACTATGGATATCACTCTCAAAATATGGCGACAAAAAGGACCAAAAGAAAAAGGCCGGTTTGAAACATATCAACTTAAAAACGTTTCGCCTGAAATGTCGTTTTTGGAAATGCTCGACTATCTGAACAGCCAACTTATCAAAGAAGGGAAAGAACCGGTAGCATTCGAAAGCGATTGCCGCGAAGGAATATGCGGAACCTGCGGGCTTTTTATCAATGGAAGACCCAATGGAAATTTAGGCAAAACCACTACATGCGAACTATACATGCGTGAATTTTTCGATGTTGATACCATAACAGTAGAACCTTGGAGAGCAGCCGCTTTTCCTGTTATTAAAGACCTTATCGTGGATAGACGGGCATTTGAAAAAATTATGCAAGCCGGTGGTTTTATCACCGTCAACGCCGGATCAGCGCCCGATGCCAACACCATACCCATACCGCGCGATCAATTTGACAAAGCCTTCGAAGCAGCATCATGTATTGGTTGCGGATCCTGTGTAGCAGCATGTAAAAATGCTTCCGCTATGCTCTTTGTCGCTGCTAAAGTATCGCATTTAGCACTTCTGCCCCAAGGAAAACCCGAAGCAATCCGACGCGCCAAAGCCATGGTAGCTAAAATGGACGAGCTCGGCTTCGGAAGCTGCACCAACACAGGGGCATGCGAAGCAGAATGTCCTAAAGGCATTTCCATCGCAAATATTGCCCGCTTGAATCGAGAGTTCCTAAAAGCAAAAATCAAAGACTAATTTAATTTTTCATCGACCTGATCCATCTAAAATTGTTTTTTACATATCTAAATCCAAGATCCTGAAATTGAAAATCTAATGTTTTGAAATCAATTGTCAATTAATTAATCCACAAATTATCCAACAAAATAACCTTTTAAACTATTGGGCAATGTTGGAAAAATCAATTGGATTAAACTAAACTTCTTAATTCAACAACTAATCAATTGACTAACAAACTAGAGCGATGAACGAAATCGAAAAACGTCAGCAACAAATTGTAGAAGAATTTCAAATGTTCACCGATTGGATGGATCGATACAATTATTTAATTGAGTATAGCAAAGAACTTGCGCCCATGCCCGATGAACATAAGATCAAGCAAAACCAAATCGAAGGATGCCAGTCCACAGTTTGGGTAAATGCCGAGTATCGCGACGGGAAAATCTATTTCCAAGCCGACAGCGATGCTATCCTCACTAAAGGCTTGATAGCTTTGATCGTGAAAGTGTACAATGGACAGTCACCCGACGACATTTTGAATACACCTCCCGATTTCGTTTCTAAAATCGGGCTATCGGAACATCTCAGCCCAACACGTGCCAATGGGCTAAATGCTATGATAAAGCAGATTAAACTTTATGCTATGGCTTTCAAAGCTAAATATCAACAGTAAAACCCATCGCCTATGGCTGATACAAAAATAAGTCAAGAAAAAATCATCGAAGTCTTAAAAACCGTGTTCGATCCCGAAATACCCGTCAACATCTATGATCTTGGGTTGATATATAAAATAGAGATCGACGAAAGCGATAAAAGCGTGATGGTTGAAATGACTCTGACTGCTCCCAATTGCCCCATAGCCGGGGACATTCTTGAACAAGTTAAATCGCGGATTGAAATGATTGAAGGCGTGTCGAACGCTTTTATCAACCTAACGTTTGAACCGGCGTGGGATCCATCACGCATGACGCCCGAGGCAAAACTGGAACTTGGCCTTCTATAATTCATGAACAATAAATCGTCCAACAACGACACCGCCGTTCTCAAAAGCCTTAAGGTTACTAAAGCCATTTGGCCTGTACTGATCGGCTTGTTTGTTGTGATTTGGATGTTTTTGAAAGAATATCAACCCGGAGCCTTACAACAATTAAACACCACGAAATATGCCTTCCTTTGGCTTCTGGTTGCTTTCCTATGCATGATAATCCGCGATTTTGGATACATGCTTCGGATTCGCATTCTAACCGATAACCGCTTCACATGGTTGCAATCGTTTCGGATTATCATGCTCTGGGAATTTACATCGGCAATTACCCCTTCGGCCATTGGTGGTACAAGTCTAGCTATTTTATTTGTCAATAAAGAAGGATTATCGGTTGGAAAAAGTTCGGCCATTGTTATGGCCACTTCGTTTTTAGATGAACTCTACTTCATTTTAGTTTTTCCGCTTCTAGTTCTACTGGTCGATCAACAGTTGCTTTTCAAAACCGGCGGACAACCGCTCTCGCTCAACAACAAATACCTGCTGTTAGCCATGGTTGGTTATTCCATTAAACTGATTTATCTTTTGGTTTTGAGTTATGGATTATTTAAAAATCCGCGTGGATTAAAATGGCTACTACTGATGATCTTCAAATTGCCATTCCTGCGCCGCTGGAAACATGGTGCCAATGCTGCAGGAACTGAAATCATAACAAGCAGCGTTGAATTAAGAAAGAAACCCTTTGTTTTTTGGCTCAAAGCTTTTGCAGCAACAATCTTCTCATGGACTTCTCGCTTTTGGGTCGTGAATGCAATGTTCCTAGCCTTTTTTTCGGTTTCGGATCATTTTCTGATCTTCGGACGACAACTGGTTATGTGGATCGTTATGTTAGTAAGTCCAACTCCCGGTGGAAGCGGTTTTGTTGAATATGTGTTTTCTCACTATTTGTCGGATTTTATTCCTATCGGTCCCGTTCTTCTGCCTGCCATCGCCGTGGCCTTAGCTTTTTTGTGGAGAATCATTTCCTACTATCCCTATCTTATCATTGGCGCAATCATCGTCCCACGATGGATTCGACAAAAATTTACAAAAAAATAATATCTTAAATTTCGATTGCTTGTACCTGAGAAAGACATCCAATTGTACCCAAAACAAATAGATCAAAACCTCAGCATAACAACTTTTAATAGTTTTTATTTATGTTAAAGCATTAACTTTGTGGATAAATCAAATTTTGGATGACCTTCAAACCAATCCGATCCATAATAATCATAAGTTTGTGGATGCCTCAGCTTTACGGTCAAATCTACAACTTTGAACGATATTCGCTACCTGAAGGATTATCGCAAAGTCAGGTGTTCGATATCAAACAAGACACCTTAGGCCGTATATGGCTAGCAACTGAACGTGGTGGAATTACCATTCTTTCGGGAGAACACCCAATCTATCTCGGGAAAAAAGATGGCTTACCCGGGAACTCAACCTATGCAATATTTTACGATCATCAGCACCGGATGTGGCTTGGAACAGACAAAGGCGTTTGCTTTTATAACGGAAAGTCGCTGCAACGCCCAAACGGGTGCAACCTTTTGGACACTCTTTCAGTTTGGGATATCACTGAGCAAACCGACCATACCATTGTATTTGCTACCAACGACGGTGTTTATGCCTATAACGACAGTATTGGGTGTCACCTTCTGATCCCGGAATTAAAGGGCAATCCCATATCAAAGCTCGCTGCCCGATCGAATAATTTGCTTTACATCATGGCCTACCAAAAGCCTTTGCTTCTGTTCGACGGACGCCGTCTTGAAACTGTATTAATTACCATTCCCCCTACTGCCAACATTGAATTCTGCTTCTTCGATTCCAAAGACCAAATTTATGTGGGAACAACACAAGGACTGGTAACTCGCGAGGGTTATTTTGATAAAATAATCACCACAGCCGATGGATTATCGGACGACCATATATTATCCATTGCAGAAGATAAATATGGAAATATTTGGGTGGGAACCGACGAAGGAGGAATTAATGTAATCATGCCCGACACTCTGATAACAATAACTGCCGGTCAGGGCATTGGAAACAACCGAATCAATGCTCTTTATTTCGACAACTATCAGAATTTATGGGTAGGTACCGATGGAGCCGGTGCATATGTTTTCAAAGGCTTTCGTTTTAAAAAACTCAACCTGTCGGAGTTTATTGAAACTGTTTCGATTACCGCAATAAAAACCACCCCCCAAAATAGAATCTTTGTTGGAACCTCAGGATACGGATTCCTATCCATCAGTAAAAAAGGACGAACCCTTTTTAATCAATCCAACGGGTTGAAAGGGAATACCGTCAAAAGTATCGAATATTTGCCCTCCGGACACATTCTTGTTGGTACATCCCAGGGCTTATCGGTTTTAAAGCAAAACAGTGTCGATCATCAATTAACCGAAGCTTATAACATCAATGAACCTATTTCCGTTATCAAAGCTGAAAATCCCTCCAAAATTTGGATCGGAACCTCCGGACACGGAATCATTCTAATAAATAACGACACAAAAATTCGCTATACCATTCGATCAGGTTTGCTTAGCAACACCATTAACGACATTGCTATCAACAAAGAAGGACAAGTTTTTTTTGCCACTAATAAGGGATTATCAATCCTTAGCGACAATCGCTTCAAAAATTTATCAAAAGAAACCGGATTTCATAGCAATACTATCCTTTCGCTATGTTTCGACCGCAATGAAAATCTTTGGATGATTACTGACTTGGGGATGATACGAATTAAAAAAGGCCAAATATCCAATTTTGCGCAAGAATCACTGCATCAATCCAATATTTTGTATTCAATCACTAACGATAAAAACGGAAACCTGGTAGTTGGTACCGAACAGGGATTAATAGTGATTTACCTCGACAAAAACAGCAATATCGTTCGAGTAAAAGAATACACAAGGGAAGATGGGTTTCTGGGAATGGAATGCAATCCCAATGCTGTTTGGACTGCCTGTAACAATGAGATCTATTTTGGCACTAAACAAGGTGTAACCATTTTTGACCCCAAAGCAGATTCATTACCCAATCCAATGCCGAATGCCTATATACTTAGGGTGCAACTTCTTTATAAAAAGTCTGATTGGAAGAACTATACCGATTCAATCTTGCCCTGGAGCCTATTACCACACAATCCCCAATTTCCCTACACCGAAAATAATTTTAATTTCAGTTTTGCAGCCAACGACTTTCAATTCTCATCGAAACTCATGTTTCAGTATTATCTGCACGGGTACGACAATACATGGTTGTCGCCAACAAAAGAACGAACCGTGAACTACACAAATCTCCCACCGGGAAAATATGAAATACGCGTACGATCGTTCTATCCACCCGATATTACCTCTCCATTCTACTCGAAATTTTCATTTACTATTCGTAAACCATTCTACCATGAATGGTGGTTTACCTTGCTCTCCATTGTCGGGATTTTGGGAATTGTTATCCTGATTTGGAACTGGAGAGTGTATGTTATCCGAAGTAATGAACGAATGCTTGAATCTATTGTCAAAGAACGTACGGCCGACATTGAACGTCAGAAATTGGAACTGATGGAAGCAAATGTTAAAATCAGACAAAGCGCCCAACTCAAAGAACAATTCTTAGCCAATACAAGCCACGAAATCCGAACACCGCTCAATGTCATCTCAGGTTATACCAACTTACTGCTAAACACAAATCTGGATACTCTGCAACAGAAATATCTAAATTACATAAAAGAAAGCTCTGACAATTTGAAAGTAATTGTCAACGACATCCTTGACTTTTCAAAAATAGAAGCCGACAAACTTGAAATCGACACCATTCCCTTCGATTTTGTTCGTACTATACGCACCACCTCCAACCACTTGGAAATTGAAGCAGCCAAACAAAGCCTTTCGCTGGAACTGAATTTTAAAAACATAACCCACAATGTAGTAGAAGGCGATCCGGTGAGACTTACCCAAATTATTACTAACCTGGTCAGAAACGCTATAAAATTTACACCCAAAGGCACAATAACCATTAACGTTTCCAACATTTCCGATCAAACAGATTGTATTGTACTTAAAATTGAAATTATAGATACCGGAATAGGAATTCCGCCCGACAAAATCGACACCATTTTCGAAAGCTTTACACAGGTATCGAGTGATACAACTCGAAAATATGGCGGAACCGGCCTTGGTCTCTCCATCGTAAAACGATTAGTGGACAAACATAACGGAACTATAGCGGTTGAAAGTCGCGAAGGAGAGGGAAGCAAATTCATTGTAACCTTGCCCTACAAAATATCTTTAGAAAACCCTGTAGAAACATCAATCAACGATTATACGATTGTACCCCATCACTTGTCAAAAGATGTCACAATCTTGCTGGTTGACGATAACGAAATAAACGTGGCTTTAGCCGAAAATACTTTAAAATCGTTTAGTTCACAATTTCACATACAAACAGCCTACAATGGTCTGCAAGCCATTGATCTGGCAGGAAGAAATCAATACGATTTAATTATCATGGATATTCAGATGCCTGAAATGGATGGATATAGTGCCACTGAAGTTATCCGGAAAAAACTTCCTGAACCCAATCGTTCCGTGCCGATACTAGGAATGACTGCCCATGCCATGCGCGACGAGCGTGAAAAATGCTTGCGCTACGGAATGAATGAATACATCGCCAAACCCTTTTTACCACGAGCCTTGTTTGAAATGGTACTTTCGTTAACCCAAACTTCCGCCATAAAAATCAGCGATTCAAAAACTCATGAAATAGCACCAATGCCTGGGTTCGGATCGCTAAATCCATCGCAACTTTGGAAAAATTCCGGAGGAAAGGCAGATCGTTTTGCACGATATTTGACTATGTACACCCAATCGATTCCAAAACAAATATCCGATCTGGAACTTTGTTTATTGAATCAGAAAGAAGGCGATATCCGAATTTTGGCACACACATTAAAAACATCGTTTAAGTATTTAGGAATTAAAGATGCAGCAAACTACGCCTACGAAATCGAAAAAGCCTATACCAACGGAGGTTACGTTGATCATCAATCCTGTTTAACCGAAATAAAATCGATTTGGCAACAATCTGAAAATGAAATACTTCGATATCTCAACCAAAAAGCAAATTTGTTTTAATAAAATCTCTATCTATTAATCGCATGAAAAAAATCTACATCTTGATGCTGTCATGGATCCTGATTTCCATGATTAGAACCACAACCTATGCCGTTCCGGCCTATCATCATCCAATTGATTATCAACTTCCTGATGGCACTACCATCACTATTATCCTAAAAGGCGACGAGCAGGTTAAATGGGCTGAAACTGTTGACGGTTATTCTATTCTTTTAAACGAAAACGGTTTCTATGAATATACTGTTATCAACGAACATGGAGATATGGTTCGTTCTGGAATAAGAGCACACAACAAAGAAAATCGCACTTCGGAACAAACATCATTTCTCAATAAGATAGAAAAACATCAGAATTTTAGTCCCTCGCAAATTTCAATCA
>DAOTAV010000108.1:0-8496 GCA_035382785.1 Salinivirgaceae bacterium | reverse complement strand
AATCGAATTCGCATGACTGCTTGAATCCAACGGCCAGGTTGGGGAATGTTTCCGTAATCAATTACCGTAACATTGGTTAAGTTGTTGATTTGTCCAAAAATTTCGAATTGTTTCCACGTGTAGTTTAGCTTTATATCGAATGTAGTAAAGGGTTTGTAGGATTTTTCGTCAATGGGTGAATTGGTTTCAAAATTCCATAATGTGTAAGTTCCGGCACGGTGTCGATAATTGGCCTGAAATGCAAATCCCATGGAATTAAATATTTTTCCGGAGATACTTGCCGAAAGATTATGTTTGAGATAGTCCAAAGCATAGTATGAAATATAATTCTCGCTGTATTTGCTTGATTCTATCCAAGCGTAACTTATGGTAAGGTTGTTAAAGGGTTGATATTCAATCATGCTTTTCAGGTTAATTTGAGTAGTGAATTCAGTCCCAAGCGTGTTAATCTTTGTAAAATTGACGGTTTGCCAGACACTCTCTGTGGGCGATGTTTTAACCCAGTCGATTATGTCGGTTCCCCACCGGTGGAAAACACTAACGGATGTTTGCATCGGTAAGGTTTGATATTTAATTCCTATTTCAGTTGTGAGAGCTTTTTCCGGTTTTAAATTGGTGTTGTTCAGGTTTGTTGGACTTTTATAGTAAAGTTCTGTGTAGCTAGGAAGTCGGAGAGATTGGTTTACAGAACAATAGACACTGATGGGTTCAGTAATTTTCAATGCTCCGTCAAGGCCTAAAAAGGTTTGATTGTTGTAATCGGAATAGTAATTAAGCAAGGCTCCTCCCGAGAAAAATAATCGGTTTTTGTGAAACATTTGTTCTAAGAAGATACTTCCTATTGAACGCGAAGCTGATTTTGTGAAGATTCCGTTGGGTTCTCTGGGAACGGGACGAGGAGACGATAAATCTGTACCTAATACGTTACTGAGAATGGATTCGTTGCGAAATTCAGCTCCAATAGAAGTTGTAAACGATTTCCATTTGTGCGATAAATTGGCATCCATGGAATAAACATCGGTCATGTGATAGTTATGTCCTTGATACCATGTCGGAGCAGAATCGCGAAATAGCTCAAATCGGTCGTGGTGACGCCGAATCATTCCCCGAACGCTTATTTTGGTTTGCTGTCCATAGGAAAGTTCAAATCCGGCAAGTTTAACTCTTATATCTTCAAATTGGTTTGGAAATTTTGGTGTATAAAAACTTTGGGCACCAAATGACTTGTCAGTATATCCTCCCATCAAGTAAACTTCAAGTAGTTGATGTTGATACCCGGATTGAATAAATACGTTATTGATGGCAAAATCGGTGTTTTCAGTGTACCCTTCGGATGATTTGTGATTGAATGCTGCTGAACCTTGAAAATTTCCTTTTTTAGCAGAAACTTGAGCACCTGAGTTTAGGAGACCATATTGTCCTGCAGAAAGATGTACCGTTGCCTGATTTCTTTTGGGTTGCGTTGTAATAATATTAATTACTCCGGCAAAAGCATTACCTCCGAAAACCCTTGCTCCGGGACCATGAAGAACTTCAATTCGCTCAATTTCACTTAATTCCACAGGGATATTCATGGAGTGATGACCGGTTTGAGGGTCATTTATTTTTTGTCCGTTAATGAGAATTAAGGTTTGTTCAAAATTTCCTCCACGTAGGCTTAAGTCGGATTGAATTCCATGAACACCTCTTTGCCGGGAATCGACTCCTAAAACATTTTCTAAAAGTTCATTAAGACTTGTTGTAGGGAGTTTTTCAATGTCTTTTGCAGTGATAACGGTAACTAGTCGGGCTGCATCTTGGTAAACGATAGGCGTTCGTGTTGATGTAACTAATACCTCATGGAGCAATACAGTGTCAGTTTGAGCTGTAACTTTTAGAGTTAGTGATAATAAGAGCGTGTGTAATGTCAATTTTTTAAGGAGTGCACTGACTTCTGTTTGTTTCATTGTTTTTGAAGTTTCTCGTTTGATGGTGCAAAATTAGAAAGGTTTTGCAATCCTTCGAAAAAGAATTCTTAGTTGAAGTTCTTCAAATTTCATTTACTCGATTAATTTCGCAGCATCTTTTTTTAGTTTTCCAATAAAGTTTGGAACGAATGGTTTTTGCTGTTTAATTCGTGCCAAAACTTCCTCAGTTATAAATGACAAGTTTAGAAGCACAGCCCCTAGAATCGGCAGTGTGTATCGCTCTTCAATACCTCGTTGAACATAAACCAAATAGAAAACGTAAATCAGCGATGTTAGCGTGAAGAGTACTTTGGTATCAAATGATTTATGCGTAAAAATCCCAAAAAATAGTAGTAGAAAGGCCGCGGTGTGAAGTAAAAAACATAACCATCGATAAATTTCCATGAACGGATTATTCCGAAATGTTTTTTGAAAAATATATAACGATAGATTTGAATGAAAAGCAAGATTTTTAAAAACCTTAATAGGCGCAATAATATGGAATTGAAACCAGAACTTTTCACGGAAAGAGTGTGTCAAAGCGTTAATGGCATTAATGCACTTTATTTCAATTTCAGGAATTTCCTTAGGCATGGCAATAGCCTTATTGTAAAATTCCTTTTGAAACCGAATCGATTCTAAATATAAAACCAAAGCTTGTTCTATTGATTCTCTTCCAAGGAACTGTTTGGCATAGGAGGGAATTGCATTTATTAAGTTAGCGACTTCCTTGGTTGAATTTTCATCCGAAATAGTTTTATTCCAGATAGGAACTATTAGGGAGTGAAATTCTTGCCCTGTCATGCCCCAGCTTTTGCAAAATTCCCACCAGGCTTGATGCGTGGGACGAAAACAAGTCATACTGTTTTCCGGATAATATATCGGATATAATCCGGTATATTGTCCGGTTTTTATGTAATTTCGAATTTGTAATATAATCATCGCTCCGAACATAATAGTCAGTAACAGAGATATTTTCAACCAATTCCGACTTATGGAATTTCGGTAATCTAACAAAAGATAAATTAGTATCGGAAAAGCGTAAATTCCTAACACAGGACGAGTAATAAAGAGGAACGAGAATATTAGGGCCGTAATCAGATAATATCGGAATTTTAAATTTCTCTGATTGCAATTCTTTGCACGAATTAACAGATAGCAAAGAGAGATTACTAATGCAGGTGTTACCCCTTCGGTCAGAGTGTAAAATAGAAAGCCGGAGGCCATTCCCGAAACTCCGAATACGATTGAAACCACTGCTACAATTCGTTTATCGGTTAGTAATTGTTCGGCTATCAGATAAAACAGGTAAACCGAAAAAGAAAAAAGCAACAATTGAAACCAAATCAGCGACAACAACATTTTCTTTTGCCCGAAAAACACAATTAAAGTGCTGATAATTAATGAATATCCCGGTGATCGAACCAGACATGAGCCTGCACCCGGCGTATTGTCTTTCAATTCACCTTGCTCAATTAGGTTGATGGCAGGTCGTAAATAACTGATATCATCGGAAGTAATTACAGTTTGATTATCCCGTAGTGAAATACCATCGGCCTTAAGGTGATATTGATTTAATTCATTCAAAGTTAGGGCACTGATAAAACTGAGCAATGCGATTAGCAAGGCTCTTTTGTTTACTCTGTCGAAGAGCGATTGCATGTTGTTTATTATTAGCTGTATTAATCTCATGGTAAGTAGAATTAATGCAAAATAGAAAAAAAAAATCACACCTTACAATGAATGCGAGGTGTGATTTAAATAGTTTGAAATCAATTTCAAAGATTCTATTTCATAATCACTATTCTTTGGGTTGTGATTGATGTAGGAAGTTGAATTTCAACAAAATAAACACCTGACGGCAGGTAGCTTACATCGATGGTTAATCGTTGTTCGTCGGAACAAACGTTTTTTCTCTGGTTACCGGTTATGTCGTAGATGGTTACTGACTTAACTGTTTGTTGGTTATTAACTAAAATGTTCAATTGATTTTGCAGAGGATTGGGAAAAATTTGTAATTCATTGCTCTGATTGTTGACTATTCCTGTGTTTTGTTCAAACATTGCTGTGGCAACCGTATTTTCGTTTAAAGTTAAGGTTGTGTCGGGCGAATAGCAGATTTCTCCATTGATATTCCATTGTCTGAATATCCATCCTTGCTGAGCAATGGCTGAAAAATTAACACTAACGTTCATTGGCAATGTATGTTGTCCGGCCTGGGGTGTGGTTGTTCCTTCACCTTCTACCATAACCGTCAGAGTAATGGTTTGGGGTTCGGTCACTGAAATGTAGTTATTTTTGGTCAAGGTTAACGTCTGATTTACAGTAACCGAGATGGTTTTGCTTCCCGGAGTTGAATAGACAATCGAGTGAGGTCCGATTCCTTCCATGCTAGCGGGGATTGCTCCATTGCCAAAATTCCATACAATGCTTTCCACTGTGACTCCTTGGTTAATAAAATTGAAGGTTACGGGTGTATTAATTGTAACCGATTGGTTATCAGCGCTGAAATCGAATCCTAAAAATCCACCCCGAGCGTAGAAGGTATAAACTCCGTCCGGTGCAACCAAAGGTTTACGAATCGTTTTCCCATTATTGTTGGTAGCTTCGATGAAATAGAAAATTTTTCCGTCGGCAGTTCTTGATGGTATATATGCCGAATAGCTATTGGCTGAGAAGGTCATCGGACTGATGTTATAACCTTGAGTTGTGTCATGACTCCAGTAGAGTTTTGCGTTTCCAATACCCGATGCAGTTGAAATTTGTGCTGAGATGAGATATCCTTCCGGGTTGAAAGGCAAAGTATCGCGGATAGATGCGTGATTGATGAAAATAGGGTCGTTGGCGGCAATTTCATGGGTAATACAATGGATAGCGCCACTGGCCGGAATTACGTTTCGCATATTGATTCCCACAATTTGATATCCCGGCATGGCATTACGATAGATTTGTAAGGCTTGTTGGTCGGTGGAAAGCCCGTAAATAGGAACAAGCACCAAATTATTCAAAATTACGGAATTGGTGTACGTAAGATAGTCAGAACCATTGCTGGGGTATCGGCCATTTTCATCGGCCGGCATAGGAATTCTTACCACACGATATGGTCGGCCATAAGGAGTAACATAATTGGTGAGAATGTAATTCAGATTGGCTTCGATTTGGGGTCCATCGGATACACCTGGCGGATATTGTCCCACCAGAAGAGTTTCTTCATCGAGAAGTTTCATGTGCATATCGATGTGGTGTATGCCGTCGTAGGGAAGTGTTTCCATTTTTACGTAGGGACGGATTCCCATATATTTTTTTACTATTGTATCAATTTGGGCGGAGGTCAGACTACTATTTTCATTTAGAATTAATTTTGAAGAAAATCCTTTGTTGAATCCGTCGGCCATAACATTTCCTCCGGTTGCAACCAATCGATTAGGGTTTGTAGTCATCTGATAGATAGGAATATTCATGTAATTGGCAACGGCTGATGGAATTTCATCGTCATTAGGCCGTGGACGATTGTAAACCCAATCGACAAAAGCAAGTTGATATGTGTTGGAAAGGTAAATACTTTGAGGACCGTAATCGCGTACCCAAACGGAGTTGTAAGGGGCGGTGATAAATTCAATATTATCGAGACTGACGCCTCCCTGCGTCAGGTAGTTTTGCACCGATGATGGGGTTGAACAAACGATATACACCTTCACAACTTGTTTGGCGTATCGTACAATCTCGCGTAAGTTAGAAGTGTAGGATGTCCATGTTACAATGACGCCTTGATTTTCTTCAAATTCGGCTGGGGTTCTTGGAATCTGATCAGGCGGTTGCGTTCCTCTATGGGTCGAATAATTTCTGAGATATTCTTCCCAAATGTTTTTCTCATATTCGGTCATCCCTCGGGGCAAATCTTGTCCCGACATAATCATGCTTGCTGATAAAAGCAGAATAAAAATAAGATATCGCATTTTTTTGTTATTTAGCTTTATAAGCTATGGTTTCAATTTCGATTTTAGCCCCCAGCGGCAAATTAGCAACCTGATAAGCTGCGCGTGCAGGACAGTCGGTTTGATAGTATTTTGCATAAATTTCGTTCATAGCCGCAAAATCTTTGATGTCGGCCAGAAGTACAGTCGATTTAACAACATCGTTTAGTGAATATCCTGCCGAATCGAGAATCGCAACAATGTTCTTCATAACCTGTTCGGTTTGTTCTTTAATTCCTTCGGGCATGCTTTTGTCAATAGGATTGATTGGCAATTGTCCGCTGATAAACAAAAAACCGTTGGCTTCAACTGCTTGGCTGTATGGCCCGATGGCTGCAGGGGCATTGGTTGTGCTGATAATCTTTTTCATTTGAAATCGCTTTTAGTGTTTGTGTGGCAAATTTAATGTTTTAACGTTTCAATAAGAAAAAATTACAAGTTTCGATTTTGGGAAATAGAACTTTTAACGTAATTTCGTGTTTTAAAGAGAAATACTAACCTGATAAAACTTTATGACTATGATGCAAAAAAACAGTTTTGAAGAAACTTTTCTCGTAAAGACATCTTCACGTCAAAAGACATGGATAGCGCCTCGATTAAAAATGATCTTGTTAGTTCCCTTTTTTATTTTAGCTATTTACGGGGCTAAAGCTCAGACTGATGTTTCGGCATTCTTAAACCTTACCAAAGATGGGATTAAGGATATCGAGACTCTGACAGAAGCCTATCTGACTCCTATGGGGAAGGGTTTTGCAACTTCTCTTTCAGGCGGATGGTTCAATACTGCAAAAACTCATCACCCTTTGGGTTTTGATTTTACTTTAGGATTCACTTTAGTTACTTTTCCGGATGAAGACAAACGTTTCAAACTGAACAATTATAACTGGAATGTGTTAACCTGGGATCGAAATCAATACACTAATCCGGTTTCCCCCACCATTGCAGGTAAACAGAGTGTACTGCTACCGGTTGGTATTGAAACCAATATCAACAATCAGCAAGTGGAGATCAATAATTTATTTACCATGCCACAAGGTGTTAATCTCCCGGCTGTTGGTCTTCCTCTTGTTCAATTGGGATTGGGGATAGGTTTTGGTACCGATATACAGGCTCGGTTATTGCCCCCGCTGACCATTTCCGATTACGGTTCCATTGATATTTGGGGAATTGGAATAAAGCATGATTTCAAACGATGGATTCCGGTGGTTAATAAATTACCTTTTGATGCATCAATCGCTGTTAATTATTCAAGCGTAAATTCTGTATTCGAAAAAATGAAATACTTCCCAACGGATTTTTTATCGGTAAATACCCAATATGTTGACCCCCAACTCATGCGTTATATGTCAACCACACCCTCATACGAACAAAATATTGAGGCTGATTTCTATAGTAAGCAAAACTTGAAATTTCACATGAATTCTTTTGCCGCTAATTTAATTGTGTCATCAAAATTACTTTTCCTTACACTCTATGGATCAGTTGGATATAGTGCCAGTAACTTCGGTATTTTATTTGAAGGGCCCTATCTTTTGCCAACCATTGAGCTAGATGGCACTAATGTCGTCTATGCGCTTAGAGAAAGCGGGAAGATTAATAATCCCATTGATATAAAGATCAAACACAATTCAATCCGTACAGGTCTTGGTGCAAGGATCAATATGGCATTTATAACACTTCATGGCGATGTTACCTATCAGGATTATATGATGTATAATTTTGGTTTGGGAATTTCGATCCGATAATCCGATCATCGTCCATGATAAAGTTAAAAGCCGGAGAAATCCGGCTTTTAACTTTTATTAACGATCTCTTTTAGTAAAGGAATATTTTTTAACGTTATAGTCCTGCCATCTTGTTCAATTAGACCCTCTTTGATAAACCGTGAAAAAGTGTGAACTACACTTTCGCGGGTATATCCAATGGTTTCGGCGATCTCCTTTCGACTTAGCGGCAAATCGAAAGTGATTTTGTTATTCAATTCGAACAATTGTAACAGAAAAGCAGCCAAACTGCCCTCAATATTTTTGTTGTGGTAAAGCAAAAGACGGTTAATTACCCTCGTGGATGTTACGGCCATTGTGTCGATTATACTAAGAGCAAAATTACCGTTTACGCGAATCATAGTCTTAAAGGTTTCAATATCAATAAGAAGCACTTCACAATCGGTGACAGCAGTAGCACGAATTTCATAATTCCGCCCTGGGAAACTATAGAGCAGACCAATAAATCGTTGCTCAGGTACTACGCGAATTGTGTTGTTCTGATTCCGAATAGTATAATCAACTTTAGCCATTCCGCTCAGAAGGTAGTAAATGTGAGTGATAAACGAACCTTGCTTTATAATAATTTCATTTTTGGTAAAATGAAGAATAGCAGTGTTACGTAAAAGTTGTTCCTTGTCGCTTACGGTCAAAGAATAAAAGGCGGGATGCTTCAGTTCGATATTTCTCATTTCAAACGATTATTTGAACAAACCTTCGTCACGGCACAACATCAAAATTGCCGATTGGGGAACAATAACGTATTTTTCTTGATTGATTTCAACCTCATAGCTGCTTTTTCCTAGATACACT
>DAOTAV010000107.1:0-8511 GCA_035382785.1 Salinivirgaceae bacterium | reverse complement strand
TGAATTTCAACTAAGAAAGTAGTATTCGTGGTCTAGAGAATGGGGAGTAGAATAGATTCATCGAATAATGGGATGTCTGTTTTAACTTTATCAATGACTTCTTCTGCGGTCATTAACTTACCGATGGTTTCGGTATAGGTAAATTCCGTGTCATCGAGTTTGGTTGTTCGTTGAATTGTTTCTGGTTCATGCTTCTGGCTTTCGGGATTGTGACACCACATACACTTCAATGGACAGCCCTTGAGGAAAACAGTAGTTCTAATCCCTGGACCATCGTGAACAGAAAAATGCCGAATATCAAAAATTAACCCTTTTTCCATATTAAAAAAAATCAAAACGAATGATTGATAACGATAAGGAATGAGTATTCAATTCCTTATGAGGGATACAACGGAAAAAGGAAATCAGCAAATCCAGCAGGCAAAGAGACCCTTGCCGTTGTTGTGATAAAGCGTAAGATGCGGTTTGCTGTTCATGTGTGGTAATCAATCAATTCAAAGCAAAAGTAAGTTTTTTTACAACTATTTGCAATGAGAAAAGTCAGTTTAAAAACCAATTTAGAAGGAGAGAATTGGGGCTATTTTTGCATAAGTTCGTCATTCACTTTTCTTTTGTGGCGATTTTATTTGATTTTAATAACACAATGGGCGTTTTTAATGAAAAATATCTGCTGCCATGGTTGCGTTTATTGTTTGTTGCAGCGAATAAATTTTGTTTTCTTCGCCGGATTTTTTCGGAAACGAACATCTACTCTTTTTTTACCACAGAAAATGGGAATTTGTGATACTGTCATTTCTTTAGGAAAATTTGAGTAAAACGGCTTCTGCCGGTTTGCATTTCGATGAGATAAATTCCCGGTGTTAGATTTTCAAGGTTGATTAATGTTTCTAAATCAACAAGTTGAAGAGTTCGAATTTTCACACCCAATGAGTTGGTTATACTGAGATTACTGAATCGATATTCGGCTGGAATGGAAACGGTTATTTTTGAACTTACGGGATTGGGGTAGATGATAATTGGGCTATGGCTTTCATGGACGATTCCCACCAAGTCAACCGTAAACGAAAAATAGTTTTGGGGAGCATCATCGGGTAATGCATAGGTTTGACCGTTAGATTGTATGGATATGTAATAATCCACGACGGAATTTTGTTGTATCCCCGATATTTGGCCTGAGCATCGGTTATTGGAGATTGTCATTGGCTCATTTGTCCAATTTCCACCGTTGATGCGATAGGTTAGTGTTGGGTTAGAAAAAGAATGGGTATTAAAACTGAATATTTCACAATCAACCGGAAACTCAGTTTGCTGTGTTGTTTGATTAGTTAAAGGAATATGTGCTATATGAGGAATACCGCTTAAGTATCGATAAGCGGCTTTAGCATTGACTATACCCCATCCATAATGATTGTTGGGGGCAACTGAATGAGATGCAGTATTCTTAAGTGCGTTGTAAAGTTGCATATTAGTAATGTTTGGAAAAGCCTCCCACAGGAGGGCAGCAACACCGGCAACCAAAGGACAGGAAAGCGAGGTTCCGTTGGCATACGTAAAGTTTTGATCATAAGGTGAGGCAGAAACCGTTCCGACACCCATAGCCACAACGTCGGGTTTTATTCGTCCGTCGCCTGTGGGACCGCGTGAACTGAAATCTGCTATATCATTGTTTTCGTAAACAGCTCCGACAGCCAGAACACTATCTCCATCGGCAGGAGCTGAAATGGAAGTAGGCGAGGGGCCGCTATTCCCCGCTGAGTTTACTACTAAAATTCCCAATGAGGCTGCAATATCGGAGGCTAGGGTAATTGGGGCGGTATTGCCATTTAATTGTTCGTTGGTATAAGCGAAACCGTTGTCGTATTCTCTGTATCCGAGCGAGGTGCTTGTAATGTCGGGACCAAAGTTTGTTTCTGCCCATTCTAAAGCTGCAATCCAATTGTCTTCTTCAACTTGAGTTTCGGAGTCGGTGTTTTCGGTTTTTGTCAATACAAACGAGGCATTGTAGGCTGGCCCGATGAGATTTCCATTGGAAAAACCGGCAAGTGTACTCAGGGTTAATGTGCCATGCATACCGCTTCCTTGATCGTTTTGGTCGGTTACAATTGAATCTCCGTTTACAAAATCGTAAGTTCCAAGTATCGTTAAATGTTGAAGGGAAGGATGCAACAGATTGCTATATCCGGCATCCATCATACAAATAATTTTATTTTGTCCGGTATATCCAAGATTGTGTAAAAAAGGAACGCCGATTTGCTGATTCTGTGCCCACGACGCTCCATAATCGAGATTCTTAGATTTTGGCTCCATAATAGGCTCCAAAAATGTTAAATCCTGATGGAAGGTTTTTTTATACTTACCTACAATATCAATCCGCGACACGAAATCAAAAGTTGCAATTTTAGGAATTGAGGATAGGGAAATTTCCACTGATACTGCGTTTAGCCAACGTGATTGATGCCGAATCTTAATGCAAAAAGGTGTAATCAGATCAATAAATTCCTGATTTATGGGATAGTCGTAAAATGTTATTAGCGAAGTTTCTTTTGAGAACTTTTTGCTGCGGCGTTCAATGGCATTCGGTGGTAGTTGCGGATCGGTGTTCGCCGATTTATGGGTGAAAAATATCCATGCATGCACAGGTTCTTCCTGCGATTTTTTTAATATAATAGATTTAAGCTCAGGTGAAATTTTGTTGAATGCGGGTTGCGATTCTATATTAAATTTAATTCCAAATACTAGAATTAAAATCGCAAAAATTCTTTTGTTTTGTAAAAAAAAGGTAATCATTGCTTGCTGGTTTATTTTTGAGCTAATTTACGTTTTTTTAGTTTTATCTGTACAATATTTTAATTCTAATTGTTTCAGACATTAGCATCTTTGTACGATTAATTCAGAAATATTTTTTAGGATAAGTAACAAAATACTGATTTTATCGTTTGAATATCAATCAATAATAAAATATTTTATTATGAAAGTATTAATTTTTTGTTTGCTTTTTCCCCTATTTCTTTGGAATCAAAACCTTTATTCTCAAGAAAAAGAGGTTTTAAAATCAATTGTTTATACCCTTGCTTCCGATTCCATGCAGGGTAGAAAAGCCGGGACCGAGGGACAGAAAAAAGCTGCACAATATATTGTTGAATTTTATCGAAAAAACAATATTCCGAACATTTATGGAACATTAGATTCAATGGGTTATCTGCAGAAATTTTCAATAGAAAATTTTAACACAAGTACAAGAATGTTGGCAGTAAAAGGTGGTGACACTGTTATTTTTTTTGAATCGCAGGTTTTGACTCAAAATAGGGAAAAAATTGTGGTTGATGACGATGTCAAAATTTATCAAGCAACAAACATTGCAACCCTAAGGAAAATCACCGATACGTTGAGTTTAGAAGGTTCTGCTGTGGCAATTATCATATCACCAAAACACTATCGGTCGATTACTAGAAAAGTTTTTAACCGCACTTTTTTATTACCTGTAGATAGTTTGTCTGGAGGAGGAAACATGCATGAAGCAGGTGAATATGCCTTTTTGCTTAAGTTTCTCACTCGTTTCAGCCACGATTCTCACCGAACCCTTTTTTTATTTAACCACAAAGAAATTGACTCGAGAAAACTTTTTGATAGGGAAGAAGGCAGGATAACTGTCAAATCGGGCGTTCGGTTTTTAATTGCAAGAGGGGCCGGTTATCATAATCTTCAAACTGAAAATGTAGTTTCTGCTATTTTTTCAAACAATCCTGATGCTCCGTGGATTGTATTGGGTGCGCATTATGACCATCTTGGTTTGGGAGGGATAAATTCGGGTTCCTTAGCTTTTAGCAGCCAAAAGATTCATCCCGGAGCCGATGATAATGCTTCCGGGACGGCTGCCGTAATGAATATTGCTCAATATTTTAGCCGGCAAGGAAACCAAACTCAGAATAATCTTTTGTTTGTAGCCTTTACAGCTGAAGAGCTTGGTTTACTTGGTTCGGAATATTTTGTCAATAGCCCAATGTTACCTTCCAAAACCAAGGGGATGATAAATTTTGATATGATTGGGCGTCCTGAAAGTGCTAAATATCAAAGAAATTACGTTTATGCAAAAAAAATCCCCAGACATAAACCAACATTCCAACCCATGAAAAAAATATCGGTTGATTCTTTAGTGGTTACTACTAAGGTGCCTTTGATTGAAAGCGTTTTATTTCGATGGGGATCAGATCATGTTAGTTTTCGGCATAAAAGCACTCCCTGTCTGGTTTTATTCACCGGCACACATGAGGATTATCATAAACCTACAGATACTCCTGAAAAGCTTCAATACGACAATATGGAACGAATTGTGCGTTGGGTAATACATTTGCTCGAAAATTTATAGACAAATTTTTTAATATCCTGTAATAGACTATCTTTGCCCATAAACTTTATTTGAATTTATGACGGTTCAGGTTAGGCCAAAAATAGAAGCAAGTTGGCTTGAGGTTTTGTCTGAAGAATTCGAACAACCCTATTTTGCTGAATTAAAAGCGTTTCTACTCGATGAAAAACGCCGCTATGAGGTTTATCCTCCCGGCAATTGCATCTTTGCAGCGTTTGATTTAACCCCGTTCAATCAGGTAAAAGTCGTAATTTTAGGTCAAGATCCATACCATGGAAAAGGTCAGGCTCACGGGTTGGCTTTTTCAGTGCCAATGGGAGTACCAATTCCACCATCGCTGCTTAATATCTATAAGGAAATAAATGCTGATTGCGGATTACCAATACCGAGTCATGGAAATCTAACCTTTTGGGCACAACAAGGCGTTCTTTTGCTCAATGCAACGCTTACCGTTAGAGCCAATCAAGCCGGATCGCATCAGAAACGGGGTTGGGAAACCTTCACCGATGCTGCTATTAAAAAGCTTTCGGAGCTTCGAACCGGAATTGTGTTTCTTCTATGGGGAGCCTACGCTCAAGCTAAAGAACCATTAATTGATCGGACAAAGCACTTTATTTTAAAAGCTCCTCATCCTTCACCGTTATCAGCTTCCCGAGGATTTTTGGGATGTGGGCATTTTTCAAAAACTAACGAAATTTTGTGTAGCATAGGGAAATCGCCTATCAACTGGTCTGTTAATCCATAATCTTTTCAATATGAGCCGCATTTTTATAGTAATTAATTTGACAGGGTTTGTTTTTTACTTTGTTGGTTGTAAAAACATAGCAACAGAAAGTTCATCGCCAACACGGAAACCTGGAAATTCGATACTTTGGGAGATATCATCTGAATCTTCCCCATTAAAATCCTTTCTTTATGGAACCATTCATATTCAGGACAAAAGGGTTTTTTCTTTCGATGCCATTGTACAAAATTCTTTTCAAAACGCTGATATTTTAGCAGTGGAGATTGAGCTTGATCGTATAGATTTTGCTACCATTATGGAAGTGACCACGATGAAAGACAGTACCCTGAAACAACTTCTCGCACCTGATGAGTACGAATTGCTGGAAAAAAGATATAAAGAAATAACAGGAGCATCGCTTCAATCGGCACAGATGGTAAAGCCATTTTTTCTTAGTTCCAACGTGGTGAAAGAACTCTCAAAGAGCGATTATCCGATTCCTTTGGATCTATATTTTATAAAACAGGCACGACAACATGGGAAAACCGTGGTTGGCCTTGAAACTCTAGAAGAACAAGTATCGCTAATCGATAGATTATCGTACTCGGAACAAGCCAGGATGTTGCTAAAGAGTTTGGCCGATACTGTTGACATTCAGCAACAATTCGATCAGTTGCTTGAAGTGTATCTGGCAATGGATGGCGATTCCTTACTTAAAATAGTATCTTCCGATCCGTCCATTCCCGAAGAGTTTATGATAGAAATGTTGCATGCTCGAAATGTACTAATGGCTAATCGCTTAGAGAAGTTATTGAAAGGACATTCGGTTTTCTGCGCTGTTGGGGCAGCCCATCTTTTTGGTGATACCGGGATAATTGAATTATTAAGGCAAAAAGGTTTTGTTTTGCGGCCTGTTGAGTTCGAATTTATACAACAGTAGAGATTATTCCTTTGGATCGAGAGAGTGTTGGTCTCTATTTTTTCGACGCATGAATTCGACACCATTAACATAGAGAACATAGTCGATGGGGTAACCGTTTTCATCAAATTCGGTCCAGATCCCTTCTTTCTGATCTCGTAGGTATTCTCCTGTAGTAAATAGTTGTCCATTACCGTGTCCAAAATACCAAATTCCGGTGGCTTCATCATCAACATATTTCCCTCGCTGTTTAAGAGTACCATTGGAATGATAAAAATTCCACTCACCCGAAAAGTGGTTGTTAAGGTATTGGCCTTCAAGGTAGATAGTGCCATTGGCGAACCATACGATTGCCGGTCCATGACGTTTCCCACAACTGTAGTTGATAGTTTCGGTCAGTTGTCCCAAAACGTTATAAAAAAGTTGAGTACCTTCTTCTCTGTTGTTCACAAACGGGGTAATCGATTTTATTTTTTTATTATCCGGATAATAAACAACATAATTTCCGTTTATTTTTCCGTTTTTATAAAGCACTCGGCTTTGAAGATTCCCATTCTTATCGTAAATCAATACTTCTCCTTCCCACAAATCGTTTATTTTGTGCCCATAATAGTTTAGTTGTCCATTTTCGTGGAAGAGTTTTGTCTCACCGTTTGATTTTTCGCCTATGCGATATGATATTTCCCGTGGATTCCCATTTGGATAATATTCTTTATACAAACCTTCAATGCGGTTTTTTTTAAAGGTTTCTACCTTGGCTGTTGATCCATCGGAATTAAAAGTGATGAGTTCGCCATCTAATTCACCATATCGATAATTACCTTTTTGATAGGGCAAGCCATTCATGAAGTAAAGCGAAAATTCACCGTGTAGAACGCTTCTAAAGTATGAATATCGAGCTTTTATCGTACCATTGTTATAGTAAATATTCCATACAGAATCAAGAAGGTTATTCCGGAAGATACCTTGCTGATAAGGCACTTGATTAGGATAATAATAGGTATAGAATCCATCCTTTATGGTGTCTTTCCCATCAATAAGGCATTGGTATTTCTCTTTTATTCCGCCTTGTGGATAAATTGAAAAACATGTTTTTTTTGATTGTCCATGGGTAAAGTCAGTCATCATGAACGATAACCCAATAAACAACAGAAAAAAATACCATTGCTTCATTCAAAATGAGTTATTCAGAACTCAATAATAATTTGAGCTCCTTCGAGGGTTTGGGTATTGCCGTAATCAAGAACCGCAGCCAAGGCATACGTGCCCTTTGGATAGTCTCTCGGCAGCGATAAAATTATCCTTTGGCTAGTTTTTGGAAAGGTTGCAAACGTTGATGGCGGAAAAATCTTTTCTTCTCCTGTTTTAATATCTGAAAGAATAAGAAATGCTCTACATTCGACAATGATGTCGCTGTTATTGGTGACTATTGCTGAGAATTTACGTTCGGTTTGGGAATCGGATTCGATTTCTCTGAATTGATCAATTTTAACGCTTAAAGCAGCTGAGGATGATAAAGCAGTTTGATAAACTTCAACTACTATTTGTGGACTGAGGGTCATCCCGGCAGAAAGTGTTTTGTCTGCCTGAAAAGATTTTTTTTCTACGGTTGGCCTAATGTATAAAACTCCCCATCGTGAACCAAATTCGTCAATGGGAGGTTGGATTGAAACTGCAATTTGTTGTTCTTGATTTGGAGGCAATTCAAAAAAAGTGGGTGTTATGGTTAGCCAGTTACTCACGGAACGCTTGTTACTACCTGCGGGGGCAAATTCACGATTCCCGGAATTATTTATGGTAAAATCACCTACACTAACAATATACGATTGCGATTGGCTGCTATGATTTTTAACCACTAAATTTTTCACTTGAGTACTTCCGGGTTCTGCGTTAAAAAGTAACTTAACAGGAGAAACTTCAAAATCTTGGCTAATGGCCGAAGTAACTATAATTTGAATAATTGATAAAATAGAAAGTTTACTCTTCATGATGTTCTATAAAATTGAAATACAACTCCTGCACACAAAATTAATTTTTTTATTGAATTAAATGCTTTTTTTTTTAAACTTTTCATATTCAAAAATCGAGTTATTATCTTTGTGAAAACAAAAAATCTGATCTATATGATAAAGAACGTATTTTTTCCCTTTTTGTTTTTATCGGCAACGGTTTTTGGGCAAATCGGGGGGACAATTTCAGTACCATCGACAAATTATCCAACGTTTCAAAGTGTATTCGATTCATTAAACACATATGGTGTTGCGGCCTCTGGAGTTCGATTTGAGCTTCAAGGTGGATATGTTTTTTCAGAGCCTGCCTTAATTTTAACTGCCTCAGGAACTTCTGATGGCAAAATAGAATTTGTCAGCAACCCGCCCCAAAGCCGAGCAATTATACAATTTTATGGTTCTGAATCTGATCTTGAAGCCGGAATTACCCTTCAAGGTGCTGATTTTGTCGTTTTTGATGGTATTGAAATTCAAAATCCCGATGGTGAACTGG
>DAOTAV010000106.1:0-8543 GCA_035382785.1 Salinivirgaceae bacterium | reverse complement strand
TATATTTGAAACCAAATTTAACTTACATTACACACTTTTAGGGATACTACCTTTTTATTTTCACACATTAGTGTATCTATAATTTTCTTTTTTATACAATTGGCATAACAATTGTCCAACCACAGTGGCAATCATAAACGCATACACACGAACGATGACCGTTGTGATAAAAGGATAGAACAGACGATGAAGCTTAAAATAATTTGTGCATTACTCTTATTTATACTTCAAGGATGTTTCCAATACAGTCCATACGAAGCTCGACTCCTAGAACATGAAAAGAATATTCATCAAAAATCACTTCAACGCATCAAAGCTCTGCCAATTACTGACACTATCTGTTTTGCTTTTGTTGGCGACCCTCAACGGTTCTACGATGCAACCTATTCGGCGGTTGCGTCAATAAACCAACAACCGGATGTACTCTTTACCATTTGTGCCGGCGACATTACCGACTTTGGGTTGGTTATGGAATATCAGGCTATGTTGCAAATATTTTCGTTCCTCACTATGCCATTTTTTAGCGTTGTTGGAAATCACGATTTGTTATATAATGGAGATTTTGTTTACCAAACCATGTTCGGCCCCTTCAACTTTTATTTCGACTATTCGGGATTTCGATTCGTCTTTGTCAACACAAACAGCCGTGAATTCAACTTTAACGGTAAGGTTCCCGATATTTCCTTTCTGGAATCGTGTCTGAGTGACACTACCAAATACCAAAGCGCAGTGATTATTGCCCATGTCCCCCCGGGAAACAATGATTTTGATGAGCGACTAAACACCTTGTACATCCAAACCCTTTTGAATTCCCCTAAAGTTGTGCTCCATCTAAACGGACACAATCATGATTTTTCACAATATGAATGGAAAAATTCTAACCGAACGATTAATTGTTACAACAGCTACAGCGTGGATAAACGTCGTTATCTGAAAATCAAAATCTGGCACAACCACAGAAATCCATCGGCTTCAATCTCTGTTGAACATATTTCATTTTAATGGTATGACAAAAAAACAACAAACCGTAAAATATTTGTCAATTCTACTCACCTTTTTGACAGCAACAACGATGGGTGCTAAGGCGAAGATTGTTCCCGATTTTTTTCATCTGCAGTTTGCCGGGGATATTGGTATGATTTCAGCAGGAGCAGGCTATCAAACCTCCTCTAAAAAGACCCACGTTTCTTTTCTTATGGGATTCGTACCTAAGACTTACATCGATTTTGAAAACAATCTGGTTACCCTAAACATTGCCGCAACCTACCAACCTTTAATGCTCTACTTTCGAGATGTGAAAATGGCTTTTAAACCACTGATTTTGGGTAGCGGTATTTCGGTTTCTCTCGGGGAAACCTACCAAAGATATAACACTCCCAACTATCCTAAAGGGTATTACTGGTGGCCTACAAACTCACGCATTATCGTAACAGTTGGACAATCAATTTCTGTTTTTCAACCATCACGGACAATTTCACAAATTGACTTGTATTCGCAATTAGCAACAAACGACCTTGCACTATATTCTTACAGCGTCAACACTATTGTGAAAATGCGACACATTTTTCACTTTTCGTTTGGGGCAAAAATCTTTATTGATTTCCCCAAAACCCACAAAATTACTTAGGCTGCCATAGACATCGAGCCGGGGATTCAATCTTCTCAGCTTTTTTCAATTCTTTGATTGCTTTCTCAACTTCCTTTTTATCTAAACCTGAAAGCTGAGAGATTTCACCGGTTCTAAGCGGACGTCCAGCCTTTTTCATGGTTTCTAATACCTTTTCTGTACTCATGTTCTGTTTGTTTTACTCATCCAATCAACAAAATTAGCGTAAAAAGGTTTTAAGTCTTTAAAAGAAAAAGTGCAAAATAGTAGGCTATGACCGAGAGACATTTCAAATAAACCGGTATTTTTGCAGCCTGAATCCTTATTAACAACCATTATTATGCATTCAATCCGGACGGTGATTTTTCTGATTTTAACCTTCATTCTACAATTTCAACTATTCGCCCAATCCATTCCTAATGTTCCTTCAGAAAAACCCAAACTTGTGGTGGTGGTTGTTGTTGACCAAATGCGATACGACCTTCTAACCCGATTTAAATCTGATTTTTCTCCCAATGGATTCAATCGTATCGTTTCCGAGGGCACACTTTGTTCAAACGCACGTCACGAGTATTTTCTTACGCAACAATTAACCGGATATGCAACCATAGTTACCGGGGCATTCCCTTCAATGCATGGAATTATTTCCGACTCATGGTTTTCAAGAGTAAACAATAAAGAGGTTTTTGTGGCTGTTGACAACAACATTATGCCTGTTGGGGCTTCACCCAAGGAGAATGGCTTCTCACCCAAAGATTTGCAAATTCACACCCTTTGGGATGAACTAACGTTGGCAACACAAAGCCGTTCGAAGATTCATTCCGTGGCACTCAACGGAAAAGTGGCGGCCATTTCCGGCGGATTTACTTCCCACGGAGCATGGTGGTTCGACATCTATTCAGGCAATTGGATTACCAGCTCCTATTACCGCGATTCGCTTCCGCGATGGCTGATCGATTTCAACAGTAAAAAAATTCCCGATATTTATGTGAACAGGCAATGGACTCCCAAAAAGCCGGTAAGTTCCGACACAGTTTCACAACCTTCTTTTGTTAAAGCTTTTTTCAGGCGAGTAAATTTTTTATATAACCTTATTGAATCACGCACCATTTCCCAAAGCTACCGAATCTTGACCCAAACCCCCATGGGAATAACTTTAACCTTCGACATGGCAAAACAGGTTATTGTGAACGAATCGTTAGGAAAAGACCTTTTCCCAGATGTATTAGTGATTGGAATTAACCCAACCGGGACCATCGTTCGGAAATACGGATTGCTTTCCATTGAATTGGAAGACACCTATCTTAGATTAGATGAAGAATTGGGACATTTTATCAATTTTTTGGATCAGGAAATCGGGCTAAAAGATGTTCTTATGGTGTTAACCTCCGATTGTGGTTCATCTCATGATCCAAAATTCTTACAGCAATTCAAGTTACCGGCCGGAGTTTTCGATCAGAAACAATTGATTACCCTATCGGGAAGCTATTTAAACGCTATTTATGGAAAAGGGAATTGGATCTTGGGATATCGAAATAAACAATTTTATCTGAATCACACTTTAATCGAAGATTCAAAACTCTCTTTAAACGAGATGCAAGACCGCTTGGCTCGTTTTGTATTGCAGTTTACGGGAGTGGCCAATGCCTTACCGGCCTACACGCTTCAATCTACCAACTTTTCACATGGAACGTTTGTTTTGATGCAACGTAGCTATAACCAACGTCGCTCGGGCGATGTAATCATCAACCTTGATCCGGGATGGATTGAAAAATCCGACGATGTTGTTCAATCCAATTCAGGGTACGACTACGATACTCATGTACCTTTAGTTTGGTTTGGATGGAAAGTTCCTCGAATGGTAATTTATCGTCACATTCCTACTACATCCATTGCATCCACCTTAGCGGCTTTTCTCGATATTGTTCCTCCCGGAGGTGCGTCGGGTGAGGTGCTCTATGATTTGATGCAAAAAAACCGATAATCTCCAAACCTCTCCTTTTTCTGGAGATTGTGTTGAGATTGGACAACTCAGTTTTGTGCCGGCGATTTGTCCGGATTTATTTGTAGAACAATGCGCTCACAAAATCGATATAGCTTTCGGAATGTTCTCCGAAGCGTGCTTCAATGTTCTGATCTTTGATTTTGTAGGTACAATGCTCTCCCTTTATACGTGAAAAAACAATGATGAATTTTTGACCATCTTCTTCCATCCCGATTTGAGCCAACGACTCACTACCGTTTACCGTTAAAGTGGCTCCACAAATAGGGCAATAGAAATCAAAACGCTCACCTTCTTTCATAACAAAATCAGGATGGTGCCAAATGTTATAGTCGCCGAGGTGTTGACTTAAAAACACTAATCCCTTTTTTGAGTCGTTTTTTACGGTCATTACAATTTGATTGTTGACACTCAAAATCCCATTACAATGGGGGCAAAAAAATTTGGTCATCATGGCTCTATATGCTTTTTAAGTGTAAAATGAAACTTACTTCCTTGTCCCGGAGTACTTTCAACCCAAATATCTCCTTTATGTAGTTTAACAAATTCACGACACAAAAGCAACCCTAAACCGGTTCCCTTCTCTTCGCCGGTTCCTATGGTTGTATGGTTAACATCGATTCTGAACAGTTTTTCCTGATCCTCCGGAGAAATTCCAACTCCTGTATCAACAATGCATATATGGGCAAACTCGCCTTCATCGCTATAAGAAATAGTGATAGTTCCGCCGTTAGGTGTGAACTTAATTGCATTCGAAACCAAATTACGAATCACAGTACTAACCATGTTCCCATCTAGTTCCATAAAAAGCGAATGGGTATCGGTCACAATGGTAATGTTTTTATAATTGGCCGCACCTTGAAGAAGTTCAACGGTTTCCTCTACCAAATCTTTGATATTGAACAAATTGGGTTTGAGTTTTAAGCGTCCGGTTTGTGAACGCGCCCATTGTAGCAAGTTATCAAGCAAACTGTAGGCGTTTCCCGAATATTTATGAATTTGCTCTATAAAAGTTTTGATTTGTTCACGATCGTATCGCTCATAGTCGGTGATCAACAATTCACTGATTCCGAGAATGGTACTGAACGGATTCTTTAAATCATGTGCTACTATTGTCAAAAATTTGTCTTTTGTCTTGTTCATTTGAACCAACTCAATGCGCTCTTTTTCAAGACTATCGCGTTGCTGCATAAGGTCGAGTTTTTCGTTTTGAACCTCAACAGCTCGCTTAGTAAGGCGCACTTCCATGGCATTGGTTTCTCGCAAACGATTGATAAATTCTTTTAAAAAACCGCGTGCAATGGATGAATCTGAATCAAACAGAGCGTCAAAATCCTTACGTTCCAATTTTAGCAATTGGCACTCCGTTAGGGCTGTTACGGTTGCACAAGACCTTGCCGTGTTGATGAGCGAAAATTCTCCGAAATATTGATGCTTTGATAACGTGGCAAAAATAAAATCTTGGTCGTGGACTTGAACCGCCCCTTCCTTAATGAAGAACATTGCACCCGGCTCTGAATCCTTGGCGATAATCACTTCGTGCCGATTAAATTTCAGAGAAGCTAATTTATCAGCCACAAGGTTTAAAACTCGTCCGGAGAGATTAGTAAAAATTGGAACATCCTTAAGGAATTCAACAATCTCTATATCTTTTCTTGAGCCGAAAATTCGCATATAAAACCCAAAGGTTGACCATTTCACAAAAATAAAATTTTTTACTTGACAACCAAAAATTTATTGATTTTTATTCGCTTCGAATTGTTTGATCAACTCTTCAGGGGTTTTGCCCAGGTTTTGTAGTAATATTTTGGTATCGGCTGCTAGCGGATGATCAGGGAACTTTTGAATAAAACGCTCATAGTATATTCGCGCATCAACTATATTTCGAAGATTATTTTCATAAGTGAATCCTATTAAAAATAATACATTCCCAAGGTTAGGAAAATGGGGATAATCGTTTTCAATCTGTTTCAGATAATTAATTGACTGAAGTGGTTGGTTAATGTATAGTGAATTTTCGGCAGCCCGATATAAAAAAACCGGTGCCGCAGAATCTGTTTTATATGTTTCGGAAAATTGAATGTAATAACCAATTAGTTCATAGGTTTTCTCTTTTTCATCAGGACGAATCCGACGAATGCTGTCCAATTCCTGTTCAGTTTTTACTATTTTTTGAAGAAATTCTCTTTTTTCATTGTTTTTCTTTCCGCAATTGTGCATGATAATCATAAGTAGCAATAAAGGTAAAAGTCGTAAAATTGCGTTTGAGAATAATGGTTTCATAGCCTGCTACGTTTTATGGTTTGAATTTATTTTGTTTGAAACAGTTTATTTCGTCTTTATTTTGTACTTAACCGTAACATTTCCTTTTGAAATGTCGATTAATTTGCGCTTTATAAGTTGCTTTTTCAGCGACGAAACTCTATCGGTAAAAAGAATCCCTTCTAAATGATCATATTCGTGCTGAATAATTCTGGCGGCTATTCCTGAGAAAGTTTCATCGTGTTGCTGCCAATTTTCATCGAAATAGGTTATTCGGACGTTTGATTTACGAAGAACATCTTCGCGCAATCCCGGAACACTTAAACATCCTTCGTTGAAATACCACTCTTCACCCGACTCTTCAATGATTCGTGGATTGATAAATACTTTTCGAAAATCTTTTAAATCGGGATTTTCGTCGGCAAAGGGAGATGCATCGATCACAAACAACCGAATGGATAAGCCAACCTGAGGCGCTGCTAAACCTACACCTTCTGCAGTCTCCATAGTTTCAAACATATTGGCAATGATCCGGTTTAAATCGGGATAGTTTTTATCAATTTCCTCTGCTTTCTTCCGTAAAACAGGACTTCCTGCTACTACAATTGGATAGATCATAGATTTTGAGCTAAATAAGTTTGTAATATAATGGTTGCACTTATGGCATCGATCAATTCCTTATCTTGACGTTGCTTCTTCTTTGCTCCGGCCATTAAAAGAGTCTGCTGCGAAATTTTTGAAGTAAAACGTTCATCGACTCTAACAACCGGAATCGATGGATATTTTTGTTGAAACCGTTTAATAAACCCGTGTATGTGAGGTTCTATTTCGCTTGCCTGGTTATTCATCTGTTTTGGTAGTCCAACTACAAGAGTTTCTACTGTTTCTTTAAGCAAATATTGGTCGAGAAATGTCATTAAACGTGCTGTTTCCAGTGTAGTTAACGCCTGTGCAATGATTTTGTTCGGATCGGTTACCGCAACTCCACATCTTTTATATCCGTAATCAATAGCCAAAACTCGTGCCATGTCAAATTATTGGTTTTGCCTATATACATCAAGTAACCGATTGGCAGCCTCAAAAGGCGAAAGGCGATTTTGAATGACCAATGTTTCAAAGTCAGCGAGAAGCTGACTGATTTCGGGGTTTTGGTAGAAGCTTTGTCTTAACGTATCGTTAATAGTTTCATACATCCAAAATTTTGACTGCTGCTGTCGATTTTGGTGGAAATAATTGTTATCGCAAGTAAGCTTTTCGTATTGTAAAATATTTTCCCAAATCTGATCAATCCCGGTATTATACAGGGCAGATGCCGTCAGAGCTTTAGGAACCCAGCCCGATGGTTTTCTGGGGAAAAGGTGCAATGCTCCGGAATATTCGGTTTGAGCCATACGGGCTTTCTCCAGATTGTTACCATCGGCTTTATTGATAATGAGCAAATCGGCCATCTCCATAATACCTCGCTTGATTCCTTGCAACTCATCGCCGGCCCCGGCAAGCATGAGTAAAAGAAAGAAATCCACCATACTATGAACCGCTACTTCTGATTGTCCAACGCCGACGGTTTCTACAAATACGGTATTGAATCCTGCCGCTTCCACTAAGATTATGGTTTCACGGGTTTTACGCGCTACTCCTCCTAAAGAACCCGCCGAAGGTGACGGACGTATAAAAGCATCGGGATTATTGGTAAGTTTTTCCATCCGGGTTTTATCGCCCAAGATCGATCCTTTGGAGCGCTCGCTGCTTGGATCAACCGCCAGAACGGCGAGTTTTCTGCCACGGTGTGTTACTTCGGTCCCTAATGCTTCAATAAAGGTACTTTTCCCAACTCCCGGCACCCCGGTGATCCCAATCCGCAGCGAATTCCCGGAGTGCGGTAAGCATTTTTCGATAATTTGACGTGCAACTTCCTGGTGTTCGGGCAAGGAACTTTCCACCATGGTGATTGCCATGCTTAAAATAATTCTATCGCCCGAAACAATACCCTGAAAATATTCTTCAGGTGTGAGTATTCGTTTACGCTTTCGTCGGCCACCTTTTTCAATCTCCGGGTTTACCATGGGCGGTGGCTCAACTCCGGGGTTTACTTTTAGGGCACTTTGAAATTTTTCGGACGATTGCTCCATAGGTTTCTGAGGGTGGGAAATATTAACCGATCTTTATTATTCCATAACGTTACATGATATTTTCAGCTTTATTTCGGAATTTGACGGGTCGTTGCTGTAAACATCGATGTATTGAGCTTGCCGCCCCTTGCGTCCATGGGTGTTGAACGAAACTTTTATCGATGAGGTTTCCCCGGGATCAATTTTATCTGCCGGAGGGGTAGTTGCTGTACAACCACACCCGGTACGAACTTTACGAATCACCAGTGGATTTTTCCCTTCATTTTTAAAGGTAAACTCATGGGTAACCATACTTCCTGCCTTAACATCACCGGCCTCAAAACTAGTTTGAGTGAAAACTATTTTAGGTGCCTTGGCCAAATCTTCCGGTGTTAGTTTCGAGAAATCTTCCTTAACGGTGGCAGTAACTGAAAGCATATTGTTTCTTTCTGGCTTGTTGTTGATCAATAAATACATACGTTCGATCACGAACCCGTAATCGTTCACTTTTGAACCGTCCATTTTTGCCTTCAGAACGCCTTTTTCATTTGGTTTTAACACTTGG